>CAYOHX010000285.1:0-4440 GCA_964403875.1 uncultured Anaerolinea sp. | reverse complement strand
CGTAACTGCTCAGGCATTCGGTGAGAGCCGAGGCTGAAGGAAAGGAGGGGCATAGGGCGAACCGGACAAAGCCAGTTGCAGCACATTCAAAACGCGTTGGCCGTTTTTTCGAGCGGTTGAGATGTAACTGCGGATCTGGCAAAAGGTCTGAGCGCCATCTTGAGAACGAAAACAACCCGACACTTTTTGCTTGAGTTTGACCATGCGCAGGTCACGTTCGGCCTGGTTATTGTCAAACGGCACCTTAAAATCAACCATAAAAGCTAGTGTTTCGCGCTTGCGCAACTGCAAATGATCAAGCAGATTTTTTGCCGGATGTTGTTTGGGCTTGCCCCGTTTCTTGGGGATCGGTTCGACAGGTAGGGAAACCAGGTTGGCCTGAAAGCCTGCCGTGAGAATGGCATCGTAGCGGGTATCAAAGTTGGCGATTTGGGCGGGAGTTAAGTGATCCTGGAGCAGTTGGGCCGCCTCCACGGCGGTTTTGATCTCCCGTAACAGGTTCATCATCTCATCCGCCCAACTTTGCTGATACTGCTCGAAGATAAAGGTCAGCTCGCGTAGGTGATGGGCATTGCACAAGGCATGGCGCACGCTTTGGTACTGGAAGTACGAGCGATAGGCATCATGCAGCGCGGTGCCGTGGAAGTGCGGGAAGATCCCGATGGCTTCCAGGGCCTGCTTGCCTCGCTTGGCGTGCGCTTCATAGTAAGTGACCATTGCGGTACATGCCACATGGAACCACCACAGGGTTTTCTCTACCCGCCCACCAGTTTCATCGAAGTGCCCCGGCTCCTCGGTCTCCTGCAATTCCGCTTTGATCGCTTGGTAGACTGGCTGCACCCGCTGCGCAATGGTGTGACAGGCTTCGACAATCGTGCCTTCACTCACCGGTTGGTCGTAGAGGTCTTCGAGGATCTCAGCGGTGCGTTCCAAGGGCACAAAATGCTGCTGGTGGAAATACACCATCTGCGCTTTGAGCCGTTTGCCATACTGCACCGGTTGGTTGATCTCTGCTGGAAAGTCGGCTGTGGTGAGCGAATGGCAGATGGGGCATTCTTTGATCTCGGCCTGATGTTCGGTCACTTCCACCTGCACCGGTGGCAGATCAAACACCTGCCGCTTTTCGTAATCCTGAGCTGTCACCGCTTCCAACGATGCCTGACAATGGCGGCAGCGGCGCACCCGATGCCTTTCGACATGATCAGGATGCGCTACCATCTGGAGGGTTGTGCCCGGATGCCCCGGCTGCCCGCCACTCTTCTTGCCGCTCTTGTGCCGCAGGCTTTTGGGTTTCTTTTTCAACCCATCACTGGAAGGCGGTTTCCCACTGTTGCTGCTGTTCTTCGCCAGTCGGTCTTCTAGTGCCTGAATACGGTCTTCTAATAACTTGATGAAGGCTAACTGCTCTGCTGTCCAATCAGCAACCAGCTTTACCACAGCCTGTTCCCCTTGCTCATAAGCCGTGTGAATTTCCTCGGGTTGGAGTGGACGAAGTTGATCCATGTTTAGATTTTCCCTGGCTTTTGTGTTTTTGACAATGTTTTTCAGGCTTTGTGTTTCTGATCGGTTACAATTTAGGAAACGCTATGGGTCCTTATACTTTTTCTGAACCGATTGTTACCCAAATCTTGCAGGATTGGTTCTCGGCATCCACAGAATTATTTGTCGAGCTTGATCGTCCCCACAGTGGCACAAGCGGGGGTTTTTACATCTTGAAAAACTACTTGCAATATGAAGACCTGATAACGAAAGCTAGTCCAGGTGCTGTTTGTTTCATGTTGCGTGATAAACAATTACCGCTTAGAGGGTTGGTCGATGACACCTTTATCAACCGAGCACTTGATTGGTTGGAAGATGGTGATTATTACATAATCATTGAACCCAGTTCATACCCACAAACCATTCGCTTTTTAGGAGATGGCAAGACCCGTCTTGAATTTGAGCGAGAATTAAGAGAACTGCGAGGAACAGAGGTTTGGGTAGGGCAGGATTTTAAATTTCCTGATCAGTATTGGAAAGAGAATTCCGATCTGAATGCCCTGATCATTACGAAACCAAAGTAGATTTTCAAGCAAGTGGGCTTTTCTGGATCTCGCCACCTACAAGCGTCATTCTTTCCACCTATGCCTAAGCAGTTACAACAAGACGCTATTTGAATCTTTACCACGGGCTGCCTGGGAAAAACCTCCAGGCAGCCCGTGCTTCTTCTCAATTATGGGATCGATTCGGCGATGCGGACCAGATCTTCGATCGAAATATATTCCTCATGGGCCTGGAGATTATATGTTTGTCCATCCTGCGGCCAGAAAAGGGTCAATACGCCCAGGTGGCTCCATTGTTTTTCGTTGTAGTCCCAGGCGCCGCGCACCAGGGCCGCGGGCTGCCCGTGGACGGTGATCTCTTGCAGGCTGCCATCTCCAATGACCCAGCGATTTTCGACCCCTGCGGGGCGCTCTTCGATGGTCAACATCAGTTCGGCTTTCTCCGGGGCGCTCCAGCGGATCGCTACCCGGGCCAGTTGGTCTTCAAAATGCGGCACGGTGACCTGCTCGCGCAGGGTGTAGCCTTCGGGAACCCAGGTGGGAAGGTTAATGGCAAAGGGCAGCGTCTCGCGCGCCTCCGCGATGGACATTTGATCCTCGTTCACTGTGGTCACCGGCCCACCACCTGGATAACGGGTGGTGGCCGTGAACAATACGCCGCCCACCTGGCCGATCCAATCCTGCACCTGGGCGCGCGCCGTAGGAGAGATGGACAAAACCAGCGCCAGGGCCAGGATGAGGGTAAGCGCCCCCAGTAAAACGGGACGTAAATGGAAAGTTGACATTTTTTCCGCCTTTCTTTGATGGATTTCCAGGCGGCTGCGCAGCGCCTGGATGAATGCTTGCCGCGGCGGTTTGCGATAGTTCTGCAGAAATTGATCGTTCATCGGTCGAACTCCATTTGCACGCGCAGATGGCTCACCACACGGTGCAGGATCGTTCCAACGTTGGATTCAGATAGGCCGGTCAGTTTGGCGATGGCGCGATTGGTCATTTCCGCGCCATACTTGAGCGCTACCAACTCGCGTTCCCGTTCAGGTAGGGCAGCCAGCAGGCAGCGCAGGCGCTCGATTTCCTCACGGCGCTGAAGAGTTTCTTCGGGTTCGGAATGAACAGCGAGCGCACGGTGCGTTTCTTCCAGCACCTCCAGATCAACTTCGGGCTGGCTGGAGCGAAAATGATCGATCGCGGTGCGCCGGGCAATGGCCATCAACCAGGTTCCAACCCCGGCCTTATCGCTGCGGTACGATGCTCGCGCCCGCCAGACCTTTTCAAGGGTAGCAGCCGCAAGGTCTTCAGCGACATCGTCGCCCAGACCTTGATAGCGGAAATAGTTGAATATGCGCGGAAGCTCAGCGGTGATCACCACCTCCCAATCCACAGGTTCCGCCTGCCCCAACCAACGCCTGACCAGTTCCAGTTGAGTGATCATCTCATAACTATATACGGCAAAGCACAAAAAGTATCACAGATTGATGGGGAAGAAAGAAAAAAGGCCGTCCAACCAATCGATTGGACGGCCCGGGTAATCACCAGTGTTCACACGTACTTGCGCAGGCGTACCGTTGCGGCGGCAAAGAGCAGCAGCATTGCCACTGCCGAGGTCACACAGTAGGGACAAACGGCATGTAGCACCTCAGCTCAATATAGGTCAGGTAGGCGGAATAGATCGTCCCGGCCAGGGCCACGCCAAAGACGGCCAGCGGGCCCCACTGCTCAACGAAGCTGTTTTTGCTCTCTAAAAGCAGCAGCGCCAGCACGAAGGCATAGGCCAGCGCGCCCAGGGCAGCGATGGGAATACCGGCGATTTCGGAATACACGCTGGTATTGACTACATCGCACCCACCCGCGCCCACGCACAGGGTAGAGGTGGGAAAGAACTTGATAAACACCAGATAGATCGACACCAGCAGCCCGATGATCGAAAAAACCAGAGCCGAGCGGCGTAGAAAAGCATCACAGATCAAGGCAGGCGCACCAGAGCAATAATTCGAAGCGGCAGCAAGCTCAGCATCAATGGCGGCCTTGATCACTTCGAAGTTGAGCGGATTCTCGATCCGCGTGTCATTGACAAACACTGCGGGGGTGGCATTTACCTTGAGAGAACGCGCCGTAGCCTCATCGGCCTTGACCTTTTCAGCAGCGGCGGCTGAATTGAGGCAGGCATTGAACTGCGCCGCATCCAGGTCAAGCGCTGCGGCAAAAGCTTTCAGGCGGTCATCGCTGAAGGCCCCGGCCCCCTCGCCCTGCTGGTTGGCAAACAGAATTTCGTGATAATCCCAGAATGCGCCCTGGTCGGCGGCGCACTCACTGGCCTGCGCCGCCTGGCGCGACTCGACACCGCCCACATTGCCATCGATGACGATGAAGTGGTGGTATTCGAAGCGCACTTTGCCAG
>CAYOHX010000284.1:0-4448 GCA_964403875.1 uncultured Anaerolinea sp. | reverse complement strand
CATTATCTTCACCCCCTGTAAAAAATGTTTTTTGTAGAGCGAGGTTAATTATATAAGCGAGGAGAGAAAATGTCATTTCTTCAAGCCGCTTACTTTTAATCTTTCCGCTCGTTAATTATCTCTTCATATGCAGCGTTGAGCTGTTTCATCATCTCATTTGCCCACTCAATACGGTCCGTGTTGGCGTCTGGATGAACATTCAGGGCGATCGTCCGATACACCTGTTGGATCATCCGGGTACTGGCACTTGGCAGGATTTCAAGTATTTCATACGGGCGGACACCAGGGAAATTCTGCCATTCGGAGAGGAAGTTTCCGTGAATTACAGCCTGATAGGCTTGATTAAGTTGTTCTGCCCGTAGCGGAGGGGTCTCATGAGTGATCTCACGTGAACGTACTTCAAACGCTTTGTTGATAACCGGCAAGTGCACATTCCGTTGGATACGCAACATCTGGTAAGGGTCCATGGCAGGAGCGGGTTCTGGTGCTTCTTCTCCGATACCCTGTTCAGTCGTGGCAGTTTCATTCGTTCTGTAGGACTTATCGAAATCTTGAGAACGTTGGCTTGAATAAAGGAAGGGGGCAAAATCCACAGGAGTTTCACGGCCAAGCAATCTAGATATTAGTTGAATACCAGCCGGCTTGCTTAGATCTGAATTCCCACTGCTGCAATCGGGGATGTATGTACAGCGCGGACAACCTTCGAGGGTAGAACATGAGCATGTTTTTAGCGTTTCAAAGCCGGATTCGAGCAAGCGTTGGATCAATTCATATATTTTTTCAGCAGCACCCAAGCCGCCCTCGTAATTATCAAACCAGAAGATGGTTGGGAGACCGGTGGCGGGATGTCCGAGAGTGGAAAGAGATCCCACATCCGATCGGTCGCCCAGTGCAACAGAGGGATAGCGGGCATCCACAACATGTTCGACGGTGTGCATGGCAGGGAAAAGCGCGCTTCGCTGGCAGTCACGACAGATGTGATGCAGATTGTTGGTAACAGGATAGTCGGTGAGGGCTTCGAACAGCTCGAGCGCCCTGCTTTCATTGGTTGATTTTCGCAAAGCTGGGAGCAAACATTGGTCATAGATTCCCGGGAAAAGGATTACATCTTTGGATGATGGGCTCATCCTCATTAACTGCTCAGAGGCCAGATTGTGGTATTCAACAATCAGTTGTCTTTCCGCATCCTTCAGTCGCAGTCTTGGCGGCAGGGAATCTAGGTCCAAAGGTCTTTTTAACCAGGAGAGCACCAAATTTTGATCTCCGGGTAACCTGCATGCTGAGCAGGAATTAAGTAATGATTCGATCTGTGGTTGGATGGTGAGCCAGCAGGCCATGGTGTGCAGGACAATGCGAAACCCTTGCTGGTATGGAGCAGGGAAGTCTTTACGTTCTGGTTTTGAGTGATTGAAAAATTGCTCGGTTGGTTTTTTACATTTCGGGCAGTGAGTAATGGTTGCATCATATTCTTTTTTGCAGGTTCGGCAGCGCATGGCTGGTTGCAGAACGTACTCATTGTAGCCGGTGAATACCCGTGTTACGGTGGCTCCACCCCATGCCACTTCCACACCTTGAATGATTTGTTTTCTGGCTCGAGCCTTATCACCGAACTCAATAAAAACATCGGCTTCCACATAGGTGCGGTCGGGGCAATTTTCAGACAATGCTTCAGCCTTGACCATCCGCCGGGCATTATCAACAGACTTTATCCGAAACAGACCCTGATCCGGCGCTTCATACACCGCCCCTGGATGGCAATCACGGTATACATATTGTTGATCCATCAAGGTGATGCGGTTTCTACATTCGCATTTGTTTTGGTCGAAGCAGGCAGTAGTGAACTGACATTCACCTCCTATTCGGCACACAACATAGGGGATTTGCACATTGGAGCGAATATTACCGATATTGTAAACATCATCCTGGTCTTCAAAATTGCGTCGTGTCCCCACCCATGTTGTCCCTTGTCTCCTCATTACCCTGTCATCTTGAGCTCTTTCGGCGATTGCCGCGGCGTTCGGTCCCCAGTACTTAAGCAGTGTTTCATCGAAGATCGGACCTAGGCAGGCGGTTGCATTGATATGTTTCCGGGCGATGTATGGATTTTGAGGGTCGATGACAAATTCTTCGGGAGGCTGGGTGAGCAACAGATTTGGGTGATAACTGTAATACTGATCAAGCCAACTCATCGGCGCGGGGATGAAGCACACCACGCCTTCCTGTTTTCGCCCCACCCGACCTGCCATTTGGCGCAGGGTCATTACCGAGAAAGGAAATCCGGCGATGATGCAGGCGTCCAATGCGCCGATGTCGATGCCGGCTTCCAGGGCATTGGTGGAGATGACCCCAAGTAAATCGCCATTACGCAAACCGTTGTAGATTTCGCGTTTGGTATCCATGGTTAAATTGGCGGAAATGTACGCTCGTACTTTGTTTTTGAGCATCGGCGCAAGCCGATCCATTTGCCGGTCAACCAGGGTTTTAATGGCGCGTACATCGCGCATTGAGCGACAGAACAGGATGGTGTTGAGTGGCGAGTTGCCACCCAATCTATTCTTACAAAGAAGCATTTCCACAAAGACCTGCGCGGCCACCTCGCGGTAATTGTCATAACGTCCGCTTGAAACTCCCCAGTTGGGATTGAGTACCAACCAGTGCTTGTCCGCCTGCATTGATCCGTCCTGATCCGGCCCCAGGAGCGTGAATTCGCTTTCGGGGAGGGAAGTCAGGCGTGCGGCGAGATCTTTGGGGTTATTGACGGTTGCAGAAGAGATCACAAAACGGGGATCGCTGCCAAGACGTCGGGAGGTGATCAACAACCGGCGCATGATACCGGTCATGTGCACACCGAACAGGCCTCGGTATGAATGTACTTCATCAACAACAATCAGATTCAGATTGGAAAAAAAGCCACGCCACTCATTGCCTGCCCTGTCGAGGAGAAAATTGAGCATCTCGGGGTTGGTTACGACAATATTGGGACATAAAAGGGCAATTCTATCCCTTTCTTCCTTTACCATGTGACCCACCATCTGCTCTGCAGTGAAATTCAAGCCTTGTGTTTGCAGTGCTTGAGTCATGGCATTGACCTTCTCAAGCTGGTCCATCATTAATGCATTAAGCGGGAAGATGTACAGGACGTGTCCCTGCGGGTTGTTAATCAGGAATTCGAAAATGGCAGGGTTGTAAGACAGGGTTTTGCCGCTGGCGGTCTGGGTGACAATCACCAGGTTTTGTTTTTGACGGATGACATCCAGCGCCAGGGCCTGGTGGTGAAAGAAGCCACGGAATTCCGGTATGGCGGTTCGGATGGCAGACTGGATTACGGGGTGAAGTTGCTGGCCGGGTTCGCCCATTTGAGCAAGGCGGCCTTTTTTGATATCGTACCAGTCAATAAGTCCGTCGTTTTTATGTTTTTCGATGAATGACACAATTTCAAATCGGTGGTTTTCTTGCTTGATCCTCTCGAGCATGAGCGCATCCACACCGATTGTTTCGGCTTCGATTCGATCCTGGGAAGGGTGTGTGTCCTGGATTGGGGGCGGGGTGGATGTCTGGGTGCCGGATGGTTCTTTTTTAGATGAGGCCGTTGTTGTGCCACCCCGCTTATTGCTGGAGCGTTCCTGATTCGTTCGGGGGTGGATGAGCTGCAACTGCAGACTTTGTGTGCCCTCGTCAGAATAGGAAATATCAACATCCACCATATCGCCGACGCGAATACGTTGTATACCCTCTGGTAATAGGCGAATTCTGAATCTGCCGCAATTTTTTGTCTGGATGGATGCGATTCTCTGTTCAGGATCAATGCCGGTGACTGTTGCCTGGTCATGTTCCTTGATCACGCGGATTGTAAACCGGTTGATTTCATCAAATTCCAAGCCCAGGATTGCGCCTTTGCGCAGACTGCGTCTTTCTGGATGCAAGCGTATTTTGTCTGAGGAAATTTGATATCGTTTGCCGTTAACAAGATCGACGCTATAGCTGTATGAACGACGAACTGGCAGGACCCTGGTGACAACCCCGGTAACCGAATATTTCAAGTAACGCCTCCTCGATGTGTGACCAGTTTGACTGGCTGCAAACACTTGTCATCTTGGATGATACCGCAGAGGGGGGCAACGCTCCGGTATGTTACAGTCCACAAAATTGATCCAGAAAAATCCCTGTGCAACTTCCCCCTGAATTGGGAAGACAAGATTAAAGTCTCTATCACCCACACAAATTATAATGCGTTCCAGCGAAAGATGGATCACAAAGGGTGGTAACTGCTCCCCGATAAACTGGATAAAGGTCAGAACACCCCATACTCGCTTGACGAGATTGAGCGCGGACTTCGTCCGCGAGTAGTCAGAGATCAGTGGTCAGAGGTCAGCAAAACCCCCGCGCTCCCCGGTTCTGACCTCTGACATCTGACCTCTGACATCCCGGCATAGAGCCTGAACGTGCTC
>CAYOHX010000283.1:0-4525 GCA_964403875.1 uncultured Anaerolinea sp. | reverse complement strand
TGGCCAGCGCCGAAATCACCTTTTTCGTTTTTCTCCGTCTCTGATGGAGATGGGATTTTTAAGCCTGATTCACCTATTTAAGTTGGATGAACCGGCTGATTATATCAGATGCGCCTGTCCTAAATCATGTTCACCCACAGGAAATGTTCCAGCAGTTCGATGGTATTTTGCTTGTCCGCCAACTGCGACTTGACTACGTCGCCGATCGACACCAGCCCGATCAAGCGGCCTTCGTCCAGCACCGGCAGATGGCGCAGCTTCTTCGCCGTCATCACCGTCATACACTCGTCCACCGTCTGCTCCGGACTCACAAAGTACACCGGGTGGCTCATCAGTTCCTTCACCGGCACCTGTAAATCCAGGCAATCGCTGTGTGAGGCGGCATAGCGCGCGAAATCACGCTCCGAAAAGATCCCCACCACGCGGCCCGCCTCGGTCACCGGCAGCGCGCCAATGTGCTTTTCGGCCATCAACGTCAGCGCCTGCTGCAAACTGACGCCTGGCTCGGTGGTAAAAACTTCGTGCCCTTTTCCTTGGAGAAGATCCTTAACTGTTGCCATTCCGTGCTCCTTATCTGATCCGGGGGCTTGCCCCGCCCTCTGAGTGCTTATGATTAAATTATCGGTTTTCGCGGAGCCCTTGTCAAGCCGCCTTTCAGATGATTTGCGGGTGATCCCTGGGCGATCAGACCTCACCCAAATTTCAGCACGGCAATGGCCGTAACTCATAACAAGCCTCCCCAACCTGTCCAGAAGACCGTCATATTGGAATGTGCTTCTGTTTGTACGAATCCGCGTTTTAGGCCTATAATAGTTATGGATTGCTGGTTCAAACGAACCTCAACGTCCGACGGACAAAGCTCGAACCAAAGCGCCGTTTGGATGCTATTGGCAGAGACATATTTGATTTATATCTACATGGAGGGAATATGGCAAACTTGAAAGATATTGAGGGCATTGGTCCCGCGTATGCGGAAAAATTGGCCAAAGCTGGCGTCAAAACTGTGAATGCGCTACTCGCCGCTGGGGGCAGCCCCAAGGGCCGCACTGACTTGGAAGAGAAGTCCGGCATCCCCCACAAGCTGATTCTCGAATGGGTCAACCACGCCGACCTGTACCGCATTAAGGGTGTCGGCTCCGAATACTCCGACCTGCTCGAAGAAGCCGGCGTAGACACGGTTGTTGAATTAGCCACCCGCAATGCCGAAAACCTGTACAAAAAGATGGTCGAGGTCAACACCGAGAAGAAACTGGTGCGCCAATTGCCCACCCAGGCCAAGGTGGCCGACTGGATCGCCCAGGCCAAGGCCCTGCCTCGCCTCGTCTCCTACTAAACTCGGATTTGTCTAAACAAAACACCCCGAAGCTCAAACTTCGGGGCGTTTTGTTTTCACCTGCAATTCTGTTCCCTCTCCCGGTGGGAGAGGGGCAGGGTGAAAGCGTTACTTCCCGTCTGCCCGCCTCCTAAAACGCCATCGCAGCGGGGCATCTCTGCACGCCATTTCTTAACATTATCCGTACATTCCGTTAATAATTTTTTTCCCCATCCGCATATCTGGCTACCAGCTTCCCTCACCCGCCTCCCCGCCTGTATATGCTTGAGGACTATGCGTATTCGCCATTCTAGAAACCGGTAAATGTGGGGGAGGAAACATTAAATAGAACAAGTTTTTCATGTCGGAATTTTAATGTTAACAACCCGGAAAATCGCTTGCCTCCCTTTCTCCTTTGTGCTAGAATTGAACTGCCCGTAAATGTACGGCCTAATGAAAGCAACACCACCATATATACGGTGGTTTTTTCGTCCTGAAGGGGGGAACCTTCTACCGGAGGATGTAAATGCGCTGCCCATATTGTCAGAACGAAGACTCGAAGGTGCTTGATACCACCCACGATAGCCGCGGCGTTGTCCGTCGTCGCCGCGAATGTATAGCCTGCCGTCAGCGCTTCACCACCGTCGAGCGCCCTCTCCTGGCCATTCCCCTCATCATCAAGAAGGATGGCACCCGCGAGGAATTCGACCGTGAGAAGCTCATGCGCGGCATCCGCATCGCCTGCGCCAAGCGCCCCGTCTCCGCCGCCGCCATCGATCGCCTTGTCGGCGAGATCGAGACCTCCCTCCAGCGCATGGGCCGCTCCGAGGTCAGCTCCCGGGTGGTCGGCGACATGGTCGTTACCGGCCTCAAAGAAATGGACCACATCGCCTACATCCGCTACGGCATTGTTTATTTAGGTTTAGACGATTTACGTGCCATCCGCAACGAAATCGATCGATTATTACGCGACGAGGAGACACCTAATGTCAACAAACGATGAACAAAGTTACGTGCAGTCTGGTTTATTGACCATTCCCTTCCGCCCCGAAGACCTTCCCGCCGTAGAGCTCACCGAGAACGCTCGCCAGGTGCTCCTCCGTCGTTACGTCCGCCGTGGAGAAGACGGCAGCCCCGTCGAATCCGTTGAAGATATGTTCTGGCGTGTGGCCTATAACATTGCCATCGTTGAAAGCGCTTGGGACGGCGAGGTCATGCAGCGCGCGCGCGACTTTTACCACCTGTTGACCTCCAAGAAATTCTTCCCCAATTCGCCCACCTTCACCGGCGCAGGCACCCCCCTCGGTCAACTCGCTGCTTGCTTCGTCTTGCCCATTGTCGACGACATGGGCCGCGACCCCGCCGGCATCTTCCAAACTCTCCGCGACGCTGCACTCATCCAGCAAACCGGCGGCGGCAACGGCTTCTCCTTCTCCCGTCTGCGTCCCGCTGGCGCAATGGTCAAATCCTCGGCAGGCAGGGCCACGGGCCCGGTGGGATTCCTCCGTGTCTACGATCACGCCTTCGGCGAAGTGGCCCAGGGCGGCACCCGCCGCGGCGCTAACATGGGCGTCTTGCGCGTCGACCATCCCGACGTGGAAGAGTTCATCGCCTGCAAAACGAATGAAAACGCCATCACCAACTTCAACATCTCTGTCGGCATCACCGACGCCTTCATGCGCGCTGTCAAAGAAGACGCCGATTGGGAACTGCGCTTTCCCGACGTGGCCAACCCCGTCTACAAATCCTTCCGTGGCACCCTCGAGCAAGCCGAATCCGCCGGGTTGCCCGTGCGCACCTACAAAACCGTCCGCGCCCGCGACCTCTATAATCAGATTGTCAAGCAAGCTCACCACAACGGTGAGCCCGGGGTCCTCTTTCTCGACGCCGCAAACCGCTCCAACCCGGTCCCCCACCTCTACCAGCTCGAAGCCACAAACCCCTGTGGTGAACAATGGCTGGGTCCCTACGAAAACTGCTGCCTGGGCTCTGTCAACCTCGCCGAACACCTCGGTGAGGGCGGTACCGTCGACTGGGAAGAACTCCGCCGCTCTGTGGTCCTCTCCACCGTCTTCCTCGATGACGTCATCGAAGCCAACGCCTACGTCCCCTCCGTGCCGCAACTGAAAGAAGCTGCCCACCGCGCCCGCCGCATCGGCCTCGGCATCATGGGTTTGGCCGACCTCATGTACCACTGCGGAATCCGCTACGGCTCCCCCGAAGGGCAGGAATTCGGCGCGCAGGTCATGGAATTCGTCCGCTACTACTGCATGGTCACCAGCGTCGAACTGGCCAAATCGCGCGGTGCTTTCCCCGCTATTCAGGGCAGCATCTACGATCCCCAAAACCTCTCCTGGGAAATCCCCCAATCCGTGGTGCCCTACGAGCACTCCTACGGCCGCCCCGCCATCGACTGGTCCGCCATCCGCGAAGGCATCCTCCAATACGGAATCCGCAACGCCGCCCAAACCACCATCGCCCCCACCGGCACCATCGCCACCGTCGCCGGTTGCGAAGGCTACGGCTGCGAACCCGTCTTCGCCCTTGCCTACATCCGCCACGTCAACGACAACGGGAAAGACCTCCAACTCACCTACGCCTCCCCCGCTTTCGAAGAAGCCCTCCTCCAGGCCGGCATTGAACCCGAAAAGCGCGAAGAAATCCTCGAACAAATCATGCGCGAAGGCACCTGCCAAAACGTCGATGCCCTCCCTGAACACGTCCGCAGTGTCTTCGCCGTCTCCGCCGACATCAGCGCCGAAGAGCACGTCCGCATGCAGGCCGCCCTACAAGCCTTTGTCGACAACAGCCTCAGTAAAACCATCAACTTCCCCCCTGGCGCCACCGAAGAAGAAGTCGCTACCGCCTACATGCTCGCCTGGGAGCTCGGCTGCAAAGGCATCACCGTCTACGTCACCGGCTCGCGCGATAAAGTCGTCCTCGAAACCCACGCTACCGCCAAGAAAAAAGAAGGCGAACCCGCTGAGAAACCCGTCGAGCAGCCCATGATCTGGCACGAAATGCGCAAGCCCCGCCCGCAATACCTGCCCGGCTACACTTACTCCATCGAAACGCCCCTCGGCCGCACCTACATCACCGTCAACGAGAACGGCGGCTCCCAGCCCTTCGAGGTCTTCCTCAACTCCGCCAAAGCCGGCTCCGACACCGCCGCCGTCTCCGAAGCCATCGGGCGCCTCATCTCCTACGTCCTGC
>CAYOHX010000282.1:0-4535 GCA_964403875.1 uncultured Anaerolinea sp. | reverse complement strand
GAGGGGCGGGGGTAGTTGGGGTTTCCACAGGGCCAGGGTTTGATGTCTGCGCGTGGACGGGCAGTGTACCGCCTTCGATCACAGGTGTCTTCCAGGCAGCAGGCACAAAGCCAAGCGCCAGCCCACCTCCGGCTGCAGCAATTACTTTGAGCGCCTGGCGACGAGAGAACTTAGACGACTCCATGAAACCCTCCCAATCCGTCTGTGTTTAATTCGATATACGGGGAAATGATAGGCCAGGATTATAACATACCCCGAAGAAACTGTTGAACCTAGTTGCCTCCCCCCATCAACACTCCGCCCAAAGTTGCCAAAATGCAACCCAGCAAGGTGAAAGCGGCAGCGCGGGATTTTGGAGGTGGGTCTTTGAGCAGGTAGACGCCCATGAGGCCGTTGACGACGATGCCCAACTGCGAGATGGTGAAGCCGCGCCCCGCGCCAAACTCACCCACCAGCAGCAACATGCCGTAGTTGCCGATGCCCCACAGCAAGCCGGTGGAGAGGACGCGCGCATAATGGCTGGCGTGATCGAGGCGCAGGGGTTGGCGCGTGAAAGCCGCCAGGAGGGCGCTGCCCACGAAGATACCCACCGCCAGGGGGAAAGCCGCCACCCACATGGAGGCAGCCGAAAGCTGAACCGGGATGAAGTAGCTGCCCCACAAGACCCCTGCGCCAACGGCGGCCCACAGCCCGGCGCGGGCGTGGGGGTCGGCGGGGCCGGAGGAGCGCAAGCCTTTGGCAAAGATGATGAGCAACACGCCGGTGAGGGCGATGACCAGGGCCAGGGCAAACAGGGCCAGCCGTTGGGGGCCGTCGTGAATGAGTTCGCCGAAGAGGATCACCCCCCAGAGGATGCTGACCAGGACGTTGACCGGGGCCCAAATGCCAAAGGCGCGGGCCATGCCCAGGCGGTTGGTGCCGGTGAAGGCCAGAAAGCCGCTGACGGCCCAGACCAGCCCGCCGAGAAAGGGCGGCCAGAACACGGCCCAACTGAGGCTTTCGCCACCACGGATGAGCAGCACGAATAAAGCCAGGACCAGGTTCGCTGCGGCCACATAGAAGGTCTTGATTTGCTGGTTGCGGAAGGGGATGTTCTGCGAGGGGGTCAGCCAGGTACCCCAGGCCAGAACGGTGATTAGGGCGTAGAGAATTCCAGGCATAGGGGTATTGTACAGCATATTGGAAGAGAAGAGGTTTGTCCGCGAAAGGCCCTGGCCCGGACAGGGTTTCGCAAATAAGCGCGAATAGGGAAATGAAGAAGATTCTCCACGAATGGCACTGGCCCGGCCAGGGTTTCGCGAATGAAGAGAAGATGTATTTCCACGAATTCCACAAATTGGAAGAAAAGAGGGTTGTCCGCGAATGGAGGGGAGGAGATTGATCCGCGGACTTGGGTGGGGCATGGGGGATATTCAAAAAAAACGATAACTACTCACACCTATGGTGAAAAGGGCCGATTAGAACTCCGATGACGATCTTTGCTTCTTTGCTCACCGCATTTCCTTGACCTGATTATGAAGCACCGTTTTGACCACAACGTGGGTGCCGGCAAGCCGATCATACAGTGTCTGATTCGCGGGGCTAATCCACAGGCTGAGGATGTTCGCACCGATCAATATCCAAACCAGCACAAATCCCAGCGTGATGAGCGGCGAAGGCTCTTGTTGGGCGAAACTTATCTGCCAAATGCATGTGTGCGCCAACTCCCAGGGGATGAACTTGAGCAAAGTACGGCTGCCGGAACGGAGAAAGCTCAATCGCGAACCATCGGTTCGGGTGACTTGCAGACCTCTTTTGCGCTTGCCCCATGTAGCCTGCTGCGCCGAAGACTCGAACAGTACGAAGTATAGGCTTACGGGCAAGGTTAGCAGCAAAAAGCCGGTCAATTGGCCGGAGAGCGGATTTGAGAACAGCTTGTTTGCGGTCGCAGGAAAAAAGGTGTTGAGCACGACGCCCAGCGCAACGACGAATGCCAGGTAGACTGCAATTAAGATGTAATCGAGCGCGAAGGCAATTATTCGGGCTGTGAATTTAGCGGGGAAAGTTTTTTGGGTTAACATGACCTCATCCTGAAAACTATGCATCGTATATACGCTTTTGCCGGCAGGGGTTAGTGTTCACGACGCAAGGCAGAAGGTGGCGGGTACTACTGCCAGACGCCCGCGAAGCCTACATATACGGCGCAATCAGCGGGAGCAAGAGCAGGGGGGCATTGATGATGGCGTGGACGAGCACGACGAGAGCCAGGTTGCGCCGCCACAGGTAGAAAAGCGTGAGCAGGATGCCGCCGGGCAGCACCGCGGTGAGAACGTGGATCCAATCCCAGGTGAGGGCATGCAGGAAGGCGAACGCCAGCACGGTGATCAAGGCCGCCAGCCAGCGCCGCCCGGTGATTTGCGCCAGGCGCTCAATCGAGTAACTGCGGAACAACACCTCTTCGGTGAACGAGCCGGTGATCCAGGCAGGAATCAAAACCCAATACGGTAACATGCGCGTGACCTTTAGCACAGAGGCCGGTTCTCCCGTCAACCACTGGCGGACGTAGGTCGAAAAGGTGATAATCACCGTGGCGATTACCAATGCAGCCAGCACCGAAAAAATCCACTCGATGAGGCGGGCACGCAGCGTTTTCTGGCTGCGCCGGAAGCCAAAGGTCGCCAGGGGGTAACCCTCGATGAAGTGGGCAATGCCCAGGGCAAGAATCAACGCGATCCAGAAGGGAGCCAGGCTGACCAGGCGGTCCATGGGGAATTCAAATGTGCGCTCGAACCAGGGTGCAAAAAGCACCTGCACGACGGGCGCGCTCAAGGCGATTAACACGCCCAGCAGGCCCCACGCAAGGCGCGGGCGGGGGGTGACGGAAGGGGTGGCAGGGTTTTGCATGGGATTTACCTGGGAAGTAGAAGCATTTGTCGAGTTTCGGGGCAGACGCTTGATCATCCAGTATCAAACGATGGCCCCGAAACCCAACCTACGAAGAACCAAAAGTCTACACTGCTTTATCAATGAAAGTATATCCGCTTTACTGTTTGATAATCCACAAAATACGGTCGTAGGATGAAACGTAGTGCAAGAATGTAATGACGCCAAAAATCCAGGCCAATGTTATGAATTTTGAATCATAAAGCGCCCAGGTGGCAAACCCAAACAACCCCAACTCAAATAGGAGCCGCAGAATACCCGGTACGGCAACTGGTGCTGGTCCCGGGTCATTAGGAACACGGAAGGTAGCCCAAAGCGTTGCTGCGATGACCGGGATCCCTACCGCCAGTAAGAATCTGACCCAACCTTCGCCCTTTTGCCAGCCCCAGACTCCAATAGAAACCAGGGCGGCTAACTCAAGCAAAAAGCGCAGCCCTAAATTAACGGGGTGCGAACTCATAGCGATCCTTCCACATGCGTTTTAAGCACCTGCAAAGAATTTTGAAGTGATTTTTCCAAAAACTTCGGATCGATTAATTTTAATATTCGTGGAAACCAGCCTGAAAGAGATTCTTCCGTCTTAACATAGGTGCCATCTGTGCGGCTCTCAAATGTCCATAGATGGATTGCTTGCATGCCCACAGAGTTGCCTGTCCAGCCAACGCTTCGCATTGGTTCTAACTTTCCAATGGTTGATGTGATATTCAGACCCTTTGCTTTCCAATGAAATATCGCTCCAGGCGCCAGAGCACCCTCTACTTTTGATGAGGTTACATCCGGTTGCCATCTAGACCACTGGTCTATTTGGGTCATTTCTGACCACACCTTCTCTACAGGCGCAGAGATGAGAATGCCTTTCTCTGCATGTAAGGGGGCGTTGTTATCAATTTTCATAAATGTCCTCTTTTTTTCTTGCGAAGCTTGGTTGACCAATCACCCATCAGAACGTGTACTAATCGTACCAATTATATGCCCATTCAATCCAACATGCAATTAACCTGGCAGCACAAGGCAACAGACCCTAGGGCGATTGCACTAAAGTGAGAGGACCTTTAGGAAGTAGTTTTCATCCCAGCCACATTGCAAACGTTTGGCCTGAATCCCTCCCTTAGCTGTTTTCTCCTTGCGTAACAGATTGAGGGCAATTCGTCGCATCACAGCCAGGTTTTCTGGAGCATGGTCCTTGCGGACCCGGCTCTGATCTTCATGAAAAGCCACATCCAGGATCCAATGGACAGAGTTTTCAATGCCCCAGTGATTACGAATAGCTTGTAACAGATCATTGGCATTGGGTGGGCGACTGGCAATGTAGTAGCGCATTTCGACCTGTGTTTTTTGGGGCAAGCGTCGTTCACGCCGAATACAGATCAAACTGGTCAGCTTCTCCCATTGATCGGCGTTACGAATAGAGGTGTACAGATTTTCAGATGCCAGGGTCCAACATTCTCGGATCTCAAGCCTGCCATGATCCTTATCAACCGTCTTTGCATATCCATCCAGGTACTGCAACGGGTTCAGATCCTGGAAGGCCATTGCAAATGCCCGCTCAATATCCTCGTAGAGATATCCTTGGTTCTCTTTCACTGCCAGGATGTAGTCGGCTTTGCGTTCGA
>CAYOHX010000281.1:0-4539 GCA_964403875.1 uncultured Anaerolinea sp. | reverse complement strand
ACATAGTACTCTGGTTCCTTCCTAGTAGCGGGGAGTGGATTCGAACCACTGACCTTCAGGTTATGAGAAAAGCTTGCAGCGGCTCGCCGCCCACCTGTGGGCCGGGGGTAAAATAACTGACCCCAAAGGCGGCTAACCGGTAAGCCAGCAGCGAGACCAACCGGACTGGATGAGCAAGCGCGGAAATTCCCAAACGCCAGCGCCAGGCATACAACCCCAAAATGAGCAAGTTGACAGCCGCCAGCGCCGCCAACTGCCAAATTTGAAGGCTGCTCACAGCGTTCCAAATGGCCCGTAGATTGGTCTGCCGTAGCGCCAGCCAGAACAAGAAAATAGCTGCGCCCCAGCCCAGCGCCAGTCCGAGAACCTGCCCTATCTGGCGGCGGGATGGGCTTCGCCCGGCCTGTGGTAAATCAGCCAATCTTCCGGTTTCCATAAAGAGTGTTTTCCCGTGCCAGCCAGAAACAAACCGATTCCGCCAACCAGAATCGCCCAATACAGGAACGCGCCGGGATGGTCCCGGAGCACAAACCCGCTCAGAATCGCCATGCCCAGCGCTGCCACCCGGCCAGCCGCGCCCATGCCCACCGCCGCCAGCCCCACCAGCAGCATCGCCAGCAGCGCGGGGCGCGGGATACCCGAAAGGACCTCTGCCCCAACCGCGAATGCCAACAACCCCCACAGAGCCGCCCGCAAACTCAGGGGCAGGCTCTCCTTCCAGGTCGCCAATTTCAATTTGTCCGGGGCGGGCGGAGCCAAAACCCCGCTCACATACAGCCAGTCTCGGGTAAAACCCAACAGAAATGGAGTCGAAAACACCGCCGCGGCGGCATAGGTGATCGGCGGCGAAAACACCGGCAGAAGCAGCGCCCCCACCAAGCCCATCTGCGCCCCGGCCATGGCCCGCCGGATCATGCTGGGTGGCAATGGGTAATTCGGTCGACCCAACCACTCTCGAATTCGCATGCCCGCTACAAACAGGTAGCGTGCCAGGCCGATGACGAGAAACCACGCCTGAGTCTGTTCGGACCGCACCAACAGCCAACAAGCTGCCAACATACCGAAGCCGTCCCAGTGCATGTCCAAAATTTCGCCCAACCGGCTTGCCCGCCCGTTGATCCGCGCCAGGTATCCATCCAGGAAATCCATCAGCGCGGCAGTGATATAGAGCCCCCCCGGCAGCCAGGCCGCCCACCCTTCGGGTCGCGGAGAAAAAGCAAATCCGGCCAGCAGCGCCAGCAGCCCGGCCCGCATCATGGTCACCCAATTGGCTGCGCCCAGGCTGGGAAACACCTCCCCGCCCTGCTTCAATGGCACGTTATCCTTCAAATGCGCCCGCAAATGCGCCAATTGGTAGAGCATCAGAGCGCTAACTGTCGCCAGCCAGACCCACAGGCCGGCCGGAGACAGGCTTTGGCCCAGCGCCAATCCCATCCCGGCCACCATGCCTGAAAAGGCGACAGCCATCCACAGCCATTCCCGGCGTAAAGCGCGCAATTTCCGAGATACTTGATCCATATAAGAAATTGTACCAAAACGCGCATAAAAGTAAACAAGGCTGCCCCCAAACCTTGTTAAAGCAAAAGGCGGGGAAGCAGTTCCCCGCCTCAGGCGTTTGCTTTCTCTCCCTCGCTGCTTCAGCGCTCTGACGAGAGTCAGGCAGAGGGCTGGGTTGAGGACTCTTGCTACCCCGCCTTCTCCAACCCAACGGTCACGCTTTCTCCGTCGAAGGAATCCTCCACCACAGCCATGCCTTCAGCAGGCGCGGCCTGGTTCATCTCTACGGTCAGGGTCTCGTTCATGATGTACTCACGGAAGGCCGCCAACGCCTCGGCCAATCCCGCGGACGCCTGATAATTCACCCGGATGCGGTCGGCGATATCCAACCCGGCGCTCTTGCGCAGGTCCTGCACGCGGCGTACAAACTCGCGCGCCAGGCCTTCGCGCACCAACTCGGGGGTCAGGTCGGTTACCAGGGCCGCCAGGTAAGCTCCCTCGGCTGCCACCGCATACCCGGCTCGCGCCGTCACACGTACTTCGACCTCTTCAGGCAGCACTTCGTAGCTTTCTCCGTTGGCAGATACGGTCACGGTTTGGCCGGCCAGCAGCGCCTGTGCAGCCGGCGCCGCATCCAAGGCCAGCACCGCCTGGCGGATGCCAGGGAAGCGGCTGCCGTATTTCTGCCCCAACTGTTTGGGCAGCGGGTTCAGGCTGTATGAAACCGCCTCGCCCGCGGCGCTCAACAGGCGCACGTGCTTCACGTTCAATTCATCTTCCAGCAGGTCGGCGAATTTTTCGGGAACGCCACGTTCATCCGCGTTGCCCACCGAGAAAGCCACCTCTGAAAGCGGCTGGCGCACCTTGCGATTCGCTTTGTTGCGGGCGGCATGGCCCAGCGAAGCCAGCCGCATCACCAGAGCCATCTCTTTGTTCAGGCGGTCATCCACCAGCGACTCGTCATAACCCGGCCAATCGGCCAGATGGACCGACATGGCCGCCGCCTCATCGACCGAGCGAACCAGGTTCTGGTACAGCTCGTCCGCCAGGAAAGGCATGGCCGGGGCCAACAATTTGCTCAAGGTCACCAACGCTTCGTACAGAGTAGCATAAGCGGCGCGCTTGTCACCGTCCGATTCACTCTTCCAGAAGCGGCGTCGCGAGCGGCGCAGATACCAGTTGGAAAGCTGATCCACAAACACCTCGATGGGCCGGGTCGCGCCCAGCACATCGTAAGCTTCGTAGGCGGCGGTCACATCCCGCGCCAGGGCATTCAGGGCCGAAAGCAGCCAGCGATCCAGAGCGCTGTACTCCACTGCCCCGCCCTCACCGGGCTTCCAACCGTCCAGGTTGGCGTAGGTTGTAAAGAAGGAATAAGTATTCCACAACGTAAGGGTGAAATTGCTCACCACCTCGCCAACCAGATCGGAAGAGAAGCGCCGTTCCTGCCCAGGCGGGGTCGCCGTGTAAAGATACCAGCGCATCGCGTCCGCGCCGTGCTGGTTGATCACCTCCCAAGGGCTGACGATGTTGCCGCGTGATTTGGACATCTTCAAGCCGTCCTTGTCCAGGATCAGCCCCAGACAGAGCACGTTCCTGTAACATTCCTGATCCCACAACAAGGTGCTGATGGCATGCAGCGAGTAGAACCAACCGCGAGTCTGGTCTACCGCTTCGCAGATGTAATCGGCAGAGAACTGCTGTTTAAACGCTTCCTGATTTTCAAACGGATAGTGCCACTGCGCCACCGGCATGGAGCCCGAATCGAACCACACATCGATCAACTCCGGCACGCGTTTCATCTTGCCGTTCTCACACTTGGGGCAGCGCAAGCGCACCTCGTCCACATGCGGACGGTGCAAATCCAGCTCGCTCAGGTCGCGCCCGGCCAGCTCCGAAAGCTCCTTCACCGAGCCCACCATCAACTCGTGATCGCACGAATCGCACACCCACACAGGCAGCGGCGTGCCCCAATAGCGGTTGCGTCCCAAGGCCCAGTCGATGTTGTTGGACAGCCAGTTGCCAAAGCGCCCATTCTTGATATGCCCAGGGTACCAGTTGATGCGCTCGTTCAGCCCCACCAGTCGGTCCCGGAACTGGCTGGTGCGGATATACCACGTTGGGCGCGCATAATACAACAGCGGTGTCGAACAGCGCCAGCAGAACGGGTAGGTATGCGTGATGGTCCCGGCTTTCAACAACAATCCGCGGTTGTCCAGGTCCTTGGTGATCATGGGGTCGGCGTCTTTGACAAACATTCCTGCCCACGGGCGCACGTCAGAGATGAAAGCCCCGTCGTCGCCCACGGTCATCACCACCGGCAGGTTCTCCTTCTGCGACAGGTTCATATCCTCGGCGCCAAACGCCGGGGCAATGTGCACCAGCCCCGAGCCGTCCTCGATGGTCACGAAGTCGGCCAGCACCACGCGGTGAGCAGGTTTGTCGGGGGGCACGAAGGTGAACAGCGGTTTGTAATTCAGGCCCTTCAAAGCCTTGCCCTTCATCCGCTCCACCACCTTCACCGGCTCTTCGCCGAACACCGTTTGCACCAACGCCTCAGCCATCACCAGACGTTCCGTGCCGCCTTCGGGCAAATCGCGCTCCAGCTTCACGTAATCCACATCCGGGTGGGCCGCCACCGCCACGTTGGCGGGCAGAGTCCAGGGCGTGGTCGTCCACACCAGCAGCGAGACGCCCGGCTGGTCTACCAGCGGCATGCGCACGAACACCGAGGGGTCCACGGCTTCGTCATAACCCAACGCCACCTCGTGGTCAGAAAGCGGCGTGCCGCAGCGCGGGCAGTAAGGCACAACCTTGAATCCACGATAGATCAAGTCTCGGTCCCAGAAATTCTTGAGAATCCACCACACCGACTCGATGTATTCGTTCTTATAGGTTACGTAAGCGGTTTTCAGATCCACCCAGAAGGCGATTCGATCGGTCAGTTTTTCCCAATCCTGGATGTAGGTGAAGGCCGACTCACGGCAAAGTTCATTGAACTTAGCGATGCCATAATCCTCGATCTGCTGCTTATTGGTGAAA
>CAYOHX010000280.1:0-4599 GCA_964403875.1 uncultured Anaerolinea sp. | reverse complement strand
CCAGGGAAGCACCGAAGGTCCCTGTCTTACTCTGAAGGTCGGCGGCTAATACCCCTTGATCCTTCTTTCGGATGAATAAGAGAGCGCGGCGCGAGTACGCCGCGGTCTCTTATTCCACCAGCTTGATCCCTGCCATTTGTTCCAGCAGCGCAATCACTGCCGAATTATCCAGTTCTCCCAATCCCTGGGCCACCATCGCATTGAACAACTGGCTGTCCAACGCCAGCGAGGGCAGCGGCGCGCCGAATTCTCGCGCCGATTCCAGCACAATGTTTAAATCCTTGGCCTGCATATACGCCTTGAACCCTGGCTGGCGGTTTCCGGCAAACAGGCGCTGCGGCTTCACGTCCAGCGTCCAACATTGCGCCGCCCCCGCCTTGATCGCCTCTACCACCTTGCGCGGATCAGCCCCGGCCTTTTGCGCAAACACCAGCAGTTCGCCCATCGCCACCATCTGCGCCGCCACCATGATCTGGTTGGCCGCCTTGGCAATTTGCCCCGCGCCCGAATCCCCAATATGGGTCACGGTCTTGCCCATCGCCTGGAACACGGACATGACCTTCTCCAGCGCCTGCTCCGGTCCGCCCACCATGATGGTCAGCGTGCCGTTGCGCGCGCCAATGTCCCCGCCGCTCACAGGCGCGTCCAGGCACAACACGCCCTTATCGTCCAGCGCTCTCGCAATCTTACGCGCCGTGGCCGGTTTAATCGTGGAATTATCGACAAAGATCAACCCCTCGCGCGCGCCCTCGATGATCCCACCCGATCCCAAAGCCACCTTTTCCACGTCCGGTGAGTCGGGCAAATTCGTGAAAACCACATCCACCTTCCGGGCCACTTCCGCTGCCGAAGCCGCCGCAACAGCCCCCTCCGCGACCAACTCCTCCACCGCGCCCCGGCTGCGGTTGTGTACCACCACCGGAAATCCTGCTTTGAGAATGTTCCTGGCAATCGATTTGCCCATCAACCCCAACCCGATATATCCAATGCGTAACATATAAATACTCCTACGGGTCAGCAGTCAGCCGTCAAAAGTGTGATCTCATTTTTTCATTCGCGTTTCATTGACGTTCATTCGCGGACCAAATATCCTTCTTCCATTCGTGTCATTCGTGAAATTCGTGGAGAATCTCTTCTCTTCCATTCGCGTTTCATTCGCGTCAATTCGCGGATTAACCTCTATTTGTCCTGCATCCGATACCCCACCCCCGGCTCTGTCAGAACAAACTGCGGCTGGTCCGGATTCGGCTCGATCTTCCGCCGCAAATTGCTGATATTCACCCGCAACAAATGCGACTCCTCTTCGTACGCTGCCCCCCACACCTGCCGCAGCAATTGCGTATGCGTCAGCACCTTGCCCAGGTTTTGCGCCAACACGCGCAGCAAGTCATACTCCGTCGGCGTCAACGCAATCCGCGTCCCTTCCCGCGTCACCTCGCGCTTGCCCAGGTCAACCACCAGGTCGCCCACCTCGATCACCGGCTCACTCACCGGCTGAACCACATGTCGTATGGCTACACGTACCCTGGCCATCAACTCCCCAATCCCAAACGGCTTGGTCAGGTAATCGTCCGCCCCCGCATCCAGCGCCGCCACCTTGTCATCTTCCCGGTCTCGCACCGACAGGATGATGATTGGCGTGGCCGACCACTCCCGCAGCCGCCGTGTCACCTCTACTCCGTCCATATCCGGCAAGCCCAGGTCCAGCACGATTAAGTCCGGTCGCCGCGCCAGCACCATGTCCAATCCGGCTTGCCCGGTCGCCGCCTCCATCACCTCGTGCCCGTGTACCGCCAGGGAGGTGCGCAAGTAGCGCCGGATTGCGCGTTCATCGTCAATGACTAATATCCTCAAACCGTTTTCTGCCATATCCCTCTACTCCTCAACGTTTCATCACCGGCAGTTCGATCACCATGGACGTCCCCCCGCCAGGATGCGCTTCTGCCCAAATCTTTCCCCCATGCGCCTCCACAATCCCTCGGCAAATGGAAAGCCCCAACCCGGTTCCGCTCGCCCCACCCGCGCGCGGCACCCGGTAAAACTTACCAAAAACCCGCTCACGATCTTCTTCCGGAATACCCAAACCCCGATCTGACACCCGCATCCGAGCGACCTCCCCATCCGCTTCCACGCTCATCACCAGTGGTGTCCCCGCGGGCGAATACTTGACCGCATTGTCAATCACATTATTCAACACCTGCAAGATCAGTACGTAATCGACTCCCAACGAGGGCAAGTCCTCCGGAATAACCGTGGTCACCTCGCGCCCCTCCAGCTTTCTGCTGCTCTGCCTCAGCGCCGTGCCGATCAAATCCTGGGCGTCCACCTCAGAGACCTTCACCCGCAGCGATCCAGCTTCCAGACGGGTCATATTCAGCAAGTTCCCCACAATCTGGTTCAATCGCTCGGCCTCTTCACCGGCGTTTTCCAGCAAATCGCGGCGCGCCTCACCATCCAGCGCCACCACCTCGTTCTCCGCCTCTTGCAAAGTGCTAATCGCCCCCGAAATGGTCGCCAGGGGGGTGCGTAGATCATGCGAAATCGAGTTCAGCAGCGCCGTTTGCAGCTTTTCCGCCGTCTGCAAGACGGCCGCCTGCCGGGCCTGCTCATTCAACTCCACCCGCTCAATGCCCAACGCCGCCAGGCTGGCAAACCCTTCCAGCAGCTCGCGTTGATCCGGCGACAGGTACTTACCCGTCTCACCGGGCGCTACCGCCAGCACCCCCACTACCCCGTGATTGGTTTGCAACGGCAAGTAGCACAGTGGCGTATTCGCCAGGGTCATCGTTCCCCGCCCCGCCGATTGACCTTGCTCATACACCCAGGCTGCGGTCTTTGAGGCAGCTTCATCCACCTTGAACCCCGGCGTAGTCGCCATCGGCGCTACCCCACCCTCTACCGGCAAGAAAATCGCCACCTCTCCCTCAAAGGTGCGGTGCACATGCCGCAGCAGCACCCCCAACATATCCTCCAACTCCAACGCCACGGTCAAATCCCGGCTCAGTTCATTCAGCGCGTCCGACTGCACCTCTCGCTGTCGGGCCGCCCGCACTTGCTCACGCAGCAGCCTTTCCATGCGACTAATCACCAACCCCACCGCAACCAGGCCCATCAGGGTCAGCACATGCTGCAAATCCCCCAATCCAAACTGCATTCGTTCGCCGCTGAAGAAGTAAGCAAACGACAACGCGCTGCCCACCGCCGCCAGGATGGCCGGCCAACGGCCCATGAACGCCGCCGTCACGACCACCACCATCAGGAACATCACCATGAGCAAAGCGCTTTGGGCCAAAGGCTGCGCCATCAGCCCCAACACCACCGCCAGCGCCACCGCCAGCGCCGCGCCTACATAGTTCCACAAGCCGGGCGGCGCCTGCCAGGCAGCCGAAACCCACTGCGGGGCTTTTTCTCGGTCACCGCTCACCACAAAAACGTCAATATCCCCGCTCAACCGGACAATCCGATCCAGCATCGATCCGCGCAGCGCATCATACCATTTTGGCCGCAGCGGCTTGCCCACCACCAGGCGGGTCACCTGCTCACGCCGCGCAAACTCGATCAATGTCTCCGGAACGCGGCTTCCGGTCAGCGTTTCCACCGAAGCGCCCAGCTCCTCGGCCAAATGCAGCGTTTGCAGCAGCCGTCCGCGGCTTTCGCTGCCCATCAGCAAATGCTCTGGCGTCTCCACAAACACCACAAACCACTCGGCGTTCAAATCATCCGCCAGCCGCCGCCCCGCCCGCACCAACTGCGCCCCCATAGGATGCGAGCTAACGCATACCGCCACACGTTCGGCCACGGTTCGCCGCGGCCCGATGCTGTCCAATTCCAGCCGCCGGTCTTCCACCGTCTCTGCCGCCCGCCGCAAGGTCAGCTCGCGCAGCGCCGTCAGCGTGCCTTTATGAAAGAACGGCTCCACCGCTTCCGGTGAATCGCCGTGCAAATCCACCTTTCCCGCCTGGATGCGCTGCAGGAGCTCTTCTGGCGGCAGATCCACCACCTCAAACTCCGCCGCCTGGTCCAAAAGCAGGTCCGGCACGGTCTCTTCCACCACCACCCCGGTAATCTCCCGAACCTTGTCCACCAGGCTGCCCAACTGCCGCACTTCGTAAGTTGTATAGACGTCGATGCCACTGTTCAGCAGTTCTTCCACATCTTGCCAACGCTGACTGTGCCGCGCCCCTGGAGCGTTGGCATGGGCCAACTCATCCACCAGGGCCAGCTCCGGTTTGCGGTTCAGCACCGCGTCCAGGTCCATCTCAAACAAGGGCTCATCCCCTCCGCAAGAAGCGCAAGGCGGCATGATTTCCAGCGTCTCCAGCAGCGCATCGGTCTCGGGTTGCCCGCGCGAATTGATCCACGCCACCACCACATCCACGCCCTGGGTTTTTCGCATCGCGGCGGCTTCTACCATCGCGTAGGTTTTACCCACGCCCGCCGAGTACCCTAGAAAAATCTTCAGTTTTCCTCTTGGTTGCTTGGGAACTGCCATGCGGCAATTATACCCGCATCGATGGATTAACCCCCCCCACCCCTGCCCTTAAAGTTTTAATGCAGGCGGTTAGCCGGCCGGAAAACCATACACAATAAACCCGTACC
>CAYOHX010000279.1:0-4610 GCA_964403875.1 uncultured Anaerolinea sp. | reverse complement strand
AAGAGGCGGCCATTATTGACGGGGCGAGCCGGATCGGCCTCTTTTGGAGGATCGCGCTGCCGCTGGTCAAGGGGCCGATTCTGACGCTGGCTATCCTGACGTTCATTGGAAGCTGGAACGAATACCTGTGGCCGCTGCTGGTCGGGCGCGATGAGAGTGTACGCGTGCTGACCGTCGCGCTGGGCATTTTCCGCGAGCAGACTCCGCAAGGCGCGCGCGACTGGGCCGGGTTGATGGCCGGAACAGCGGTTTCGATTGTGCCCGCGATCATCATTTTTATCTTTTTCGGTCGAAAAGTCGTGGATTCCATCCAGTTCTCAGGATTTAAGTAAATCGTTCGATGGGAGCCTGTCGAGTTGAATACCGTATCAAGCTATCTCATAGAAAAAGGAGCATTATCATGAAGTTCTCACGTACTGTGATTTTGGTGGTCCTGGTACTGGCAATGGCCGTGCCCGTCGCGGGATTAGCCCATGCCCGCCAAAATACGACCATCCGTTATATGCTCTGGGATAATAACCAACTCCCAGCTTATACCGAATGCGCAAACCAGTTCATGGCAAGCAATCCCGGCATCACGATCGAGATTGAGCAGCTCGGTTGGGGCGATTACTGGGCGGCTATTCAGTCCGGCTTTGTCACAGGTGATGCACCGGATGTATTCACGAACCATCTGGCTAAATATCCTGAGTTCGTCGCGCTTGAACAGCTTGTTGATATTCAGCCTTTGGTGGAACGTGACGGCGTGCCCACTGACATCTACTATCCTGGCCTGGCTGATCTATGGGTCAAAGATGGAAGCCGTTATGGTCTGCCCAAGGACTGGGACACCGTTGCTGTCATTTACAACGCCGATATGCTCGAAGCGGCAGGGATTGATCCCGCTGTCATGAATGAGTGGACCTGGAATCCAGAAGATGGGGGCACATTTGAGCAAGTGGTTGCCCAATTGACGCTGGATGCCAATGGCAACAATGGCCTCAGCCCGGACTTCGACAAGAATAACGTCGTACAATATGGCTTCACCAACGACTGGGCCACCGCAGCCGGTTATGGACAGACGTCGTTCAGCGTGTTCACCGCTTCGACCGGCTGGACCTACAACAATGGGCTCTGGGGCAATGAATATTACTACGACGATCCGCGCTTCACTCAAACCATTCAGTGGATTGCTGACTTGTGGCTGAAGAAGGGCTATGCGACTCCGTTTGCGGACGTGTCAAGCTTGGGGTCTTTTGCCTTATTCCAGGCGGGCAAAGCAGCGCTCACCACAGATGGCTCATGGATGATCGGCAGTTACCTGGGCAGCGAATTCCCAGTCGGATTCGGTCGTCTACCTATTGGCCCTGAAGGACGTAAGAGCATGTTCAACGGATTGGCCGACTCCATTTGGGTTGGCAGTGAACACAAGGAAGAGTCCTGGCAATGGGTGAAGTTCCTTGCCTCAGCAGAGTGCCAGAATATCGTGGGGCAGTCTGGTGCAGTCTTCCCTGCCATCCCTGAAGCCGCCGAACTCTCGCTGAATGTACGTGCGGAGGCGGGGATTGATGTGAGTGCCTTCACCCTGCAAGCAGCGGAAGAGGGCGGTACCTTCTTGTTCCCCATTACCGACTACGGCGGTGAAATTACCGTCATCATGCAAGAAGCGATGGATCGGATCGCTCTTGGTGAAGTTGATGCTGAGACGGCGCTCAAAGAGGCTAACGAAGAGGTCAACGCCCTCTTCGAGTAATTTTAACATACTACTCGGCAGGCTCCATAAAATGCGACATTTGCGCCGCCTTAAGCTTAGGCGGCGCAAATTTTACCTATGCGAAAATACTAACCCACTCGATCTGCTTATCTATCCTGGACAGAATGGCAGTTTCACACTTTATGACGATGAGGGTGATAACTACAACTATGAGCAAGGACGTTTTACCATGATTCGCATCGCCTGGGACGATGCAGCACGACGCCTTACCCTCTATGATCGGCAGGGAGATTATCCGGGAATGCCTAACTCGCGGGTGTTTCGGATCATCAGTGGTGACAGCCCGTATGATCCCCTTTCGGCACAAGCGCCATCAGTCCAAACCGTTCTGTATGAAGGCCGGGAAATCAGTATTGACCTTTGATTGGGTTGGCAAAATCCTAAATTGGAGAAGCCCCAATGTAGTTTCTAACCAATAACAGGAGAATCTATGGCAGAAAATTCAAACATAAACTTATCTAAGACAACAAACGATGGGGTTGATCCGCAGCTAGTACCCTACCGAACCACGTATACAGGAGCCAGAATTCCGGCTATCGGTCTAGGGACTTTTGGCTCGGATCGGTTTTCTGGTGAAGAAATCGCCGAAGCGGTCAAGGGCGCAATTGCCGTTGGTTATCGACACATTGACTGTGCAGCCGTATACGGAAACGAACAACTTATCGGCCACGCTTTGCAAGAAGCAATGCGCACAGGCGTTAAGCGCGAGGATATGTGGATCACATCCAAACTGTGGAATGACAAACACGGCGAAAAAGATGTGATCCCCGCTTGTGAGCAGACACTCAAGGATCTGCAACTGAATTACCTTGACCTTTACCTGATCCATTGGCCGTTTCCAAACTATCATGCAGTAGGTGTAGATGTGACTTCTCGTGATCCACATGCCAGGCCCTACATTCACGAGAATTACATGAAAACCTGGCGGCAGATGGAAAAACTGGTGGAGATGGGACTGGTGCGGCACATCGGAACCTCCAACATGACGGTTCCCAAGCTCAAACTGCTGTTGCGGGATGCCACGATCAAACCAGCCTGCAACGAAATGGAGTTACATCCTCATTTCCAGCAACCGGAATTATTCCGGTTTGTACGCGATCAGGGTATCGTGCCTATTGGTTTTAGCCCCATTGGCTCGCCCACCCGACCCGATCGTGACAAGACGGAAACCGATACAGCGGACATCGAAGACTCAGTTATTGTTCGCATTGCTCAACGGCTGAATGTGCATCCGGCGGTTGTGTGTGTCAAGTGGGCCGTGCAGCGGGGGCAGGTTCCGATCCCATTTTCGGTTCGTCAGCATGAGTATTTGAGTAACCTCCAGAGTACGGTGTCCGCCCCGTTAACGGACGCCGAGATGAACGAGATCGAAGGCATCGATAAAAACTGTCGGCTTATCAAGGGGCAGGTTTTTCTGTGGAAAGAAAACCAGTCCTGGGAAGATTTATGGGATATTCACGGAGAGATTATACAATGACAAACATGATGAAAGGTGCCATCCTGCCAGGAAACAGCACAGTTGAATACCGGGAATTCCCTATCCCGGAGCCAGGTCACGGCGAAGTGCTTATTCAAACGAAGGCATCAACGATTTGCGGCAGTGATATCCGGGCTATCTACCGCGAACATCTCGGTAAAGGGCCTGAAGGGTATCAGGGTGTCATCGCGGGCCACGAACCTGCGGGGCAAATTGTCGCCGAAGGGCCAGGGCTGCGGCGCTTTAAGAAAGGGGATCGTGTCATCGTTTACCACATTTCAGGATGCGGTGTGTGTAACGACTGTCGGCGTGGTTACATGATCAGTTGTACCAGCCCCTATCGGGCCGCTTATGGCTGGCAACGCAACGGCGGCATGGCCCCTTACATTCTGGCCGAGGAAAAGGATCTCGTGCTGTTGCCGGACGAGTTAACCTACCTGGATGGCGCACAAGTCGCTTGTGGCTTCGGGACAGTCTATGAAGGACTGGACCGTATCGGCATTTCCGGAAATGATGTCGTTCTGGTCACAGGACTTGGCCCCGTTGGATTGGCTGCGCTCATGCTTGCCAAAGCGATGGGCGCGAGCAAGCTCATCGGCATTGACGTGATCGATGAGCGTCTGGCTCTGGCCCAAGAGTTAGGGTTGGCCGATCATGTGCTGAAAGCGGCCCCTGACAATGTGGCACAAATTCTCGCACTGACAAATGGTAAGGGGATTGAAAAGGCTATCGATGCCAGCGCCAATGACAGTGCACGGCTTACTGCTATTCAAGCAACTCGCAAGTGGGGGAAAATACTGTTTATTGGTGAAGGCGGCGAAGTAAGTTTCCAGCCCAGTCGGGATATCATCCATGATCAAAAGACGATCTATGGATCGTGGGTAACGAGCATTTGGTTAATGGAAGAGCTTGTTGAACGGATCGTCAGATGGGGGATCCATCCAGAAGCTCTGGTAACTCACAAGTTTACTCTCGATCAAGCTGGAGACGCCTATTTACTCATGGCAAGTGGCAAGAGTGGCAAAGTCGCCGTTGTGTTTGACTAGCAAACAGTAACATGGGTAACAAGCAACCCTGGTAGATTTCAAAATATACTAATTAATCTTCACAATGAGAGGGAAGGAGAAGTAACCCCTTCCCCAGACAAGGCTCAAGCCGGTAAACGATGGGCCATCTGGCGATTGATCAACCCCGCAATAGCCACCACACGCGGCGTGTGGGCCTGCCGATGATTGCGGTCGGTTTGGGTAATGCTTTGATAGCGCGTAGTCTCAAAAAATCCATGCAATCCGAAATTGAGAGAAGAAACAACCCGATCGAGTTGGTAAGGCCAGCCCGTGTTTAAAAATCTTCTGAAACCGGTAGAATAAGCGGCTATCA
>CAYOHX010000278.1:0-4631 GCA_964403875.1 uncultured Anaerolinea sp. | reverse complement strand
TGCCGCCGGTTTGTTTTTTAATCCTTATTACTCCGTCACCAGCACGTGATCGGGGTCGATCTGGTAGCGCGGATCAAACTTGAAGTTGCCCTTGCCCTTGACCGCGTTGACATCACTGGTATTCATCGCGTACTTGAGCGTAGCGTAAGCAACCGCGTCCGAGTTGACATCCAACGCGTGCTTATTGTTATTGGCATAGGTGTCGCAGGCCTGGTGATAGCACGGGTCGTATGCCGCGCCCGCGGTTCCGCCCCACAGGGCAGCTTCCGCGCTGGTCTTGATGCCTTCCGCGCCGGTGAACAATCCGCCGGATGGGATCCCCGCGGCGATGAACGGGCCGTAATCCGAGCGGCCGGTGAAATCAGTGCCCTTATACGGCTGGCCCACGCTCTCATAGTAGCGCTGGAAGGTTTGTTCAATCTGCGCCGAGCCGCTTGGCCCAGGCCCGGCTCCAACGCCGTCCGAGTCATCCCCATCGTAGATGAAGAAGACGTGGTTTGGCGAACCGATCATATCAAAATTGAGGTACAGGGCAATCTTGTTGCGCTCTGCCTCACTCAGGTTGTTGACATAGTAGGTGGAACCTACCAGGCTGGCTTCTTCCGCGCCCCACAGGGCAAAGCGCAGCTTGTTGACCGGTTTCACCTTCGCCAGCTGCTGGGCCACTTCCAGAATCGCCCCGGACCCAGAGCCGTTATCATTGATGCCCGGTCCGGCGTCGACCGAGTCGAGATGCGCCCCAACCATGACCACATTATCCGGGTTTCCGTCCACCGACTCTGCCAATACGTTGCGGGTGGAGGCCAGACCGCGGAAGGTTTCCGTTTGCAGGCGCACGACCAGCCCGCTGGAAACGTAAGCGGCCAGCGCCTGCCCATCCGCCTGCGTGACCGAGGTGACCGGCAGATCGAGGGTAAAGGCGTTGCCGAGTGTGCCGTTAATCGGCCCAGCGGCATTATTGTAGATAATCACCCCCGAAGCGCCCGCGGCATAAGCATTGGTTGCCTTGATCGCGAAAGTACACCCACCCCGCAGGATCAGCGCAATATTCCCGGCCGGGAACCCCGCAAAATCACCGGCAGCGCAGCCCGTCGCGGCGTTGGGCACCGAGACCGGGGCGGTCACATCGCCGCTGCCCGAATAGGACAGGATATTGTTCGGAACCTGCATCGCTACCGGGCTGACTACCTGGAGGACAGCTGGAGAAAGGGAAATAAACGTCTGAAAGATGAAGGTTTGCGATGTCACCACATACCCGGCTTCACGGAAAACCTTCTCGGCGTAGTCCGCTGACTGGTCGTAGCCAGATCTCCCGGATACACGGGTGCCTTCATTGGCATCAGCAATCGCCTGCAAAGCTGCCTGGTGCTCGCGCACGCCTTCCACGGTCACGCATTCAAGCAGCTTCTTGTAGTTATCATTCACCCGCGAATCACAAACACCCGCCTGTACAGATGGCGCAAACCCAAACGCCATTGCAAGCAAGACGAGAACAGACATCAGCCGGATCGTCGATCGAAACATGTTTCTCTCCTGGTTTTCAAACAAAATAGGGACGCGAATGAGACCTTTGGCCCTGTTGCACGCTCTGCGCGTGTCGTTTCCCCCAACAGGCCAACACGGTAAGTAACTCCAGACCCTGGCGTGCGGCACAATACAACAGCGCCGCCAAAGCCTGGAAAATCAGATTTCAACCTTTAAGCGGGAAGGGTTTTGCTATTAACGATAATTACGATAAGATTAGTTGAGATTGTAGCAATAATACCAGGGGGAGTCAACCATTAAAATATGCCGGACCGTACAACTATTTTCTGTACGGTCCGGCATTAGAGCCAAAGGGTGATCGAGAAACACCCTGCCTGGTTAAGTGACAATCACCGAAGGCGAAATCACCGCCTGCTCCAGCGGCGCGACAACGCGCAGTGTGGTGCCATGCCCGGGGGTCGACTCGATGATAAACTCACCGCCAATCGCTTCGACCCGTTCCGCCATACCCACCAGGCCGAAGTGCCCCTCGCGCGCCAGGTCCACCCACTTGGCCGGGACTTTAAACCCGCGCCCATTATCCGCTATGGTCAGCTCGACCTGCCCTTCTTCGATCAGGAACTCGATCTTGATCGAAGTCGCCTGTGCGTGCCGGATGATATTGCTGACCGCGTTTTGATACACACGAAACAGGGCCAGTCGGGCGCGCTCGGAAAGCAGGCTGCCATCCGCCATTAAATGCGCTTCGATGCCCAGTTCCGGGTGCTGCTCGCGCAGCCGGGCCAGGTGCGAGCGGATGGACTTTTCCAGACCAAACTGGGTCAGTGTTGGCGGACGCAGCTCGCCGCACAGCTCACGCAGCATTTGCACAATGCCCTGAATGTTGTCCTTGGTGCTTTCGAACTCTGCCTGCTGTTCGGGGGTCTGCATCAGGTCGCGCAGGGCTTCAAAATACAGCGCCACTCCGTACAGTTCCTGGATCGGCCCATCGTGCAGCTCCTGCGAGATGCGCAGGCGCTCGGCCTCCACACTCTCAAACAAGCGGCGGTGGGTCTCCGCCAGCTCCATTTGCAGGTTGCGCTGCTCGGTCATGTTGCGGATGGCACAGATCACCATCTCGCCCTCATCCATCTTTACCGGGCTGAGCATAATATCCACCGGGAACTGGGTGCCGTCACTGCGCTGCGCGGTCAGGTCCAGGCCCGCGCCCATCGAGCGGGTGACCATTTCCTTCATGTACATGCCGCGCTTGCGCCCATGCCGCTGCCGGAAGGCAGATGGGAGCAGCCGGTCAACCGAGCGCCCGATCAGTTCCGCATCCCCATACCTGAACATGGTTTTCGCCTGCTGGTTGGCCTGCACAATTTTCCCGGCTTCGTTGACCAGAATTACCGCGTCCGGCGCGGACTCAAACAGGCTGTTCCACATCATCTCGCTTTTCTGCAAAGCCTGCTGGGTTTTCCAACGCTCTTCGATCTCGCGCTCAAGCTGCTCATTGGCCTCCACCAGCTCCATGGTGCGTTCCCGCACGCGCTGTTCGAGGGTGGTGTTCGCAAGCTGAGCCTCATGATACAGGCGCGCATTTTCCACCGACATGGCCGCCCGCCGGGCCAGCTCATTGGCCAGCATCACTTCGCGCTCCGTATACCTGCGGCCCGAGTCAGCCCAGATCAGAGAAATCGCGCCCAGGGTTTTATTGCGCACGCGCAGCGGGACCACAATCACTGAGCGCATGCCCACCGCGCGGATCATTTTCAGGTGTTCCGCATCCACTGCCACAGCTTCCAGCAATTCATCAGGGATCGTTGGGTAATACAGCGGCTCCCCGGTCCGCAGAACCTGCCCCACCCCCGTATTCAGATCAAACCGGGGCGGGTAGCGTCGCTGAAATTCTTCCGCCAGGGCCTGCTTGGCCGGGTCCTTGTGGGCTACGGTTAGGGTATAGGCCTCCTCCGATTCTCCCAACAGGTACACCGAGCACCAATCTGCCAGGTTCGTCACCGCCAGTTGCGCGATGTTCACCAGCGTGGTCTGGTAATCGATCGAAGAGGCCAGGATTTCCCCGGCCTGGGCCAGAAAACGCTGGCTCTGTTCGGAAAGCACCAGGTCGGAAATATCGCGGAAGATATTGACCGATTGGATGACGTTTCCGGCTGAATCCAGCACCGGCGAGGCATCGATAATCGACCAGCGCTCTTCCTGGCTGTCTGCCATGTGAAACCGAATCCTGGCGGTGACGCGCGGCGCGCCCTGCAGCACCTGGCGGCCCGGGAGTTTCTCCAGGGGCAAGGGGCAGCCTTCTTCATCCAGCAGCACAAAGCGCTGTTGGACTTCTGTGAGCGGCGCGGCCAAAGCTTCTTCGGGGGTCTTGAAGCCCATAATTTCCGCCGCCGCCTGGTTGACAAACACCAGCTTACCGGTGCGGTCCTGCACGGTTACGCCTTCGTTCACGCCTTCCAGAATGACCTTGATCTCATTGCGCGACTGGCGCAGATCTTCTTCCACCTTGAAGCGCTGGATGGCCGAAGCGAGCAGGCTGGCAATCGCTTTAATAAAGCGCGTATCCTGCGGGAGAAAGATATGGTGGCGAGCAGTATGCACGCTCAGCACGCCAAACGGCTCATCCTTCCCCGGGATCACCACCCCCATACCGCTGATCACGCTGTGATCGGTGAGCAGTTTGGTATCGCGGAAACGCGTTTCATTGCGCAAGTCATCCACGATTACCGGTTCATCAACCATCAACGTATACCCGGCCTGTGACTCCAGCGCTGCGTCGATCACCGCGCGGCCCACCAGACCGGTCGCCCAACCGACCCCGGCGCGCAAGAACAGGGACTGGCCTCCCGGCAGGCGCTCGAGGATTTTACAGAATTCCAGCCCCAGCGTATCCGCAACCATAGCGGTGGTTTCCTGGAGCAGAACATCCAGGTTCTGACTCCCCAAAGCGTATTCGCCGAGCCAGGCAATAGCCTCCTGCTGTCTTAACCGAAGGCTAAGATCTTCTTCTACGGCTGCGCGCAGGAGCCGTTCTTCAGCGATTCGTTCCATACAATTTTTTTCTTCTGAGATATTCTGTTCCATCGGGTATCAGTAGTTTTGCAGTTTTAACAAAAGAACAAAGAAGGGGCCAAAGGATTCCGAGT
>CAYOHX010000277.1:0-4659 GCA_964403875.1 uncultured Anaerolinea sp. | reverse complement strand
GCCGGGACGGATGAACCCTCATCCGTCCCGGCCCTTTTTCTTTTTAAGGAGGCAAACCATGCAATCCTCATTGTCCAGCCGCAAGTGGGTCCAACGGATCTATCGGATACGGGATCATCCCCTGCTGCGCGCATTCTTGCTGGTCTGGTTCAGCCAGCTTGTCTCGGTGTTCGGCTCCGGCCTCACCAGCTTCGCCCTGGGCCTGTGGGTCTACCAACAAACCGGCTCGGTGACCGCATTCAGCCTGATGGCCCTGGCAGCCACCCTGCCGCGCATTCTGTTCTCCCCACTGGCTGGAGTCGTCGCCGATCGTTTTGACCGTCGCCTGGTCATGGCAGTTTCTGACGCAGGGGCAGGATTGAGTACGCTGGTTGTGGCGCTGCTCATGGCTACAGGACGCCTTGAAATTTGGCATCTGTATGTCGCCACATTGTGGAGCGCGGCCTTCAGCAGCTTCCAATGGCCTGCTTACTCAGCCGTCACCGTCCAGTTGGTCCCCAAAGATCAACTGGGCCGCATCAATGGCCTTGTGAGTATTGGACGCGGGGCCAGTGAAGTGCTTGCGCCTGCGCTGGCTGGACTACTCATCGGTGTGATAGGGGTCGCTGGCGTCATGTTCATCGATGTAGCCACCTTCCTGTTTGCCGTGACGATACTCCTATTGGTTCGTTTCCCCCGGCCAACCACGCCTGACGATGAACCCGCCAAAGTTTTCCATAACCAGCCAACCAACGGTCTCCTGCAAGATGCCTCCTTCGGTTGGCGATATGTCCTGGCCCGGCCAGGTCTGTTGTGGCTGCTCATCTTCATAGCGCTCTTCAATTTGGTCTGGAGCATGGTTGGCGCGCTAGCCACACCTCTGGTTTTGGGCTTTGCCGGAGCCACCGAACTGGGCTTCTTTATCACGCTGGCCGGCAGCGGCATGCTCACCGGCAGCCTGGTGATGAGCGCCTGGGGCGGGCCCAAACGCCGCATCCTGGGCGTGATCGGCTTTGAGCTGCTCAGCGGATGTTGTTTCATTCTCATGGGCATGAAACCTGCCCTGTGGCGATTGGCGCTGGGCGCGTTTTTCGCCCATTTCACCATTGCCGTCATCGAAGGCTCGAACAAATCCATCTGGCAAAGCAAAATTCCACCTGAAATTCAAGGGCGTGTCTTTGCCGTCTGGCAGATGGTTTCACTCAGCATGGCTCCCCTGGCGTTACTCAGCGCCGGGCCGCTGGCCGACCGGGTCTTTGGCCCGTTGATGAACGCTGCAACCACCGTTCAAACCTTCCCCGCCCTGGTAGGCCTGGTTGGCACAGGCCCCGGCCGCGGCGTTGGCTTAATGTTCGTGCTGATGGGCCTCATCAAAATACTTGTCGCGGCTGCCGGTTGGATGAACCGCCACGTCCGCGACGTAGAGAAATAATCCCATCCAATCATGAAAGCCCAGGCGTGCGACAGATTTTCGCCGCACGCCTGGATTCTTGTTGCTTTATAGACTGACGTTCTCGCCTTTCAACCCCAGGAAGGTTCCCGGCGGGCAGCCACCTTCGGGGTGTCCGATCAACCATTTGTTCTTCGCCGCCAAAAGCTTGTCTTCAGGTTCGCCCAGGTGTTCACCCTCCAGAGGCCAATTTGTGCCCTTAGGCAGCACAATGGCCGCCCAGAAAGGCTGACCATCTACACCACAGGGCGCGTAATGCAGCGTCGTGGCGTAGAGTTCCACCCCCACCCCTTCTGGTACAAGAAAAGCTTCCACCAATGCGGTGTCATACGTATTATCTGACTGAATATCCTGCTGCTGTCCAAGCATTAAGATGATCCCACCCTTCCCCGCCACAATCACCTCGGAATTTCGGTGGTATTCAAATGCGTTGAGCTTGTTGTTGGTTCCCCAGCAAATGCCCAATTGGACGGGCATCTCTCCCCAAATCTTTCCCGCAAACTCGTGGTAGACAGGCAGCGCTTCCAGCGCCGCCTCCCCAGGCAGGTAACCTACACCTGCTTCGGGCAGAGGTATTTTTTCCATAGCATTTACCAAAGCTCTGAAGTCATACCCGGATAGAACGCGCCCATATTTCCGAAACTCACTTCCCAAACCCTGCACCTTCATGTCACCCTCCGAATTCTTGGAATAAATCTTATAGAACCTGTCCGAAAAAAATGTTGGGGAGGTTTGCGATTTTGAGGTTGTTGCGCGTGCGAAGTGCCCGTCACAACCTCAAAAACGCTTTCCTTTCGAATTTTCGAACAGGTACTTATGGTCATTTCCCACGGTTGAGGTAAAACTGCCTCTTCCTCAACCCTGGTGAGTAAATACCTTTAAAGAGTATACCGTCTTTTCCTTAGAGCGCGGACAAAACTTCAGGGTCATTGAGAATCGGCGTGGAGCCCCCCCGCCCTCGAAACAAAGCGGATCATGCTATAATCCTCAGTTGCAGCCTCATGTGAACGCTCTCTTTTCGTGCCACCATGAATAAATCCACTTAGGAGACTTATGTCTACTCCCGCTTATCGCAATCCTAACCTTTCCGTTGAAAATCGAGTCGCCGACCTGCTCAGCCGTATGACCCTTGAAGAGAAAGTCGGCCAGTTGATGCAGGTAGACGCCCGCAGCGAAGACCTGTCTTTCATCAACACCATCCAGCCCGGCTCACTGCTCCATATTCTCGGCGAGAAAATCAACCGCGCCATGGATCTGGCCGCCCAGAACCGCCTGGGCATTCCTCTGCTCATCGGCGAAGACGGCATCCACGGCCATTCCTTCTGGAAAGGCGCCACTATCTTCCCCACCCAACTGGGACTGGCTGGCTCCTGGAACCCCGAGTTGATCGAACAGGTTGGCCGCGTCACCGCCGAGGAAATGGCTCCTACCGGCATCCATTGGACCTTCTCGCCCGTGCTTTGCCTTACCCGTGATCTGCGCTGGGGTCGCACCGGAGAGACCTTCGGCGAAGATCCCTACCTGATCGGCGAATTCGCCGCCGCGCTCATCCGCGGCTATCAAGGTCAGGGCTTAGACGACCCTACCGCGGTGCTGGCCACCGCCAAGCATTACGCGGGTTATTCCGAAACTCAGGGCGGGCGAGACGCCTCCGAAGCCGACCTCTCGCGCCGCAAGCTGCGCAGCTACTTCCTCCCACCATTCGAGCGAGCCGCTCGCGCCGGAGCCATGACCTTCATGACCGGTTACCAGTCGATGGAGGGTGTGCCTTCCACAGCCAACCGCTGGCTGCTTACCGAAGTGCTCAAAGATGAGTGGGGCTTCCGTGGCATTGTGGTCACCGATTGGGACAACGTGGGGCGCCTGGTACGAGAGCAAAGAATTTGCGCCACCTATGCCGATGCCGCCATCACCGCCGTCCGCGCCGGAAATGACCTGATGATGACCACCCCCGAGTTCTACGCCGGAGCGATTGAAGCCGTGCGCAGCGGGCGGCTGGCCGAAGCAGAGATCGACGCGCCTTGCGCCCGCCTGCTGGCGCTCAAGTTCCGCATGGGCCTCTTCGAAAACCCGCGCCGCGCCGACTTGCAGCGCGCCGCGATCGAAATCTCTCGTCCCGATCATCGGGAGGTCAACCGCGCTGCAGCCCGCCAAAGCCTGGTGTTATTGCAAAACAACGGCCTGCTGCCCCTCGATCCGCAGCGACTGAAGTCGATTGCCGTGATCGGTCCAAATGCCGATGATGATCTCCAGCAATTGGGCGATTGGTCCCTAGGCGCGTCGCAGCATCCTCCCGAAGCCGGCAAGCACCCCCGCGAAAAGACGACCACGGTCCTCGACGGTCTCCGAGCCCTGGCCCCGACCGGTTGCGCGCTTCATTACGCCCCCGGTTGCTCCATCATCAACGATGACCTCACCGGCATACCCGCCGCCGTCCAAGCCGCACAGGATGCTGACGTGGTGGTGGCAGTTGTTGGCGACCATCTTCGTTACATCGGCGAAGGTCAATCCACCGCAACGCTGGAACTGCAAGGTGGTCAGATTGCCCTGTTGGACGCGCTGGAACAAACCGGCAAGCCCCTGGTCGTCGTATTGATCAACTCCAAGCCCCTGGTCCTGCCCCCCTCGGTCAAACGCGCCGCCGCCATTTTGGAAGGCTTCAATCCCGGCATGGAAGGCGGGCTGGCCATTGCCGAAGCCATCTTTGGCCTCATCAACCCCTCTGGCAAACTAACCATCTCCTTCCCTGTCCATGTCGGCCAGCAGCCCATATTCTACAGCCAGGTGCGCGGACAACACGGCGATCGCTACGCCGACTTGACCCAGGAACCACTTTTCGCTTTCGGTCACGGCCTCAGCTACACCACCTACCGCTATTCCAACCTGCGGCTTTCCGCGCCCGCCATCACCTCCGGTCAATCGGTCGAGGTGTTCGTCGATGTGCACAACGCGGGATCGATGGCTGGAGATGAGATCGTCCAGGCCTATGTCAGCGATGTCGTCACCTCGGTCACCTGGGTCAACAAGGCGCTCAAAGGTTTCACGCGGATCCACCTGGAACCCGGTGAAACGAAGACCGTGCAAATCACGCTCCCCTGGCAGTCCTTCCAAATCGTGAACGCCGAAGCACACAGCGTGGTCGAACCGGGCGAATTTGAGATCTTGGTCGGGCCATCATCCCGCGACAAGGATTTGCTCAAGACATCTTTACAAATCAATTAACCTCGCTA
>CAYOHX010000276.1:2341-4714 GCA_964403875.1 uncultured Anaerolinea sp. | reverse complement strand
GGGCGTAAAGGTCGGCGTGGGGGGAACTTCACAGGTGAAGATTTCGCGGATCAAAGATTGACCGGGGTATTCTCCAGGTTGTTCCACCTCAAATTGGATCGTCTGGTTGGGGTAAGGGCCAAACACCAGCACTTCTGACTCTCCAGGACCCAACTGGACTGTTCCAGACTCGACAAGAACACCATTTACTTCTAATCGCCAATCCGATGGTTCGGTCATCCCTACTTCGGAGTTGCCATTGGTAAGGGTCACCCGCACTTCGCCAGATTGGAGGCAGGCATAGCTCATTTCTAACCAGGTGCCATCCCAAGGGGCGGCCTGAGCGGGCCTGTATTGGGCGGATAGCAATAACCCTAAGATGAGCAGCAGGATGCCGCTGGTATAAAAAAAGCGGCTGACGGAACGAAAGTAAGGGGAAAACGTACGGAGCATCTCAACCTCCCAGTCTGGAAAAGGTGTCCAATGGCATGGACGTTGTTAAACAAGAAACCGGCCTGTGCGTGAGTGGCCGGTTTCGCTACTGGCTCCCTACAGATTAGCTCCACACAAATTGGAGTAAGCGACCAATACTTGGTCTGCAGATCATCGCCGCCTTTTGTTAGAATGGCAAGTTAATTGTTAATGAATAAGGCCTTTATGGTCATAATCATAGCATAAAAAGAACGAAAGTCAATTGCTTGCAGTCGAAATCACTCGATCGGGTGATTTCGAGCTTATTAACCTATGCCGTGTGTAGCTACGACAAAACTACTGGACCGGAGTTCCCCGATCGGCCTGGAGCGGCTGAGCGACAACGATGAGCCGGTGGGTGTCCTGGTAAGGAGGCCAACAGGTGACTAGAGTCAGTCGCTCATCCGGGAATGGGCCGATCCAGGTGGCATTTTCGACCATTTGGGCCAATGAAACATCCTTTTCCTGGAGTTTCATTGTGTCAGTCACGTAGTAGGTGTAGGTCTTGGAGCCTGCGTAAAGGACAATTTCGTCGCCAACTTCGAGGCGATATAAATTGGCAAACACCTTACCCCGGGCGTTGTTGTGACCAAAGAGAACGGTATTCCCAATTGAACCGGGGTAAGCTGAGTTAGGGCTCCAGCCAGCCGCGAATTCATCGGGGACCAGCCACTGCTCATAAACCGTGTCGCGGATCGTGATTAGCCGAGAGCCGGTCTCTTCGACCGGGGCATCCAGCTCAATTTCCGAGATGACCAGGCGAGTCGGTTTATCGCGAGGTTCAGGGGTCACTTTCTGTAAGGTTTCTTTGGGGGTTGCGTTTGAAGCTTGCGGGGTTTCACTTGTGCTTTCGGTTGAAACCACAGTGGGCAGACTACTCGGCTGAGCCGTTTCGGCCACGGGGATGATGTAGGCGGCCTGGTAATCTTCACCGAGGAGTTGGATTAATTCATCTTCGGCGGGGGCAGGATTCAACAAGGGCGGCAGGATACGGTACAGCGCCAGCCCCATGAAAGCCACGCCCGCCAGGACCATCGCGATGCGCATCTTGAGCCATTTCGGTTGCATTCGGATCGCATTACCCATAAAGAAACATCTCCATCCGGGTGATTAAGCCGGATATCATCAGGTGTGTGCATCGCACACACCTGATGATATCGCATCGTTTCGGACAATTTATGGAGATATTTATACCATAATCAGGTTAATTTGTCTCCCAGCGGCGGCTGAGGGCAGTGCAGGCCAAGCCGAGCCCCATCAGCAGCAGCCCCAGGTTGAGCAGCAGGTTGGTGATGGAACCACCATCACTGCCACCGGTAACCGGGATGAGCAAGAGGCCGCCGCCGCCCACGGGGCGCGTGGTGGGCGTTGCCGTTGGGTCATTTCCAGGAGGCGTGGTGGGAACAGCGACCGTGCTGGTCGGGGTGGCCGTGGGTCCCTCTCCCGGAGGCGTGGTGGGCACAGGAGTCTCCTGATCCGGAACCGAGCAGGTAAGGCTGGCCTGAGGTTGGCTGGAGCCAGGGTGCAAGGGACGTTGGTCGACTTTCAGGGTCACTTTTTGTCCATCATACGGGCCAAAGGTCATGACAACAGACTCGCCACCTTTGAGTTGCAGCGTGCCATCTTGTGTCAGAAGGTCATCCACGTAGAAGCGCCAGGTCGTCGGGCCATCCATATCGCCTTCACCGAAGTCACCCGTGTTGGTGACAGTGAATTGGGCCAGACCAGTGAGCATACATTGCCCAGTCACCCGCACACTGGATTTGTCCCACTCAGAAGGGGTAGGCGTATTGGTGGGAGTGCTCGTAGGCACGTCTGTCGGCGTGCTGGTAGGGGTATTGGTGGGAGTGCTCGTAGGCACGTCTGTCGGCGTGCTGGTAGGCGTATTGGTGGGAGTGCTCGTAGGCACGTCTGTCGGCGTGC
>CAYOHX010000276.1:0-2241 GCA_964403875.1 uncultured Anaerolinea sp. | reverse complement strand
GTATTGGTGGGAGTGCTCGTAGGCACGTCTGTCGGCGTGCTGGTAGGGGTATTGGTAGGAGTGTTGGTAGGCGTAAGGGTTGGTTTGTCACCTGGCGGCGTTGTGGGTACTGGGGTCGAGGTGTTGGGCTCCGAGCAGGTCAGGCTGGCCTGAGGCAGGCTGTGTCCTGGGTGGCCTGGGCGTTGATCAACCTCCAACGTCACTTTCAGCCCATTATACGGACCAAAAGTCATGATAAGCGACTCGCCTCCCTGAAGCTGCAACGTGCCATTTTGGACCAGCGCGCCGTCCACATAGAGACGCCAGGTTGTAGGGCCGTCCATGTTGCCCTCGCCGAACTCTCCCGTGTTGGTGACCGTAAACTGGGCTTGGCCAGTGACGAGGCACTGCCCGGTCACCCGAACGCTGGATTTATCCCAATCAGAGGGCGTGGAAGTTGTGGTGGGGGTGTTGGTGGGAATGTCGGTGGGTGTATTGGTCGGCGTGTTGGTAGGAACGTCGGTAGGGGTGGTGGTCGGTGTGTTGGTAGGAACGTCGGTGGGGGTGTTGGTCGGTTTTGTGGTCGCGGTGCTTTCGGGGGTTTGCGAAGGCGTCTTGCTCGGTTTCACAACCGGGGTTTTTGTCGGTTTGACCACAGGCGTGTTGGTCGGTTCTGATTCAGATCCGCAGTTAATGATCTCGCGCACCGTGGTTTGGCCGTCGTATCCATCCGGTTGTTCGACATCGAACTGCAACTGATCGTTCCCGTAAGGGCCGAAGACAAAGGTTTGCGAACCGCGGGGACCTAGTTGAAGGGTGCCCTCATCAACCAGGACGTCATTCGCGAGAAAACGCCAGGCGGAAGCCGCGGACATGGACACATCACTGGTATTGGTGACTGTAAATGAACCTTCGCCCGAAGCCAGGCACGTGGCCGATAAACTCAGACTGGACCCATCCCACTCTTTGAATAATAAAGCAGCCGATGCTGGGCGAGCATTCATGGACAGCATCAGGCTGAGCACTAAAAGCATAACGCCGCTGGTGTAAAAGAAGCGGCTGAGTGAGCGAAAGAATGATGAAGTAGTTTTCTGTGGCATTTTTACCTCCTAAAAACGATACGCGAAGCGCTTTTGTAAAAACAAAAACCGGCCCTGAAAAAGTGGCCGGTTTCGCTACTGGCTCCCTGTACACCTGCTCCCCTATTCGCTGAGCAAGCGACCAAATTTGATGTACAGATCATTGCCGCCAAAGAAGAAATATTCCGATGTTATGTAAAAAAAGAGCAACCTCTTCTGTCTTAATGATACCAAACCAGGTTTGCTTGTCAACGAAGGGCTGTTACGATAACGTTGCAACCCTGTTAGGTGAGGATAGGGTCGTGGTAATAATAAAATAACCAGGCCGTGGGCCTGGTTAATATTTACGAATTTGCCGGGGTGAACACCGAGTTTTCGGGTCACTGTCCCTAAGAAGGAAGGGCATGAAGGAAAGTTGTGGCCGAGAAGCGTTCCTTATTCTGAGACGCGGAGCTTGTACCCCAGCCGGTCAATGTTCTCGATCAGGTCGGGGATTCCGGACGCAAGTTCGATCTTCTGCCGGAGAAGGTAAACCAAATACTTGATCCGGTTGCGAACCTGGGGGGTGTCTTTTCCCCAGACGGTCTCCGCAATCGTGCGATAATGAACGACATCGGGGGCATTTTTGGCCAGAGTGGACAGAATTGCGAATTCCTTTCCGGTGAGCTGAATGTGCTGGTCTTTGATGATGACTTCCTGGGAGGAGAAATCGACAATGAGCCCAGAGCGAGGGAAGACCAGCCGCTCGGCGCTTTTTTGTGGGCGGGCGCGGCGCAGCACTGCCTGAACGCGCGCAATGACCTCGGCATTCACGAATGGCTTGGTCAGATAATCATCTACTCCCTGGCGAAGGGCGCGAACAACATCGTCTTTGTTATGAATAGCAGAAACAATTATGACCGGCACATCGGTGGTTTGACGCAAGAATTGATAGGTTTGCCAGCCATCCATTTCTGGCATCATTAAATCGAGGAGAATTAAATCGGGGTGATTTTCATTGCACTTTTGCACAGCTTCATAGCCGTTGTATGCTCCCAGGACGTTGTATCCCGCCATGCGGAGAATCTGCTTGAGAAGAAAAACTGTATCTGGTTCGTCTTCAACACCCAAAATGGTTTGGCGTGCGGAAGTGTTGATTTGATCCAATTCTACGACTTGAACTTGATTCTCGCTAGAAGAGAGA
>CAYOHX010000275.1:0-4722 GCA_964403875.1 uncultured Anaerolinea sp. | reverse complement strand
CACAACGTCTGGGTGACCGTATCGTGCAGTTCGCGGGCCAGGCGATCGCGTTCAGAGAGAATGGCCGCCTGCTCCACACGCTTGCTCAGGCGCGCGTTCTCGATAGCCAGCATGGCCTGGTCGCTGTAAGCCCGCGCCAGGGCAATATCACCCTCATCGAACATGCGCGGGCTATCATAGTACAGGTCCAGCGTGCCGTACACTTCGCCTTTGGGGAAGACCATCGGAACCACCAGCATGGCCTGGTAATTCTGGGATAAGATTTCCAGGATCGCTTTGCTCTCGCGATCTAATGGCATGTCATGCTGCTGGACAGCTTTCGTTACGTCCGGAATCGCCACCGGCTGGCGGCGCAGCGCCGCGGACCCGGTAGCCAGCATCCCCAATGGGATGCGCGCTTCACGGGCATACACTTCACTCAGACCTTCCTGAGCCTGGATCTGCATCAGCCAGTTCTGGCCGGTCGGGCAGTAGATGGCTACCGCCTGCGCTGACAGGATTTCGCGGGCCTGATGTACGATGAAGCGCAAAATATCGTCCAGCGAGCGGTTAGAGTTCAGCACGGCTAGCGTTTCGCGCAGGCTTGCCGCAACGCGGTGCTCGCGCTCCAGAAATGGAAGCGTCTCTGTCTCTAGCATACTGAAACCGGTGTTCATGCTCGTATGGTGATCTCCACAATCAATCTCTGCTGAATGCAGCCTGCTATTTATTATAGATGTAGGACCCCGGATCGGTGAGTGAAGGAAATCACCAATCAGGCGAGACAGGCGCTGATGATCCGCTTAAAACCTGCTGGCTTTGCTTACCTGCAGTGAAGTGCAGGTTCAATCTCAATCACGAGCGCTGGATGTGAGCCGCTTTTACCGCTGGAGCGTAGGGGTTGGCACAGGGTCCGTAGCTGTTTGAGACGGTTCCAGGGTAAACACTGCGGTGGGTGTGGGCGTCAGGTATTGAAGATAGATGAACGGCACCCAGCCGATGCGCCCATCGCCATCTTGAATTTCCACCCAAACCAGTCCCCGCACGGTTTCTTCACGATATAGAATCTGTATGTGCTGCCCGGGTCGAAGTTGCCCAATGACAGGGCCATCGGGGAACTGGTAGATCTGCATCCTGGGCAATCCATTGATCACGGCATTCGCCTGCCGTGGTTCGGGTGTAAAGGTAGAAGTATGTGTCGGGAGCGGCGTGCTGGTCGGAGACGCGGTCGCCGTGGCCGTGGGAATGAAGGTTGCCGTAGCCGTGGGCGTGAATGTGGCCGTCGGGCTGGGCCCCGGCGTTGGTGAGGAAGTAATGGTGGGCGTCGGCGTGCGTGTGGGCGGGATCAGCGGGTCGAGCTGTTCGGCGAATATCTGGTTCACGCGAATCGACACCGGGCGCTCCAGCGCCTTTACGATTTCCTCCTGCATGCCAACCACCTGCTCATAGCGAAGCTGGTGGCTGCTGCGGATGGTGATATCCATATCCAATGCCGTCCCCTGGCGTTTGACCGCCAGATCCACCAGTTCCGCATCGTTCAAACGCTCAACTTGCTCATTGACCACCAGATTCACCTTGCGATTGTCAGCAGCCTCCTGGATAAACTTCACGCTAAAAATATTCAGCGGTACAAACAGGATCATGGTCAGGCTGGCGGATAACAGCAGGCTGCGCGGCAGCCGCGGCTTATCCTTCACATTACTTCCACCAAAACCAAGCAGAAAGAACACCAGCACAGACGCGAAGGCGATCGTCACTGCATTGGTGACGAATAAAAGCAGCGCGCCGCCGGCCACATCCAGGCGGCCCAGCGCCAGCCCGATCCCAACAGTGCACAGCGGCGGCATTAACGCAGTGGCAATCGCTACACCCGGCAGCGCCGCGGAGAGCTGCGGCTGTGTCAGCGCATACGCCGCCGCCAGGCCGCCCGCCAGCGCAATGCCCAAATCGATGGGCGAAGGATGCGTGCGCGCCAGAACCTCGTCGGGCAGCGTTTGCAGCGATAGGAAAGGCAGGTACTGGTTAGAGAGTGTCACAAGCGCGGATAATAATACCGCCAGAGCCGCCCCACGCAGCAGCGCCCCAACCGCGCTTTCCAGCAGGCGCGTATCGCCAATAATCGAGGCCAGGCCAATCCCGATGATGGGCGACATGAGGGGCGCGACCAGCATGGCCCCAATGATCACCGCCGGTGAGTTGGTAATCAGCCCCAGGGTGGCAATACTACATGATAGAACGACCAGGAAGAAGAAGTCGAAACCGGGCGAAGCCATTGGACGGATTTCATCTACCACTTTCTCGCGGCGTTCAAAAGGCAGCGGGCGGATCCATTTTCGAAACGACCATTTTTTCACGTGACACTCCTGATGATTCATCCTCTGGCGCAGTATACCAAAAACCCCGCCGTCCCACCAACGCCGGGGTCATCGGTACCTCATTATACGAGAATCATCCACCCATCGCGCGCGGTTCAGGCAGGCGTCTGATCAGCATAGATCCAACATGCCACCTGCTGATTTCCGGCCTGAAAGTTAGGCGGCATTTCTCGCTCGCAAATCTCGCCCACTTTGGCAAAACAGCGGGTGTGAAATGGGCACCCGGCAGGCGGGCGAAGGGGCGAAGGCACATCCCCTGACAGCAAGATCCGTTCTGTGCGGCTTTCTTTCTTCACCTTTGGAATGGCCGCCAGCAGTGCCTGGGTGTAAGGGTGCAGCGGGTGGTAGAACAGTTCCTGGGTAGGGCCGGTTTCGACAATCTTACCCAGATACATCACCGCCACCCGAGTGCTGATATAGTAAATAACGCTCAGATCGTGCGCGATAAAGAGATAGGTGAGGCCATAGTTCTGTTGCAACTGTTCCAGCAAGTTGATCACCTGCGCCTGCACCGAAACGTCCAGCGAGGAAACGGGCTCGTCGGCAATGATGATACGCGGATACATGGCCAGCGCCCGGGCAATCGAAATGCGCTGCCGCTGGCCCCCCGAAAACTGGTGTGGGTAGGCCCCGGCATGGCGGGCATTGAGGCCTACACTGTCCAGCAGGCGAGCGATCTCTTCCTCCCGCTCCGTCACAGACTTCATCCCGCGGTGGGCCAGCGGTACAGATAGGATTTCTCGCACCGTTTTTCGCGGGTTGAGCGAAGAATAGGGGTTCTGGAAAATCACCTGGGTCAAGCGATAGTAGGGTACCTGAACCGGTTCCGCCAGGCTGCCATCCCGGTCAGTGGATACGGTTACCCGGCCATTTTGCAACCGGCGACCTTCAAAAAGCACTTCTCCATCGGTTGGGTCATAGAGGCGCGCCAGCACCCTACCCAGCGTCGTCTTGCCGCTGCCGCTCTCCCCCACCAGGCCAACGGTCTCGCCGCGCCAGATCGCCAGGTCAACCCCATTCACCGCATGCACCACGGGATCTGGCTCGCGTGAAAGCAGGCGCGCCAGCGGGCTGCGGGGAATCGCAAAATGTTTCTTCAACCGGCGCACCTCAACGATGGGTGTATGGATCTTTATCGTATCATTTCCTTGCATCTTCGCCCCTCGTTTCTGTTGTGCGAGCGTCCAGCTCGATCCGCTCCGCCCAGGTCCAGTCCACTTCCCGTTGATAATCGTAGTGCGCCAGGCAGCGGCTTAAATGTCCTTGCGCCACCTCGATTTGCGGCACCGGCCCCTCCGTACACACATCTCGCACCATAGGACAGCGTGGGGCAAAAGGACAGCCATCAGGCAGGTCCGCCAGGTCGGGCACGTTGCCGGGAATCGGGGCCACGGCTTCTTTGGGGATCGTAATCTTAGGCCGGCAAGCCAGCAGCCCACGCGTGTACGGGTGCTGCGGGTTTTCCACCACCTGTTCAACGCTGCCCCGTTCCACGATCCGCCCGGCGTACATCACAGCGATAGAATCGCAAAATTCCGCTGCCACGCCCAGGTCGTGCGTGACCAGAATCACCGCCGTGCCATGCTCGCGATTGATGCGCCGCATGAGATCCAGGATCTGAGCCTGGATCGTGACATCCAGGGCGGTGGTAGGTTCATCGGCCAGCAGTAAAGCCGGGTTACACGATAAGGCGATGGCGATCAGGGCCCGCTGCTGCATCCCACCGGAAAACTGGTGAGGATAGGCCGCATAACGGCTGTCGGGCGAGGGGATGCCGACCTCAGACATCACCTGCAGAACGCGCTCGCGCTCTTTACGCGCCGTATGCCTGTTCAACGGCCAGGGCAGGCGGCTGTCACCGAGGATATTGTGCAGGCGCAGCGTTTCACGGATCTGCTCACCCACCGGAAAGACCGGGTTGAGCGTAGAGAGCGGGTCCTGAAAGATCATGGCAATCTCTTTGCCGCGGATGGCGCGCAGCTCGCTGCCGTTCATCTCGCGCATATCGCGGCCTTTAAAAAGAATCTCACCCTCTGAAACCTGTCCAGGCGGGCGGACCAGACCCAAAATCGAGAGCAGTACCGTGCTTTTGCCGCACCCCGATTCACCCACCAGCCCCAGCACCTTGCCTTCTTCCAGGATCAGGTTAACTCCATTGACCGCGCGGACATGTCCACGCCCGGTGGGGTAAACGGTGGTCATATTTCTAATTTGAAGCAAAGGAGTCTTCATCAATCCACCTTCAAGCGTGGGTCGAGGATATCGCGCAGGCCTTCACCAAACAGGTTGATGGCCAGAACCAGGATCAAAATTGCCACCCCAGGCAGCGTTGCCACCCACCAGGCCACCAGCAGGTGATCGCGCCCGG
>CAYOHX010000274.1:0-4793 GCA_964403875.1 uncultured Anaerolinea sp. | reverse complement strand
ACCGCCCTTTCTACCCCCCTTATATGGCCCCTACCACGCCAATTCCCATTGACCCGCAATTCGCCCTAATTGCTTCGCCCTACAGGTATGATACAATGATAACGATGGACATGGTGAGCAAAAAATCGATTGCTGATGAAGATCAGTTCGTAGCCGAGTTACACCGTCTCGGCATTACTTACTTATCTAACCGTCTAATCACCCCCCTGAAAAGCCCTCGTTCCCCCGAACAGATATTAGCAGACGCTATAAAGCAACCCAGTAGTCGGGTTCGGACGGCTTTGATTGCTCTGTTTCTTTTACATCCCGATTATGCTGAATATCTCCCAACTGCGTTGGGTTTGTTGAATGAAAACCAGCGCCTGCTTCTCAGACTCTTTTATACCGCTGCTGTCCATTTACAGCGTCTATATCAGAACGATTTAATCAATACCTTGGGCGCAGAATTGATAACGCTGCCTGATCTATTTGGGGTTGATTTTGGAATTTTATCGTCCCTCTCACCCCATGATGCATTACAACAGCTAGGGATCAGGCACCAAGAGATAACACATTCCTTAACGAACTGGACAGGAACCTACAAGAACGTTATCCATCATTTAATCCGTTACAAACAACGCGAAGCGCAATGGAACCAGTTACCCCACACACCCTCAACGAATTTCTAACACGTTTAGGAGAGCGTTATTCCAACCCAGCAAACTTATATTTGCTAGGTGGAAGCGCGTTGCTGCTCTTAGGCAACCTGCGTCAAACGTTGGATATCGACTACACAACGGATCTCAATCCGCAGCAGCAAGCGTTAGAAACGACCATGAATGAACTGGCTGCTCAATACCGGCTGGATGTAGAGGCCGTGCCCATTGCGGAATTTGTTCCGCTTCCTACTGGGGCGGAGACCCGCCGATATTTCATTGGTCGTTTTGGTCAAGTGGATGTTTATATCTACGATCTCTACACCATTGCGCTAAGCAAAATTGGGTGCACCCTTTATCCGTGGTGTACAACTAAAAAACGCCTCGTCTGAGGCGTTTTTTAGTTAAAATCGGACAGTTCTCGGCAGAAAACCAGCCTGCGAGTCAGGCCAAGCGCCAAGTATTTGATATCTTGCCCTCTGGTTTCATCCAGATTACGGCAAAGGATATGCTAATAACTCCTTTACCGTCCAGCATCTATCCGTTATCCCGGCCAGCATGGCCGGAGTCCGTTTTCTGTATTTCCTGGGCTGTTGTTTTCCCTTCCGTTTGACTGGCTGACCCAATTCCTCTACCAGGCTCTCATGCGGTCGGACAAAATGATCGTAACCCCGCCACCATTCCAGGTGTTCCATCAACTCCGGAGTGTACTTAGCCGGCCCCCAAGTGCGGCGCGTCAGTTTACTAACACACTGCCGGATGGTTATATTTATTCTCTCTACGAAGGCAGTGCTAATTCGCCCGCTTAGCCCTACCTGGCGGAGTCGCTTGCTATACAATTCCGACAGCAATATCAGAATCTCCAGGATTCCAAGCAGTTCCTTGACCAAGCGCACTTCTTTCTCCGTTTGTTGATTTGAAAGCGCGAAATTCTATCACCTTTCTGTCACGATGGAGTTATCAACTGCCAACTGTGGAAGCACCCAATTGTGCTCCGGGTGGGGTGCGATGGTTCACAAGGATTTGCAGACTCGAATCCATCATTGCCCTCAGTGTGGTTTGGAACTCAGCCGCGATCTGAACGCGGCATTAAATATTCTGGCTCGTGGACTAGCGAGCCTCCGGCATCAGCTGGTAGAAGCTGCGGGGCTTTCAACCCCAGCAGAGTAGTCACGCGATCTAATACCGATTGTAGTGGTTGTAGCGGCGCTCGCGGTGGCAGCGGTTGCAGATATTGTAGCGGCTCTGCACGGGGAGCGGGCGGCCGCAGGTGCGGCAGCGCCGGGTGGTATCAATCCGGGCGGCCAGCGCGTCATCGACGATTTGCGAGAGGCGGCGGCGCTCGGCGCGCACCGTATCTTCCTCGGGCGCGTATTTTGCGAACTCGCGCCGCTGGCCCAGCCACAGATAGATATCCGCGCAGCGGATCAGCAGTTCGTAGCTTTCCAGGCTGTCCGTGTCGATAATCTTGCGCGGCAAATCATCATCCGGAACGGGCATATCCCGGCCAGCAATAATGGCTTTGGCACACGAAAGCCAGTACGACTCGGTGTTGTTGGCGCAGGGCGCGCTGATTAAGTGCAGCGCCGTTTCTTCTCCCAGCCGCCTGACATTCTCCGGGGTGAGCATCCCCGCTAGCGTGATCTGCTCAGACAGATCGACCGGTTTGAGCAGCCGGCGCCAGCGTTCTGGGATGGCTTTGAGAGTCATCCACTGGCTCAGCTTTTCATCCAATGCGCCAGGCAGGAGCGCCAGCGATTCCGGGGTCGGGGCGACATAGGCAAAGCCAATGTGGGTGTTTTCCGCCTCGATTGCCTGGCGGATAATATTCAGGTTGGCCTTCGACAGCGATCCAACCATGCCCTGTTCCGACAGTCCGAAGCGCCCAGCGCGGCCGGCGATTTGCTTGATTTCATTCGGATTGAGCACGCGGACATCCTTACCATCAAACTTCTCGACTTCGTAGAAGCAGACGTTATCGGCGGGCAAGTTCAACCCCATCCCAATCGCATCGGTTGCCACACAGATCTCGGCTTCACCGCTGGCAAACCGCTCTGCCTGGCGCAGGCGCACCTCTGGGGGCAGGTTTCCGTAAACCACGGCTACCGTGCGGTTATATTTCCTTTCCAGGTCTGCCTTCAGACCCAAAACGGTCTTGCGCGAAAATGCCACCAGGATGGTCCGCGCCGGTAGGTCTTCCAGGGTCCAGGGCTGTTCAGCCACGTGCAGTGGGGTGAGGCGTTCGTAGCGCTCGGTTGTCACCGCGAAACCCAGTTCTTCTGCCAGGCGGTAAATCAGCACCTCAGAAACCGGCGAGCCCACGATGTGGATTTCGGGCGCCGCGGCTTCCATGACGGCCCGCGTCCAGGCCCAGCCGCGCTGATCGTCGGCCAGCATGTGCGCCTCATCGATGATGATGCATTCCCCGCTCTGGCTCGGGTTGAACATTTCGATCGTAGCAGCGGTCACCTGCGCGCCGGGGACTTCGATCGATTCCTCGCCGGTCAGCAGGTTGCAGGGCACGCCACGCTTGTTTAATGTCTCATAGACTTCGTGCGCCAGCAGCCGCAGCGGCGAAAGGTACCAGCCGCTGCCGGCATCCGCCAGGTTGTTCAGCCCGCTGAAGGTCTTGCCGCTGTTGGTGGGGCCCATGTGCAGGGTGATGTGCTGCGCTGCGCGGTCACGGTCCCAGGTTGGGAACACTTCAATCAGCTGCTGGCGCAGCCGGTTGGCTTCCGCGCGCACCTGGGCCCGGGTGCGCTCAAAATCACGGTGAGACGGATACTCGGTGTAGGGCTGGTCGCCCATCAACGCCTGCAGCCAAACCGGGTAGCGCTCCTCCAGGATCGCGTTGAATTCCTTCAACGTGTCTGGCAGTCCCCACTGGCCGCGCACCTGCTTCCAGAGCGGGTCCATCAGGCTGATGTGCGCCCGCTCCAGCCGGTTCTTGAGCATCGCTTCGGGCATGCCGGCGACGATGGAAATCTCCTGCGTGGTCAGGCGGGTGTTCCCGCTGATCCGTTCCAGCATTTCCTCATCTTCCGCGATCTGCTCGACGGCTGCTGCCGGGATGCGCACTTTCCCTTCCGGGTCGGTGAAAGAAGCAATGTCTCCGCGCGCAGCAGCGCCGCGCAGCACCCCAGTCGCCAGGCCCAGCCGTTTTGCGGCCGATTCCAGTGTGTAGGTGCGGGCAATCACATATAGGCGGCCCGATTTACCATGCGTGCCATCTGGGCGCATCAGGTCGCCGCACAGCGGGATGCATTCCTTCCAGGCCAGGTCGCTTTGCTCGCGCTCGGCTTTCTTTAACCGTTTGCGGAAAACGGTTTCGTGATAGTCGCTAAGCTGCACCCAGCGTTTTCCCTGGTAATCGAAGGTTACCAGCACATCATCCATCAAAACAGCGTCCGAATCCTTGTTAGTTCCGAACGTCTCGTAGAACTCGCCAATCCCGGCCATCCTATCCGGGAGGGCGGTCAACCAGAGCAGTACCTCTTCCCTTAGCTGTACCCTGCGCTGTCTTTTCGATTGGCGGGCGGTTTTTTCCAATATAGTCATCTTCCTAAAAAACAGGTTATGGTTACTGCAATCCATCTAATCGTACGGCCTTTGCGGCCGGTTAAACACAAGAGCCATACTATACAATTAAATTTGCCTTTTGGTTAGGGTATTGAGTTTAGAAATTCGAAACTGAGTGTAAAAAAGCGCTCTTAAGGATTTCGCACCTTGGCATGATGCACCAGCAGGTATGCCCTATCAAGCGCCTCTGTATGGCCGCTCAACGGCCAACCTACTGCTGCAGCCGTTGCCATTTGAGGTTACCCAATCTTTTTACCCGCATTACGCCGCCGATGCGCGCGTGGCAGTGTATGATATGTTTGGCGGAGTACCAGTTTACTGGCAGCGTTTCGATACTAATTTTATTGGATCTATCTCAGATCAACGAGAACTTGAAAGATTGGAGCAAGGTTAAGAACAACGATATCGAGATCACTTTTTAACGATGAAAATTAGTTGACCAGTTTTTCGAGGGATCAGAACAATGCCGCCGGTGAAGATCGGGACGCGGTAAAGTGAGTGCAACGAATTGTTCGGAGGGTGACGAGCGAGCCCCATATTCACACGGGGCTCGCTCACCAGGCATGGTTCGGATTAATT
>CAYOHX010000273.1:0-4813 GCA_964403875.1 uncultured Anaerolinea sp. | reverse complement strand
TGCCCCTACGATACACCTCAAATGCGGTTTTGATCAAGTTGATTTCTAATTTCGGAGGATTGATTTTCGAGCAGTGTATAATGGACGCAAGGGAAGGAATTATGTCGCAGCGATTATTACTCATTGAAGATGCCGCCGATCTGGCGGCGCTGATCCGGGCAGAATTGGAGGGGGCGGGGTTTGAGGTGCGCGTGTGCGCCGATGGCCCCAGCGGCTTGAACGCGTTTGCGCAATCGGCTCCGGAATGCGTTTTATTAGATTGGATGCTCCCGGGCATGGACGGGCTGGAGGTGCTGCGTCGCATCCGTCAGACCAGCGCCGTGCCGGTGTTGATGTTGACCGCGCGAGGAGATGAGGTGGATCGCGTCATTGGCCTGGAAGTGGGCGCGGATGATTACTTGCCCAAACCGTTTGGTATGCGGGAACTGCTGGCCCGTGTGCGGGCGCTGCTGCGGCGGGCCGAGCGCGTGCAGGAGATGCTGACCGCCGACCGGGTTGGCGGGTCGGGGGTCTTGCGTTGGCGCGAGGTAGAGCTGGACCCGCAAGGCTATTCGGCTGCCTTGAACAACGAGCCCCTCGATTTGACGCGCACCGAGTTTGATCTACTGCGCCTGTTTGTGAGCAACCCCGGGCGGACCTTCAGCCGTTCGTATCTGTGCGAGACGGTGTGGGGCCAACCGTATTTGGAAGGCGACCGGTCGGTGGATAACGCGATGCTGCGGTTGCGGAAGAAACTGGGATCGTTGGGCGAGGCGATCGAAACCGTGTGGGGGGTGGGCTATCGCCTGAAGCGAGGATGAAAACCCTGTCGCGCTGGTACCAGTCTGCGCCATTATGGCGGGTGTGCCTGGAAAGCGGCTTGCTTTGCGGTTTATTTTATTTCTTGTTGGGACGGTTGACGAGCGAATTCTTCCCCTCCCAACTGGACAGCGGATTTACCTTTGCCGGCGCGGTTTGTGGAACGCTGGCAGCCCTGCGGCTGCGTGTGAAGGGAAAAAAGTGGTGGCGGTTTCTGGCGCGCGAGTTTGCGGCAAGCATCCTGTTAACGGTGGCATTGGTCGCCGGGGCATATCTGGGGGCGCTGGCGGCTGGCGAAACAGAATCGTTGATCCTAAACTCCGTCAATTGGGGCTTGCTGGCCTTGCTGGTTTCCGGAGGACCCGGATTCCTGATACTGCGGGTGGCATTCATGATTTTGGGATGGTGGAACCGGCTCCGACAGCGGCGCCTGGTTTGGTCGGTGACCCATTGGTTGTTAGTGATTTCGGCGGCTGGGACGGGGGTGCTGTTTGTGTTGGCGTTTATTATGGTCAACCCGTCGGGCAGCCTTAAGTTTGCCATCGACTCGCCTTCGCTCTTCACTCGCGTCATGGCCTACCTTTTGTTTACCGTATTTCCCAGCATTGCCTTGATGGCAGTGTTGTTTGGGGGGGCCGTGTTTGTGCTGGCGCCGGTGTTCAGTGGCCTTTCTTACCTGATGGCCCGGCAGGTGACCGGGCGGCTGGAGCGCCTGGCAAGCGCGGCAGGCAAGCTGCGCGGAGGAGACTTGTCCGTGCGGGTGAAGGTGGAAGGCCAGGACGAGCTGGCTCAATTACAAGAGACTTTCAACCAGATGGCCGATGGTTTGCAGCAGGCCACCGCCGATTTGCAGACCGAGCGCGACCGGCTGGCCCGTTTGCTGCAAACTCAACGCGAGTTGGAGGCTGGCGTGGCGCATGAGCTGCGCACCCCCGTGGCGACCGTGCGGGGGTATGCCGAGCGCGGGTTGGAACATTGGGAAGAGCAAAGCGACGAGGAGCAGCGCCGCAGTCTGGAGGTGATCGAGCGGGAGACCTTGCGGTTGCAGCGCCTGATTGACGACCTGTTTGTGCTGGCCCGCACCGAAGTGAACGCATTGGATTTGCAGTTGCGCAGCGTGGATGCCGGAGAGGTGGCACGCCGCGTGGCTGAAACAGCCGCGCCGTTGGCCTGGCAGCGCGGGCGCGTGGAGGTCATTGCCCAGCCCGCCGCCAATTTGCCCCTGGTGCGGGTCGATGAAATTCGCCTGGAGCAAATTATCACCAATCTGGTGCAAAATGCTGTGCGCTACACGCCGCCCGGCGGGATTGTGTTGGTTGGCGCAGAGGCGGGCGATGGGCGGGTGACCTTGTCCGTTGCGGACAGCGGAGCGGGTATTCCAGATGAAGAATTGCCGCTCATCTGGGAGCGATATTATCACGGTCAGGATAGCCAGGGCGGGGCTGGATTGGGCCTGGCGCTGGTTAAGGAGCTGACCGGATTGATGGGTGGCGAGGTGGGCGTCACCAGCCAGGCCGGCGAGGGCAGTCGTTTTTGGGTTTTATTCCCCGAGGAGCAAAAACCGCATGAACTGGAGCATTGACACACTGCGTCTCGAAGATTGGCCCGCGGCACGCCTGATCTACCTGGAGGGAATCGCCACCGGGTTGGCAACTTTTGAAACCCACGCGCCGCGCTGGGAGACGTGGAACGCCGGGCATTTGCCTTTTGGGCGACTGGCCTTGCGCGATGGTGGGGTCTTGCTGGGTTGGGCGGCGCTCAGCCCGGTATCAAAACGGGAAGCCTACCGCGGGGTGGCCGAGGTGAGTGTGTATGTTTGCGCCGCGGCGCGTGGCCAGGGCGGCGGGCGAGCCCTGTTGAATGCGCTCATCGATGCCTCGGAAGAGCACGGCTTGTGGACGCTTCAGGCAGCCATTTTTGCGCGGAACACGGCCAGCCTGCAACTGCACCGGCGCTGTGGATTCCGCGAGGTGGGCCGCCGCGAGCGGATCGCCCAACTGCGTGGGGTGTGGGAAGATACGATCCTGATGGAGCGGCGCAGTAAGGTGGTGGGCGGGTAATATTCGCGACAAATCTGCGACACCTTTTCAACAGGCTTGAGACAGCCCCCCGATATCATCTTGTGCAGGTTCAAAAAGGAGCACAAGATGATGACCGACCAAAAATATCCCGATTTATTAATCCAAACCACGGGCCTGATCCGTTCGTTCGACCGTCAGACCGTGGTGGATCAGTTGTCGCTGAACGTGCCGGCGGGGAGCGTGTATGGCTTTCTGGGGCCCAACGGCGCAGGAAAGACCACCACCATCCGCATGTTGCTGGGCCTGATCCGTCCCCATGCGGGCGAGGTGAGGCTGTTTGGAAAGCCGCTGCACAGCCACCGGCTGGAGGTGCTGCGACAGGTGAGCGCCCTGGTGGAAGCGCCCAGCTTATACCCGCAACTGACCGGGTTTGAAAACATGGAGGTTACCCGGCGGATGTTGGGGCTGCCCCGCCAGGCCATCGACCGTGCCTTGGGGATGACGGGCATGCTGGACGCAAAGAACAAACTGGTCCGAGCTTATTCGATGGGCATGAAGCAGCGCCTGGCGCTGGCGTTGGCCTTGATGCCGGGGCCGGCCCTGCTGATCCTGGACGAGCCTACCAACGGACTGGACCCGGCGGGCATTCTGGAGGTGCGTGAGCTGATCGCGCAATTACCCAGAAAGATGGGCATGACCGTATTTCTTTCTAGCCACCTGTTGAGCGAGGTGGAGCAGGTGGCGACCCACATTGGAATTGTGAACCAGGGCCGCTTACTGTTCGAAGGTTCCCTCAACCAGCTTCACGCCGAGCGCCAGCAATACTTGCTTCTCTCTAGCGACAAGCCCGAGCAGGCCCGTGAGCTGGCCAGCCGCAACGGGTGGCGGTTGCTGCCGGGCTCGAACGGGCGCTTGAAGTTGGAAGTGAACGGACCGGCGGATGTGGCTTTGGTGAACCGGCAAATGGTGCAAGAGGGCGTGAATGTGCATCAGTTGGAATTGGTGCAGCCTTCGCTGGAAGATATCTTTATGACGCTGACGAAAAGCCCGGTAGGGTAGGAGGTAGAAATGAACGGATTGCTGCGCGCATTGAGCGCGGAGATCTTGAAGACACGCCGCACCCTGGCGGCGGCGATGGTGTGGGTGACTCCGGCGATTGTGTGTGGATTGAATTTGCTCATCGCCCTGGACGTGGAAAATAATTTTGGCGGCGGGCGCGATCCGTGGCTGTCGCTGACCAGCAATCACCTGGCGTTTTGGACCATCCTGGCGCTGCCCTTGTTCATCACGCTCGAAACCGCGTTGATCGCGAATACCGAACACAATGAGAAGACCTGGAAGCATTTGTTTGCTCTGCCGCTGCCGCGCTGGACGATTTACACGGCAAAGTGGTTGGTGGGGGCCGGATTGACGGGGCTTTCCACCCTGGTCCTGGTGGTGTTCACCATGTTCACCGGGTTGCTGATCCGCACGATTCGCCCAGATCTGAATCTATCAGCGGAGCCCCCCATGCTTCCCATGCTGCTGCTGGGTGGCAAAATTTTCGTGATTTCACTATTCATGCTATCCATTCACCTGTGGTTTGCCAACCGCTACCGCAGTATCGCCGTGGCGTTTGGCGTTGGGATTGTGGGCGCGGTGACCAACCTGGCGGCGGTGAATTCTGACAAGGGTATCCGCTGGATTCCCTGGGCCATGCCCTCCAGTGTGCTGCCGGTCATGGATGGGATGTTCGATGTAGCTGCCATCACCATGTGGAGCCTGGTTGGAGCAGCCGTGGTTGGGCTGCTGGGAATGCTGCTATTCACCCGTCGAGATGTGCTGTAAAAAAGCCTGAGCCTCCTTTTTCGAGAACCATCCCAAATCTGAGGATTGGGTAAGAAAAATAGAAGAAACAGACACAACCTACCCCGCATCCCGTAGGCTGTGTCTGTTTCTTTCACGGCTCTCTAGGAGTTGCCGTGGTAGGTCCCGCAATGGGGGGCGTGTGGGTG
>CAYOHX010000272.1:3591-4865 GCA_964403875.1 uncultured Anaerolinea sp. | reverse complement strand
CGGCGGCAAACAAGAACAGGGTGACGATGAGAACCAAAAGTAGGCGGTCATCCCGCCAGGAGGGGCGGCGCAACGAAGGAGAAGGTTGTTTCATGGCGATACCTTTACGGGATGGTGAGTTGTTCCGCGGCTTTTTGGGCGGCTGCAATGGGATCGGCGGCGTTTTCGATGACCTGGGTGACGGCTTCTTTGAGCACCGGGCCGAGGCTGATGAGCAAGTCGTTGGAGGGGCGCGCCTCGGCGGTGAGCGCGCTTTGGCCGAGAATGGTGCGCAGGCCAGGGTCGCGCCATGCGGTGAGCGAGGAGGGCCGGGTGGGCAGAGCGCCAGCGGCTTCGGTCCAGGCGGCCAGGAAGGTGGGGTCGCTGAGCCATTCGGCCAGATGGACCGAATAGAGGCGGCGTTCGGGGAGCGGATCGGAGACGGCCCAGGACCAACCTCCGGCCAGAGTGACCTGCTCGGAGCCGAGGGCGGGGAGGGCGGTCAGGGCGGCGTCGGGTAAGCGATTCTTCAAGTAGGAAGATCCCCAGGTGATGACGGCGTTGACGCGACCGTCTTCGAAGGCCTGCCAAGCCTGCTGTTCGGTTTCAAATTCGGCCAACCAGGTGGGGAAGATGGCGCTTTGGGCGGCGGTGGAATACAGGCCAAGCACCTCGGCGAGCGTGCCGGAATCGATGGAGGGGCGGCGCTGGGCGTCTTCGATCAGCCCGCCGTGAGAGCGGTAGAGCGCGATCGTGAGCATGTTTTGCGAACTGCCTGCCGAGAAAGCGACCGGCTGGCCGAGGCGCAGGATGGCTTCCCAGGTGACCGGCGGCTCGATGACCAGGGCGGGGCGGTAGATGACCACCAGGCTGTCACCGGCGAAGGGCAGCCCAAAGGTAACGCCCTGGACCATGGCCAATTGGCGGGCATAATCGTACCAATCGGGATCATCGATGAGCGTGCTGGCCCCGTCCAGAGGGTAGATGAGACCCTTGATGGCGGCATTTTCCAGGTCGGGGCGGGAGAGGGCGGTGACGCCAGGCAGCGCCTGGGGGGCCGCGGAAGCGGCGGCGGTGAGGGCTTCGAGGGTGGAGCCAGGGCCCGAGGCGGCTTTCAAACGCACCTCGACCTCGATGCCGGTTTCGGCGGTGAAATCGAGCAGGCGGTTGTCCAGGATTGCCGCGGCGGGGGAGCCGCCGGCGGGGTCAAATTCGGGAGGCAGCCACAAGGTGAGCACGTCGGGCACGGTGGGCTGCGGCGTGGAGGTGGCGACTTCGATGGGTTTCGGCGTGGG
>CAYOHX010000272.1:0-3581 GCA_964403875.1 uncultured Anaerolinea sp. | reverse complement strand
CTCGTCCACGAGCTGCTCACCGGGCACGAGATCGTGCCGCTCGGAGACGAAGTCAGCGACATGCTGCGGCGCATCGTGGCCGAGTCCGGCCCGTGATGCCGAAGCGCATGGATAGCCGCGGGGCGGGGGCGACTGCGTGGGGTTGGGGCGTGGGGGGGGGGGGGCCGAGGGTTGGAGTGGGCTGGGAGTCGGGGGTGAGGAATGGCAGCGGGATCTGCTCGATGACGTTGCATGCGCCCGCGGTGAGCAGAGCGATGAAAGCCAGCCAGCCGAATAGATGGGTGAGCCGATTCCGATGCGGTTTCCGCCCGCTTTGGGCAGGCGGAAACCCCGGTGTGTTGAGAGAGGTCATTCGAGCGTGACGGGTTCGCTGACCAAAGCAGTCAACAGTTGAACGCACTGTTGAACGTCGCGGAAGTCAACCATTTCAGAAGGGCTGTGGATATAGCGCGTGGGGATAGACAGGCAGCCAGCAGGCACGCCCGCGCGGCTGAGTTGAATGGCGCGCGCGTCGGTGGTGCCGCCTTCCAGCACTTCCATTTGGTAGGGCAGGCCCAGTTTCTCGGCGGCGGCGACCATCCAGCGGATGACCCGGGGGTCGGCCAACATGCCGCCATCGCGGACCTTGATGGCGGGGCCTTTGCCCAAAGAAACTTCCATCTTGACGCCTTTGGGGGTGTCGCCGGTGCGGGTCACATCTACGGCCAGGGCCAGGTCGGGATCGACGCCATAGCCAGCCACGGTGGCTCCGCGCAGGCCGACTTCTTCCTGGGTGGAGAAGACGAAATAGACTTCGTTGGGTGAGGATTTCAGGTTCTTGAGGGCTTCGATCATCACGGCCACGGCGATACGGTCGTCCATCGCTTTGGAGACGAGGCGATCGCCCATTTCCACGTAGGGGCGGTCGAAGGCAGCCACGTCACCGACTTTGACCGGGCAGGAGGGGCGATCGGTGGCGCCGACGTCAATGTACATGCGGTCGAGGGCAGGAACTCGATCGGGGCTTTCGGGTTTTTCCATGTAAATGACGCCGCGGGTTCCGTCGAGGAACTGGACGCGACCGCCAATGCAGTGCACGGGATACACGCCGCCGATGGTGGAGAAGCGGATAAAGCCGTTTTCGTCGATGTGGGTGGCGATGACGCCGATTTCGTCCATGTGGCCAGACAGCATGATGCGCATGCCGCCGGAGCCTTTTTGGCCTTTGCGGGCAATGAGGTTGCCCAACGCGTCGACGCGGATTTCATCGACCAGTCCGGCGATCTCGGCGCGAATCAGCTCGCGCACGGCAGTCTCGTATCCGGAGGGGGCGACGGTTTCGACCAATTTTTGGATCAGTTGCTTCATATTTTGGCACTCCAAGAGCAGTTCAATTAGCGTTCAGCGGCCAGCACGGAGCGCTCGAGGCGCAGCAGGGCATGGTAGAGGAGGGCAAAAGTGTTTTGCCAATCGGATAGGCGAGCCAGTGAGGCGGCGGTATGGAGGTAGCGCCCTGGCACGGATAATGAGATGGAGGGGACACCGCTGCGAACTTTATGCATGGCAGCGGCGTCGGTTCCGCCTGCGCCGGGTTGGCGGAATTGATAGGGGATGCCGAGTTCGTCGCCGGTTTGGGCCAGGTGGCGGATGAGGCGCGGATCGGAGAGGGTTCCGATGTCGGCGATGTAGATGGCGGGACCGGCATCCAGGCGGGTGTTATATTGGGTATTCTCGCTGTCGTCCCACATGGGCAGGTCGACGGCGGGAGTGGAATCGAGGGCGATGGCGACATCGGGATCGAAGCCGTATGCGGCCACGCGCGCGCCACGCAGGCCGATTTCTTCCTGCACGGTGAAGGCGGCCAACAGCTCAACATTGGCGGGCGGGTTCTTGACCATCTCGATGAGGGCTGTCACGCCCAGGCGGTTATCGAGGGCTTTGCCGACCAGGGATGGGCCCAGTTGACGGAAGCGCGTGCCGAACGTGGCCCGGTCGCCTATTTTTACCTTGCCGCCGGCCTGGCCTACATCGATGCGCAGGGAGTCGACGGGGATTTTGCGTTCGGTCTCGCCTTCTTCGGTGAGGTGGATGGGCTTGGCTCCGATGACGCCGGGGATGTTATCCTTGCCGACCAGGACATGCTTGCCAGGCAGGACGCGCTCATCGATGCCGCCGACGATGGCGAAGGAAAACAGGCCTTCTTTCTCGTCATCGACGATCATGAAGCCGACTTCGTCCATGTGGGTGGCGACCAGCACGCGCAGGGCGTCGGGATTTTGTGATTTGCGCACGGCAAGGACATTACCCAGGGCATCTACTTTGATTTCATCGGCGACGCCTTTGATCTGTTCGAGAACAATAGCGCGGACCTGGGCTTCATCTCCCGAGACGGCGCACGCATTACTGAGGCGTTCGAGCAGGGCAATTTGGTCAGCGCCAATTTGAGGAATGCTCATTCGGTGACCTCCTCCCAGCGTATTTTTGCCAGGGTGTCGGGGTTGAGGCGGAGGATGTACTGGGCCAGCAGGTGTCCGGCGCGCTGCACGTCCTTGTGCGAGATGACCTCGACAGGGGTGTGCATATAGCGCAGGGGGATGCTGAGAACCATCGTGGGGATTCCCTCGGCGACGATTTGCAGGCCCATCGCGTCGGTGCCGGAATAGCGCGGGTAGACTTCGACTTCGAAGGGAATGTCGAGCTGCTCGGCGACATCCTTGAAACCGTCATAGACGGCCGGGTGGGTGTTGGGGCCCCAGGCCAGGACCGCGCCCTTGCCCAGGCCGTGACCGCGGTAGTCGCGGACACCGGGACCGGTGGCAAAAGTCACGTCGATGGCGACGGCGATGTCGGGACGGATGTCGAAGGGCGAGGTGAAGGCTCCGGCGAGGGTTTCCTCTTCTTGAACGGTAGCCACGGCGTACACATCCCATTGGGGGGCTGCGCGCTGGAGCTCTTCGAGGCAGATGGTGACGGCAGCAACCGAAGCGCGGTTATCCAGGGTGTGGCCGGCCAGCAGGTCGCCGGGCAGGTCGAGGGGCTCGGTGGCGAAGGAGATGAGATCGCCGGGGCGCACCAGGGCGTTGACCTCGGGGCCGGACAGGCCGGTGTCGACGATGAGATGCTCGAGGCCCACGGGGCTGCCCTTGAGAGAGGGGGGCAAAACGCGGTCGAGGGGTTGGGCGACGATGCCGGGCAATTCTCGGCGGCCATAGACGATGACCGGCGTGGAAACGAGGATGCGCGGGTCGACGCCGCCGACTTCGGTGAAGTGGATGAAGCCTTCGGGGGTCACGCGGGTGACCATGAGCCCAATGGCGTCCATGTGGGCGGCCAGGAGGATGCGCGGGCGGGGTTCGGGGCCGCTGCCTTTGCGCAGGCCGTGGAGACTGCCCAGCTTGCTGACGGTGAGTTCGTCAACCAGCGGTCGCCAGGTCTCCGCGATCAATTCTCGGACGGGGTCTTCGTAGCCGGAGAGCCCGGGGAGGGAGATCATTTTTTTGAGAAAGTCTTTGATATCAATCATGTTTTTCCCGTAGGTCAAAACTCAAGGCGCGGTTGTTTCGGACGGCGCGAGGGTAATCGTGGGGGTTTCGCTGGGGGGC
>CAYOHX010000271.1:0-4996 GCA_964403875.1 uncultured Anaerolinea sp. | reverse complement strand
AACCGAATCACAGACTTTGAAACGTCTGCTAAAGCCGGAAGAGGTTGCTGGCCTGCTCGGAGTATCAATCCAGACACTTTACAACGGGTGTGCACGACGCGCCAAGCATCCGTTCCCCATTCAACCTAAAAGAGTCGGCAGGCTATTACGTTTCAGGGCCGCTGACGTGGCCGCATATTTGGAAAACCAGTAGTTTGTACTGGGTATTGAGATCCGCATGAATACTACATCACATTCAGCCCGCTCCTCGCCCCCTGACGCGCATCGGCGCACGGCCTCGTTATTCAATTTCGTTGAAGATCCGCCAACCGAACGGACTGGTAACCGTTTATACTTTCGTTCGGCCTATGCTCTAACCTCCAAGCCTTATCACGTTGAGTGGCTAATAAAAGGGATCGTTGATAAAGGGTCCTTGGCTGTGCTGTTTGGCAAGGCTGGGGCATATAAAACGACTGTCGCTCTTGATATAGGCTTGTGTGTCGCCGCTGGGATGCCCTGGCACGGGCATGATATACATCAGCAAGGGCCGGTCTTTTTCATCTGTGGTGAGGGCTACGCAGGGCTTAGCCGAAGGGTTAAAGCCTGGGCGATAGCAAACAACGCCGATTTAGTGGAGATACCTTTTTTCGCATCAGACCGCCCCGTGCAATTTCTCGACTCGTCCAGTGTTGGGGAGCTTATAGCAGCCATTGACGGGATGCGTGAACAGTACGGTGATCCGGTTTTGGTTATAATCGATACCGTAAACCGTTGCTTTGGTCCCGGTGACGAAAACTCTACGTCTGATATGACAAAATTCATCAACGCCATTGACGGATTACGACATAGCTACGGGTGCGCCGTACTTCTGGCTCATCACACAGGACTCTCTGCCTCAGATAGGGCACGTGGCTCATCGGCCCTTCGTGCGGCCCTTGATTGGGAATACGCGATGAATGCCCAAAACGATATTTTGAAGTTTGAGTGCACCAAAGCAAAAGATTTTGCACCACCGAAAATTATATCCTTCAGGCCTAAGGCTGTGAGCATTGGTGACTGGATTGGCCCTGACGATGACGAAGCCCCGTCAGCCTGTATAATGGAGATGGTAGAGCTTACCGCTGCACTGCATAACACAAGGAAGTCTCTAACGGGTGCGAATAAGGTTGCATATAATGCGCTCATCGGTCTCGCAAACCAGGATGGGAAAACCATACCAGTACACGTTAAAGTTTGGCGATCCGCAGCATATTCCGCTGGGATCTCAAAGGGCAACGGCAGCGCCAGGAAAAAAGCCTTCTCTAGAGCTGTAACAGACCTTCAGCGAGAGGGTTGGATCAAGGCAGACGGCGACTTCTGGACGCCTAAGGGGACAGAGACATGAAGGGGACAACAAGGGGACATGTCCCATCGGCATTAGGGAGACATGGGGGACACACTCCCTAGGGAGTGTCCCCTTGTCCCCCTGCCCTGACCACTAACTAGATAGGAGAAGCGAGAATGGCACACAGAAAAAGTAAATTTTGGGCTGAATATAAAGAGAAGCTCTCCGAAAGCTTCGAATCAAAACTTGGTCGAATGTTGCCCTTAGCGCAACCCGGAAAAGTCGTTCACGTTTCATGTAGGCACGACGACGGCTGTCCGGCGCTTCGGTCGAGGCGTTTGGCCGATTGCACCTGCAACCCTGAAATATGCCGCATGTCCGATACCGAAGGTGAACAGGATGCCGGGAATATCGGCGAACTGATAGTTACCAAGGGTGTGGAGGCATAACGATATGAAAACATTCGTAGAGCGATTGGAAAATCTAACGTTGTTGAGTCAGTGCGAGCGCACGGCAGACGCGTTTACTACTGAGTATGAGGCGATGCTTGCCGAGGTGACGGGCGAACTACAGGCACTCAAGACATTATGTGTGATTCAAATGGAATGGCTAGAGCGCCAGGCCGAACAAGAGGCCGGAAGTCTCAAGTACAACTAGGGGCGCTGCATCATGTCATCCGGCAATACACGAAGACAAGCTCGGTTACGGAAAAAACTCAGGCAACGCCAGCTCACCCAGCCAAAGCAGCGAGTGCGAAATCATGGACGCGGCAGCAAGCAGCAGCCCACAGATCCTGGCCAGGAGCGGCCCTAGGGGTAGGGGGGGCAAATTCCCAGGCACCTATGCGGAATGTACCGGGCGGTAAATGAGATCGGCGCGAGGCGAAGGAATTGCTTTGAAAAATTCTGGAGATCGATAAATGAGAAGTAAGAACGGACCACCGAAGCACCTATCAACCGAGAGTAAGAAGTTATGGCGGGCTATCGTCGATGAATACACGATAGCCGATGCAGCCGGGTTGAAGATCCTGGCCGTAGCACTAGAGGCCTATGACCGTGCGCAGACAGCGCGCCAGCAGATTGACAAGGACGGCATGACCATCATCGACCGCTGGGGCCAGAGGAAACCTCACCCATTGATAGCTTGTGAGCGCGATGCACGGGCGGCATTTCTATCCGGGCTCAAGGCCTTGAATCTTGATCTTGAGCCGCTTGCAAATCGGCCTGGAAGGCGGCGGTAGACTATGCCGACGAACCGCACACGACGCACCAGGAAGCCCTCTCCACGACTCGACGAAGCAACACGAACTTATCTCTTAACCGGCGAAAGGGAAAAGGGCAACGTGCGGCTGTTTATGTTGGCTAATCCATCCATAGCTGGCCGTGAGAAGTTGAAAGAGGTCTGGGAGATACACAAGACAGAATTAATTAGAGAGTGGGTTCTTGCGTACCCATGTTCACGTCCATGGTGCTGGTGGCTCTTCGAAGCTCCTGAACCACGGCACAAGGTTGGCGGCAAGGGCATCACGATGCACGAGCATTTCCCCTCCTACAAACACCGGCTAGAACTCGGAATTCCCCTTGATTGGTTCGAATTTGACCCCGCAGATCCGCCAGCATTCGAAAGCCAAGCGGCATATTTGCAGCGTCTGGGCCTACTGACGGCCGCTGAAATATCATTTTTGAGGTACAACGCGCACTTTTTGGAGCCGATCGGGTTAGGTGATGAATGATGCCAATATTGGTGTCAAATTAGATCAATTATACCCCGTAAGGTGACGTTCTACACGATTTATGATGCAATATACACCATGAATACAACCCAAGATAAAACTCTGGATCTCGCAATAGGCGTACCGTCTGCAAAACATACCCCTGTTGTTCGATGGTCTGGTCATGCCCGGCAAACCGCCTGCAAAGCATTTGCTGGAGCCATATCGCACCACCCAAAACTAACAACGAATGGAGAACATCATAATGGATTATGCAAAAATAAGATCAGATATTGCGAGATTACGTGGAGCAGCGGCAGAACTTGATGCGCATGCATCGCTGCAAGGCCGCAATCTTAGCGCCGAAGAGACTAAAATTAAAAGGGAATTGCTGAAGGAAGCGGAAAACCTGTCGTTGGAGCTTCCCAGTGGCGGACCAGTCACCCTTCAGGGAATTCAAGACCCCTATGGGCAACGCGTGACGAGTTCGGAGGGGTTCGAACTTCGTAGCCCAGGCCAGTCAAAGGATTATCGGAGTTTGTTCGGTAGCCGGGATGAAGGTTATAGGTGGAAGGATCGATCCATCGATTACTTCAGCGCGGTAATGTCCGGCCGTCATCACCCTGACCTACTGACCCGCTCGATGAACGAAACCGCCCCCAGCGATGGTGGTTTCTTAGTGCCGGTCGAATATGCCCAGCAAATACATGCAGTTAGCTTAGAAAACGAGTTGGTAATGCCGCGTTGCTATGTCCAACCGATGAAGAGTAACGAATGCCACATACCCGCGATGGCCATTGGAAGCCATTCTACGAGCCTTTACGGTGGCTTTGTTGCAAGCTATGTAGATGAAGCAGGCTCGATCAACGAGGCAAGCCCTAAGACTCGCTCGATGACCTTGAATGCGCGAAAACTGACCGGACTTGTGCGCTTGAGCAACGAATTAGCAGCCGATATGACAGGCGGCGTCGATCAAATTGTGCAGATTTGCGGCAAGGGCCTCAGCTGGTACCGCGATCGGAGCTTCTTGAAAGGCAGCGGCGCTGGCGAACCGTTGGGCATTATGAACTCTGGTTGCCTGATAACGGTTTCGGCCGAAGACGGCCAACCGACCAATACAGTCAACTACCCCAACCTCACGAAGATGTTTGCTCGCATGTACTCAGGCGGGTTCAAGAATAGCTGTTGGATTGTGCATCAAACCTGCCTGCCGCAATTGCTTACACTAAGCATCACGATCGGCGCTGCTGGAGATCACATTCCGGTTATGAGGGAAGACGGCAGCGGCGGATACACGATCTTGACCAGGCCGGTGCTTATTACTGAGAAAACGGAAAAGCTTGGGGATCAAGGTGACATCATCTTCTGTGACCTGTCACAATATGTTGTTGGGCTCAGGCAGGGAATGAGGTTTGACTTGTCGCCCCACGTACACTTTTCAACCGATGAGACTTTAGCTAGGCTTATCGAGCGCCATGACGGCCAACCCCTTTGGTCAGAAGCACTCACCCTAGAAGACGGCGTGACTACTGTTTCGCCCTTCATCACGCTGCAAGCAAGGTGAGCATGTGTAGAACTGGTTCGATGCGCCAGGGTCCGTTTTCAGCCGAAGCATCGGAGATAAGACGGGAGTGCTCCGAAACCCCGTCAGTCTACGGCCGCATACTCCCGGCGCGGTAGACATGAGGCCTGGGACTCCGCTAAGTGCCGGGCCTTATTCATACTTACACTCGCGTCATGCTCGCTACTCATCCATCAGTAAGCTTCAATCATCATTTACATGTGTAGCTGATAATCCGAAGGACTTAACAAGGTTCAATCTGAGGGTCTTGTACCTTTGGAGTTGAGCACGTGGGTGCCTATTGCATTTTATAACCACAATATTACTATTGTATTGGAGCAGAAGAAATTGCCGATTAGAAATTATATGCGTATTCCGGTTAAAGTGGCCACCTGTTTTGATTCAAAGCGGCCGGCTGTTC
>CAYOHX010000270.1:0-5055 GCA_964403875.1 uncultured Anaerolinea sp. | reverse complement strand
TCAAACCTGCCAAGTCTGCTCCAGGGCCGCTTTCACAATTATTGGGCATTTCGTGGCTTGCTCCCAAGGTGGTGAGTGATGGTTTGTGAGTATTTGTGCGTCGTAGCCGCACAAATACTCACAAAACAAACCCCACTTATTTAGCGAGATGACCATTTAGACCTTGTTCAGCTGGAGGTCAGTGTGATATTTGATTCCACCATTGATTCCGAACTGAGGCTCCAACGATCTGAAGAAAAATTTAATATGCTGTTTGAATATTCACCAGTTGGCATGGCATTGGTCGACCATGAAACAGGGCAATTCATTGAGGTGAATCGATCCCTGCTTAGTTCAACCGGGTACACGAAAGATGAATTCATGAACCTGACTTACTGGGATATCACTCCTCGTGAGTATGAAGCGCAAGAAATGCAACAGATCGCGGATCTAAACGAGAGGGGAGTTTTTGGGCCCAATGAAAAGGAGTACATTCGTAAGGATGGAACTCGCTATCCGATCCGTATCCGCGGGTTCATCTTGAAAGATGTTGATGACAGAAAAATCGTGTGGGGCATCATTGAAGATATCAGCGAACTGAAACAATTGGAAGAAGAGCTGCGCCTTCAAGCCATGCGCGATCATTTGACGGGGGCATATAACCGGCGTTTCTTTATGGAGACTCTAAATCAAGCCATCAAGCAAGCCAAACGCACGAAGAAAGATTTAGCAGTTATTATCTTTGATATCGATCACTTCAAAGAGGTTAATGATGAGTTCGGCCATGGCAAGGGGGATGAAATCCTGGTCGAGATCACAAAAACTGTTCAGAAATCCATCCGAGATTCAGATGTGCTATGTCGTTGGGGTGGGGAAGAATTTATGATATTACTTCCTGATACTTGCTTAACGAATGGTGTTTTGGTTGCCGAAAAATTGAGAACGCGTATTAATCAAGCTGCGTTGAACTTGCCTCGTCAAATTAGTTGTAGCTTTGGCGTAACAGACTTGAAAGCAGACGATGCCGAAACCATCCTTAACCGAGTGGACTCCTTAATGTACAAAGCCAAGCAGAATGGGCGGAACTGCGTAGCGTATTCTTGAATTCGGGACTCTTCGACCTCTGGCTAACCATTCTCGGCGTTCTGTGTCATGGACGGGTTGCCCGGCATGGTGGAACGATATTGGGTATATGATCATCTTACCGTGAAGGTAATCTCCATGAAAAAATATTTGTTTCTCCTGCCTGTCTTATTGGCCCTGGCTGCATGCGTCGCACAGCCCGCGCTTACCCGGAATGTGACATTGATCGCTTCCGCACAGATCGAGTCGCAGCCAACCTCGACACTGACGCCACCGGTCGATGCTGGGGTGGCTGCCTTGAGGAGGGAACAAGTATGGAGATAGCCATACGACCGTGTCAGGTGTCTGACTTAGAGACGTTATGCGCTGTTGGGCGAGAAACCTACGACGAGACGTTTCGCAGCATGAACACCCCGGAGACGATGGAGCGCTATCTCGATGAAGCCTTCAACCCGCAAAAGATCCTCGCTGAATTGGAAAATGAAAACAGCCGCTTTTACTTTCTGTTTGCTGGTGGCGATCTGGCCGGATACTTGAAAGTGAATTTTGCCCCGGCGCAGTCCGACCTCAATGACCCGGATTCAATGGAGATCGAGCGCATCTATGTCAAAAGAGCTTACAAGGGCAAAGGCCTGGGGAAATCCTTGATGGATTTTGCCCTCCGTCTGGCCGAAGAAGCAGATAAAGCGTATGCATGGCTGGGCGTTTGGGAGAAGAACGAAGCAGCTATCGCGTTTTACAAAAAGATGGGCTTTGAAGAGGCCGGGCGGCATTCTTTCAGGATGGGGGATGAATTGCAATCGGATTGGATTTTGAAAAAGAGCCTGCGCAACGCGCGCAAAGAAACCAAACAGGAAACCATTCATGACCAATAACCCCATTTTGCGCTCCGATTTTCCCGACCCGGATGTGATCCGGGTGGGCGACACCTACTACATGATTAGCACGACCATGCACTTCATGCCCGGCGGGGTCATTTTGCGCTCGTTCGACCTGATCCATTGGGAGATTGTTAGCCACGTGTACGAGACGCTGGACGACACCCCCGCGCAAAAACTGGAGGGTGACCAGAGTATCTATGGGCAGGGCATGTGGGCGGCCTCGCTGCGCTACCACCAGGGGCGCTTCTTTGTGTGCTTTGTAGCCAATGACACGCGCAAAACGTATCTGTATCAAGCCGATGAAGTGCGCGGGCCTTGGCAGAAGCAGATTGTGGAAGGTTTCTACCATGACTGCTCGCTGCTGTTCGACGACGATGGGCGAGTATACATCGTCTACGGAAACACCGAGATCTACCTGACCGAACTGAAGCCGGATTTGAGCGGGCCCAAACCGGGCGGGCTGCACCGCTTGATTGTGCGCGACCGGGAAGGCGTGCGCCTGGGCTACGAGGGGGCACATTTCTATAAGATCCACGGGCGCTATTACGTGTTCTTCATCCACTGGCTGGCGGAGGGCAGTGGGCGGCGGGTGCAGGCTTGCTTCAGCGCGGATTCGCTGACCGGAGAGTTCACGGGCCGGGACGTGCTGGACGACGACATGGGCTTCTTCAACAACGGGGTAGCCCAAGGCGGCATCGTGGACACGCCCGAAGGAGATTGGTACGCCATCCTGTTCCAGGATCAAGGCGCGCTGGGGCGGGTGCCGGTGGTGGCGCCGGTGACATGGGAAAATGACTTCCCGGTCTTTGGCGTGGAGGGCAAAGTGCCCGCCGTGATTCAAGCCAAAAGCACGCGCCCGGAGCATGTGTACACGCCTTTCGTTTGCAGCGACGACTTTCATTATGCCCCCGGGCCGGACGGGAAAATCCGTCTGGGCAGCGCCTGGCAGTGGAATCACAACCCGGATGATGCCTGCTGGGCGGTGGATGGGGCAGAAGGCGTTTTGCAGCTTTGCGCGGGGCGGCTGAGCGAGAACGTCACCCGGGCGCGCAACGTGCTCACGCAGCGGTCGGTGGGGCCGATGTGCAGCGCGAGTGTTGAGGTGGATGGAAGCCTGCTGAACGACGGCGACTTCGCCGGGATGTGCGCGCTGCAGGGGCGCTACGGAATGGTGGCGATTGCGCGGGAGAAGGGGCAGTACTTCCTGGTGATGAAGGGCAACCCCGGCAAAGCGGATTACACGATGGGCAAGACTCTGGACAAGACGCCCGGGGTGGAATATGAGAGAATCCTGCTGGCGGGGACGAAGGCCGTTTTGAGGGTGGATTTGAACTTTACACAGATGGCGGACGAGGCAAAATTTTCGTATTGGGACGGCGCGACCTGGAAGTCCATTGGCGCGGCTCAAAAACTGTACTTTGGGTTGGATCATTTTGTGGGCTGCCGCTTTGGGCTGTTTGTGTATGCCACGGAGAAACCTGGCGGGAGGGCGGGGTTCAGAAAGTTCGTTGTGGAGGTCGAAAGATGAAAAGGGATTCTGCGCACAAAAGAAACTGGGTAATTGGCGAAGTGATGTTTGGGGTGCCGTTTTTGCTGGGCATCCTCCTGCACTTTCTGTTTCCTCTGCCCTTTCCGCAGGGATTTCTGGATCTGGTTTCGCCGGTTGTTGGGATCGGCCTGATTGCCGCAGGACTGGTTGTGATTATCGCGACGCGACGGGAATTCGCCCGCCACCAGCAGCCCACCGACCCAGGCCAGCCGACCACAAAGTTGATCCAGACGGGAGTGTTTGCTTTCTCGCGCAACCCGCTTTACCTGGGGGCGTTGTGTGTCTTTTTGGGAATGGCGCTGGTGTTGAAAATGCCGTGGGGGTTGGCGGCTGTGTTGGTTTCGCTGGTGCTGTCCGTCTATGTGTTAATCCTGCCCGAGGAGCGCTACCTGACGGCGAAGTTTGGCGAGGAGTACACGGAGTACGCCGCAAAAGTACGGCGCTGGTTGGGGAGGAAAAGAATGGTTGGCTAGGGTTACCTTACTGAAAATAGGGATGAGTATAATATTTATGAGGCAGGATAATTTGTTCAAACCTGATCCTGCGTAAGGTGCTTTCATCCATCAAATACCATGCGGAGTAACTATGACTGATACCACATCGCCAATCGAATTAAGACAGCGCCATTTTTTTGAACGTAGAGAATTTTTCCTGGAACCCGATCGAATCCGCTTGTTCGCGAAGAATTTGAACGGGGAAGTGGAAACTTTTGTGAACTACACTCATTTAACTCAATCAATGAGAAAGGCCACGCAGCAAGATGGATTCATATTTGTCTCTGCTATTTCATTAGGGTTGTTTGCATTGGTGGGGTTTGGGTTAAATTTTCTGGGGGTACCTGCGCTGATGCGTTGGAGTCCTTTGTGGGCAATTGCGTCTATCATTTTTTGGGGGTTCCATTTTGCCAGACGTCGAAGGTACTTAATTGTTGACCTGATTGACGGCGATACGATCTTATTCCTTGCCGACAATCCGTCTAAGGAAAAACTGCAAGCATTCCTTGAAAGTATGCAGACTATGAAGAAAGAATACATACGTAGAGAATACTTTACGCCTGTTGACCCGGACGCTGATCCTGATGATGAGCTAGACAGGTATCAATGGATGCTCAACCAGGGGATTATTTCCGAAGAGGAATTTGAAAAAGCAAAGTTGGTGATATCTGGCCATTCAGAAGAGAAACAGCAGGATTGAAACAGCCTATAAAGTGGTATCAAACTTAATGGAGAAACACTGATGGCACACCTATTGATCCCGAGCGGCAGCCCGTATGAGGGGCTGATTGGCTTTTCACGCGCGGTGCGCGTGGGCAACTTCGTGGCGGTGGCGGGGACGGCCCCAATTGGACCCGACCGCAAGCCGGTGGGTGTGGGCGATCCGGCAGCCCAACCCCGCCGCTGCCTGGAGATCATCCAGGCAGCGTTGGAAGCGGCAGGCGCATCCATGAAGGATGTGATCCGCACGCGCATGTTCCTGGTGCATGCCGAGGATTGGGAGGCGGTGGGCCGGGTGCACGGCGAGTTCTTCGGCGAAGTGCGCCCGGCGGCAACAATGGTGCAGGTG
>CAYOHX010000269.1:0-5061 GCA_964403875.1 uncultured Anaerolinea sp. | reverse complement strand
CCAGGAACTGCGGAATATATTGTCCGTATTGCTCTTCGATTGAAGTACTTCGATAAATGAGGACCAACAATGAATCAACTACCTAAAGAAAAAGTCACAAAATCCCTTCGGTTATTCACTTCACGTCGAGATGATCTACTGCATGGGGATATCGATACTTTTGAACCAAATTTCAAGCGGTTTTGTGATTTTTGTCAGAAAGATTCCTTGGTTCAATCAGTTATCACCCCTTTAGAAGCGCTGTATTCAATTGATGTCCAAGCTTGGTGGAAAAAAATCCAATCTGATGATCGAGATGAAATGGATCTTTGTTTTCCAGAAGACTCGGATGAAGAATTTCTTCTTCGTTATGCGATCATGGTAGATGCAGTGAAACAGTCAGATGCTGGCATGCGCTTCGGTTTAGCTCTACGAAAGTGGAAAGCATCCGAATGGAAAGAGATGTTCTGCAATCTGATTATTCGTCCCTTTGCAGATGAATTGAGTCACAGGTTGGGAGATGCGATCGACCTGGCAACCCCTGAAGAACGATCCATGCAGGCGGTTCCGTTGAAATATATTCCAAGAAGTAATGAAGTGCGAATTTTTCTCAGCCATAAATCACAAGATAAGCCAATGGTGAAACGGTACTATCAAGCATTAGTAGATTTAGGTTTTTCACCCTGGTTTGATGAGCCGGATATGCCGGCGGGTACAAACCTCGAAAGGGGGATTCTTCAAGGGTTCGAAGAGTCATGCGCAGCGGTGTTCTTCATTACGGAAAATTTCAAGGATGAAAACTATCTGGCAACCGAAGTGGATTATGCCGTGATGCAAAAGCGCAAGAAAGGGAAGAAGTTCACAATAATCACGCTGCGTTATGCCGGTAATGTACCAGAATTACTTAAACCTTATACGTGGGCTACTGTCTCAAACGACCTAGACGGCTTTCATGAGTTATTAAGAGCTCTTCCCGTTCAAGCAGGTCCTATTCGTTGGAAAAGTTCTGTCGTAGAAGATTAGGTATACAAGGAATATTATTCATGCCCACACTCGACTGGATCGGCAAGAAAGCTGTTTTGAACCATCACAATGAAGTCCCCTTCCATCTGCTGCGCTGCAATCCGGAGCTTTCCGTCGGCGAGGCCAGTGGGAACCTGCTGGTGCAGGGCGACAACCTGCTGGCGCTGAAAGCCCTACTACCGTACTACGCCAGCCAGGTGAAGTGTATCTATATCGATCCGCCCTATAACACGGGAAATGAAGGTTGGGTTTACAACGACAACGTCAATAGTCCAGAAATGCGAGAATGGTTGGGACGAGCGGTAGGCAGTGAAGCGGAAGATTTATCGCGCCACGATAAATGGCTATGTATGATGTTTCCCAGATTAGTTCTACTAAAGCAATTTCTACGGATGGATGGGGTAATCTTAATAAGCATCGATGATTTTGAAGCAGCCACTTTAAAATTGCTAATGGATGAGATCTTTGGCAGGCCAAACTTCATTGCTCAGCTAGTTTGGGAAAAGGGTCGCAAGAACGATGCAAAGTTTTTTTCAGTGGGTCATGAATACATGTTGGTTTACGCTAAATCCTTGGAAACATTGAGGAATAAAAAAACAGTTTGGAGGGAACCTAAACCCGGCGCACAAGAGATCTGGGAAGAGTATTTACGATTACGAGAGCAATTTGGTGATGATGATCATGCCATAGAGCAGGTTCTTGGAGAATGGTATAAGAGTCTTCCTAATAAACACCCATCAAAAGCTCTAAGCAGATATAAACACGTAGATAGATTCGGGCCCTGGCGAGATAGAGATATTTCCTGGCCTGGTGGAAACGGTCCAAGATATGATGTTATACACCCGATCACCGGATTACCATGCAAGATTCCCGATGGTGGTTGGCGATTTGCCACACCTGAAGCTATGCAAAGACAGATAGCGCTCGGTGTTATAGAATTCCGAGATGATCATAATCAGCCTCCTTTTAGGAAAGCACATATTCATCCTATTCCTGAAGAATTAGATGATGAACAGAATGAGGATCAAGAACGCGAGGAGGAAATGGGGGAAGAAAACAATATTGGCCTTCAGGTGATGCCTAGTGTTATCTATAAACAATCTCAGGTGGCTATCAAAGCTCTTCGTCGAGTAATGGGCGAAAATGTTTTTGAGAATCCAAAGGATTTCGAAGTTATTGCTCGTTTGCTTCGATACATAACAGAGCCTGGTGATATCATCCTTGACTCTTTTGCCGGTAGCGGAACAACAGGGCACGCCGTTCTTGACACTTATAAAGCAGGCGGTAAAAACAGGCGTTTTATTCTTATTGAGATGGATAAAAATATTGCCAGAAATATTACCGCTGAACGACTTAAGCGCATTTCTTTAGGCTATGATTGGCAGGACTCCAAGGGTTACCATCACGAAAGTGGATTAGGGGGAAGTTTTCGATATTGCGAACTTGGACCCACTCTTTTTGATCAGTTCGGCCAAATTCGTTCCGAAGTCTCCTTCACCGACCTCGCTCGACACGTTTTCTTCACCGAGACCGGCCAACCCTTGCCTGCTGGTGAAGAGAAAAATGCTCTCCTGGGCGTGTGCAATGGGATGGCCGTGTACCTGCTCTACAACGGCGTGATGCGCCACTCGAGCAACGTGCTTACCCCGCAAACGCTGGAGGAACTGCCGCCCTACGATGGTCCAAAAGTCATTTTCGCCGACGGCTGCAAAATCGGACGTGAACGACTGCGCGAAATGAACATTACCTTCAAACAAATTCCCTACGAAATCAAGGTGCGGTGACCTATGCTAACCCTCAAAGAATATCAGGAGCGCGCACTCGATACTTTGCAAGCCTATTTCCGGCTATCTCAGCAATTGGGCGACGCCGACACCGCCTTTTACCGCCTGACCCGCGAGACCTTTGGCCGCGGAATCCCTTATCAGCCGGTCGACGATCTGCCCGGGCTGCCTTACGTCTGTCTGCGCATTCCCACCGGCGGCGGGAAGACTCTGGTGGCCAGTCATGCTATCGGCATTACCGCTCACGAGCTGCTGCACACCGATCACGCCCTGGTGCTCTGGCTGGCCCCATCCAACGTGATCCGTGACCAGACTTTGCGAGCTTTATCTGATCCAAATCACCCTTATCGCCAGGCAGTTGAGTCGGGAGTAGGATCAGTGACGGTGATGAGCATAAATGAGGCATTGTATGTCCAGCCGGCTACTCTCAATTCCAGCACAACCATTATCATTGGAACGATTCAAGCATTCCGCGTAGACAACACAGAAGGACGCAAGGTCTACGAATCGTCCGGCGCATTGATGAGCCACTTTACGGATCTGCCCGCCGATTTGCGCGAAGGCCTGGAAATGGCAAATGGCGATCCGAAAAAATCGCTTGCCAATGTGCTTTACATGCGCCGTCCCATTGTCATTGTAGACGAGGCACACAATGCCCGCACGCCGCTCTCGTTTGAAACCCTGGCGCGTTTTCACCCGGCTTGCATCCTCGAATTCACCGCCACTCCGGCCACGCAAGATCACCCATCCAACGTGCTACACGCTGCTTCCGCAGCCGAACTGAAATCCGAGGCGATGATCAAGATGCCCATTCGCCTCAAAGTCCGCCCGCAGTGGAAGGAGCTGCTTTCTGATGCCATCGCGCAGCGTAACCGGTTGGAAGTAGCCGCGAAACTTGAACAACGGAACACGGATGAGTACCTGCGTCCGATCATGCTGCTGCAGGCTCAATCGCGCAGCCAGAACAAAGAGACGCTGACGGTAGACGTTGTCCGGCAGACGCTGCTGGACGATTTCAAAATTCCCGAAAACCAGATCGCCCGCGCCACTGGCGACGTGGACGAAATTGGCGACTCGGATCTCAGCCAGCCCGACTGCCCCATCCGTTACATCATCACCGTTCAGGCGCTGCGCGAAGGTTGGGACTGCCCGTTTGCCTACGTGCTGTGCTCGGTTGCGGAGAGCAAATCCAGCACGGCCGTGGAGCAAATCTTAGGGCGCGTTCTGCGCCTGCCGAAAGCCACGCGCAAAGGAATTGACTCGCTCAACCTGGCCTACGCCTACGCCACCTCGGAGAGTTTCGGCGTGGTCGCTAACCAGCTGCGTGACAGCCTGGTGCAGAACGGTTTTGAACGCTACGAAGCCCAGATGATGATCCAAACTCCAACCGAACAGCCAGATTTGCCGCTGTTTGGCGGTGGAACGGAAACCACCTTGCCTGAGCCGGTCGCCATCTCCGTACCTACCCCGCCCGCGTTGGAAGATTTGCCGCCGGAAACCGGCGCAAAAGTGCAGTACGACGCTGCCGCGCAGTCTTTAATGTTCAAAGAGCGGCTCGAACCCGAAGAGTCCGCCCTGCTGTTGGCCATGCTGCCCGTGGCTTTGGTGGAAGCCGGCGCGCGAGCTGTCATCGAGCGCATTACCCAACCGCAGCCGCCCCAACCCATCGCATCACCGGCCGAGCGCGGCGAGGTGCTGTCCATTCCACAGCTCGTCGTGCGGCGCGGCACGCAGTTGGAACTTTTTGAAGAAACCGCCTTCCTCGACCATCCCTGGGATCTTTCGCAGTGTGACACGCTGCTGACTGAAAGCAACTACTCATGTCAGCGATTGGGTGGAACCGAGATTGAGTACGACGTGACGGAAAAGGGCAAACTGAAAGAGCAGTTCATCAACGAATTGCAGAATACGATGACGCTCTTCGCCACCGATCAGGGCTGGACGCCGGCAGAATTGGTCTACTGGCTCGATCGCGCCATCCCTCACCCCGATATCACCTTCCACGAGTCGAACGCCTTCCTCACCCGCCTGGTCATGCGCCTGATCGACGAGCGTGGATTTACGCTCGACCAGCTCGTGATGGACAAGTACCATTTACGCGATGCGGTGACGGGGAAGATTCACTCCCACCGGTTGGAAGCACGCAAACAAGCTTACAACTTGTTTCTATTGCCTGATTGCCAAACCCCACTCGAAGTGCATCCAGACATTTGTTTCACCTATCCGCGCGATGCTTACCCTTACAACACCCTCTACCGCGGTGTGTACCCATTCA
>CAYOHX010000268.1:0-5066 GCA_964403875.1 uncultured Anaerolinea sp. | reverse complement strand
AAGCCGCTGCTGGAACCGTTGCAAACTATCCAAATGCGTCGCCACCGAAAAGCCCGGCACGAGCCAGGGAATGGCCTTCAAGTAGAAAACCACCGCGCCCACATCGGTAAAAGTCAGCTTCCCTTGCCATTCCTCCGTGGTTTTAATCAGCAATCCGGCGGCTTCCAACCGTGGAAGGTAATAATCCGGCGTATCCTCTGGCCACGGCGGCGTCGCTCCAAATTCCGCTATCAAGTCCTGCGCCCACAGGCTGTGAACCTGCTGCGTCAGGAACACGCCGCCCGGCGACAGCACCCGCGCCACCTCCGCGCAGTTGAGCGACGAATGACGATTCAACACCAGGTCGAATTCGCCATCGGCAAAGGGCATCAACGCTGTGCGCGACAACTCCACCTCCTCCACCCGCACACCCAACGGGCCAAGGCGCTCCCGCGCCAGTTTGACGTTGGGCGAGTAGGCCTCGGTGACGGCGACTTTGGCCGGCCAGTACTCCCGCAGCGACAACAGCCGTTCCCCGCCGCCGGTGCCCATATCCAGCACCGAGGCGGCGCGCGGCATCAACTCGGCGGCGCGAGCCATGTAATCCCACGGCGGACGTTCTTCGATCATCCGCCTTTTCAGGTATGAGAAATCCCAACCGGCAAAAGGGCGCTGTTCTTCTTGCTTCCAGGTCTCGATAAGTTCTACACGATTCAAGTCACGTCCTCCAAAAGAATAATTTAATGGATGATGTTCTTTGACAACGCCTTGGCCACCACCTGAGCCAACTGTTCAAAGCTGGGAGGTTTGGGCAGCCAGGCACTCAGCCCTTGCGCATACAGATCATCGAGCGTTTTGTCCAGCGGATGGCCCGTTAGCAACACCATTGGCACGGACGAGCCTTTCTGCTTCAGCGCGTGGAACAAGGCAATGCCGCCCATCTCTGGCATCACGACGTCACTTAGTACCAGTGCAATCTCGTCATGATGGGCTTCCAAGATCATGAGCGCATCCCTGGCGTTCGCGGCTTCCAGCACTTGGTACTTCAGCAAGTTCAGGCTCTCCACCAACGCGCTGCGTACAGTCGCCTCATCCTCTACCACCAGCACCAGTTCCCCTTTCCCAACGGTCGAAGGAAATAATTGCACCTTGGGCACCTCGACTGGGTTCGCCAGCAAGGCGGGCAAATAAATGGTAAAGGTCGTTCCCTTGTCCACCTGGGTGTCTACGTGGACACGCCCTCCATGCTGCCCGACGATACCGTGCACTTGAGCCAGCCCTAATCCACTGCCTTCCCCAGGTGCTTTGGTCGTGAAGAATGGATCAAAAATGTGCGGCAGCACGCTCGGCGGAATTCCCGTCCCCGTGTCCGACACGGACAGTTGTATCCAGGTTCCAGCCTCCATCTCCGGCAAGACCGGCGATTCACCGGGGCCAACCGCCATTCGCTTTACTTTGAAAAGCAACTGGCCGCCATTCGGCATTGCATCTCGGGCATTGAGCGCCAGGTTCATCATCACCTGCTGCATCCGCGTCGGGTCGGCGTCAACGATATACTCATCCCGGTCATAAACCAACTCGATCTTGATATTCTCCGGCAATGTGCGTTCCAACAACTTGACTTGCTCTTTCAAGAGCAAGAGTAAGTCGAGCGATCTCCTCTTCAGCGTCGCTTGCCGGCTAAAGTCCAGGATCTGCTGGATCAGGCGAGTTGCATGTTGGGCTTGCCGATTGATCGTCTCCATTCGTTCTTGAACGCGGGCAGGCAACCCCTCTGTTCGTGCTGTCATCTGGGCGTACAGAACGATGGAAGCCATAATGTTATTGAAGTCGTGGGCGATGCCAGCCGCCAGTTGGCCCACGGCAGCCAAACGCTCTTGCTGCTGGATGCGCCGTTCGGTCTCACGCTGATGCGTCATATCACGGATGACGAGCACCCATCCATTATCAGCAGGTCCGACTTCGATGGGACGGGCTATAATCTGGAAAATTCGGCCCGCTACGGTGATTTCGTGCCACGAACCTTGCGAGAGGGAGGTTAAAAGTTCCGTCAGCCTTTTATCCCCCATGTGAGTGAGGGTATCTCCCATTTTCGCATCGGCCAGGGTAGCCAGATCCCTTTGCCCCAGCGGGTTGGCCAGAACAGCGCGATTTTCGTTGTCCAGAAAAATCACGCCTTCAGGCACCGTATCCATAATCTGCCGCACACGTTGGGCTTGCTCCTGAACTTGTAACAGGAGCCGCCCCTGTTCTTCCTCTGCCTGCTGGCGCTGCCGCCGCTCCTCATATTCGCGCAGCGCGCGTTTCACCACCGGCCCCAGGCGCGTGAGGTGGCTTTTCAAGACATAATCGGTGGCCCCGGCCTTGAGGCTTTCGATGGCGGTCTCCTCACCCAGGGTGCCAGAGACGAGGACAAAAGGCAAATTGAGATCGCGTTCAAGGAGCAACTGCAAGGCGGTCAGCCCATCAAAGGCCGGCAGATTATAATCAGCCAAAATAATGTCATAATTGGGCGCATCGAGGCGGGTCAGAAACTCGGCACGGGTTTCCACGCGCTCCCACTGGCACACGTAGCCGGCCTCTTCCAATGTGGCAATCTCAAGCTCTGCGTCAAAAGCCTCATCTTCCAAAATGAGCACACGGAGTGGCACTGGTATCATTTTTCCTCCAGTTCGTTACCGATGGTTGACCGCACCGGACGGAGGTTCGTTGGTCAATACCCAGAACAGGCTGAGCCGCTTGATTACCTCAACAAACCTGTCGAAGGCAACCGGTTTAACTACATAGGCGTTCACGCCCAGATGATAGCTTTCAACAATGTCCTGATCTTGACAGGAAGAGGTGAACACGACGACAGGGATAGTTTTGAGCACCGGATCCGCTTTGACCTGGCGCAGTACCTCCAACCCATCCACCTTGGGCATCTTGAGATCGAGAAACACCACCAAGGGATGACCCACTGGCCGGTCGCTATAGTCACCCCGCCGGTATAAATAGTCCAGCGCCTTAGCGCCATCCCGAACCGAGACGACCTTGTTTGCCAGGTTATGCTGCTTCAGGGCGGTCAATGTCAACTCGATGTCCTTGGGATCATCTTCTGCCAACAGTATTTCTCTCGTTTCCATTCATTCTTCCTTACGCTCGCTTCAGCGTCAAGTAAAAGGTCGCACCATGACCCAGGTCACCCTCGGCCCACACCTGCCCGCCATGACGTTCAACAATGCGGCGCACCGTAGCCAGGCCAATGCCCGTGCCTTCGAATTCTTCTTTTTGGTGCAGCCGTTGAAATACCCCAAACAGCTTGTGGATGTATTGGGGGTCAAAGCCGACACCGTTGTCCCGCACAAACAAGGTCACCTCTGTCTCGCTCGATTCCTCTTGCACCATTCCAATCTCGATATGAGCCTGGGGGCATGGGGCGGTGAACTTGACCGCGTTGGAGAGCAGGTTGACCCACACCTGGCGCAGCAAAGCCGGGTCAGCCTGGACAGGTGGCAGCGGACCAATCTCCCACGTTATGTGCCGATCCTTTATGTCGGGGGCCAGCTCCTGCTGCACCTCTTGGACCAATTCGTTAAGTTCGACCGTCCGCACCTGCATCTCTGCGCGCCCGGTGCGCGAAAAAGCCAGCAGATCATCAATCAACCCACTCATCCGGTCGGCCGACTCGACAATGTTGTGTACATACCGCAAAGAGGTGGCATCCAGTCGCTCCGCTTCCCGCTGGCGCAAAAGTTCAACAAAACCGGCGATGTGACGCAGGGGAGCGCGCAGGTCGTGGGAAACGGAGTAAGAGAAGGCTTCCAGTTCTTTGTTGGAGGCTTCCAATTGCGCCGTGCGCTCAGCGACCCGCTGCTCCAGATTGTTGATGAGAATTCGCAATTGCGCAGTCATACTATTGAAGGCATCGGCCAAAACGCCCAACTCGTCGCGGCTGGTGATTTTCACCTGCTGTGACAGGTCGCCGGCGCTGATGGCTTTCGTAGTAGTAGCCATCGTCCGAATAGGCTCAACGATCTGACGTACGGCCAGAAAACCCAGCGCGCCGGATACTGCCAACGTAACCACAATGAGGATTGCAGTGATGAGCACCGTAGTGCGGGCCAGGGCCAAAGCTTCAGAGACAGCCTGTTCAGCAACAATAGCAAACTCTTGTTGGCCAAAACGAACCGTTTCAACAGCCAAGACGGTATCCTTCCCGGTTAGACCTGGTTGGATACCCACCCGGTCAGGTACTTCAAAGGTGATACCCCGTAACACCACCGAAGGGTTGCGGTGCGCTACCACTTTGCCCTGGGCATCTACAATGTAGACACTCTGGCCCGGACTAACCCGTACATCCGCGATCAAATCCCAAATTTTCTTAAGGCGCACTACAGCGGTAAGGACGCCATCCACGAGACCGGTACGGACATTAAGCAGGGGGATGGCGACGGTCATCAACGGCTCGCCACTGTTTTCATCGAATCGGACAGGACTACAGTAAACTTCATCACTCGCGCGAGAGACAAAGTATTCGTTAACATCGGCATAATCGTTCCCATTGATAGAAAAATGCCCCTGGCGAGAGACATGAATCTGCTCTTGTCCCTGGCTATCGAGTAAGACCAATTCTTCAAAGGCATGGGAAGATTTAAGCAACGTCAAGAGGTTGCGTTGCTCATTCCGATCCAACCCTGGCAATGCTTGCGCCTTGCTGACCAGACGCAACTCGTCTTCCAGTTGCGCAAAGAAGGCAGTGACCTCGGCAGCAACACGTCGAGCCACTTCATGCTGCAAGTTGAGCGCTTGTTGCTCCTGACTAATGAAACTTTGCCAGGCTAAGATCACCCCAACGATTAGCAAGGGGCCAATAGCCAAGCCAATGAAGGCCCCAGTTAATCGTTTCTGAATACTGTTACGCATCTCACATACCCTTTTGAACTGTCCAGCAACTCAAAACTTCCGTTGGACGTGGAGTATTCACAGCCAGTCAGCTCAGAATTATACTATTTAGAATCTGTCCGAAAATCGCTTTCCCCTGCGAATTGCGCCTAAAGGCGCGGTTTGAGGGGGTGTTTTTTCGTTGGCGGACTGCGCCCGCCAAC
>CAYOHX010000267.1:0-5157 GCA_964403875.1 uncultured Anaerolinea sp. | reverse complement strand
CAGAAAAGCTGACAGCCACAAGCCGTCAGCTTTTTGCTTTCATGCAAATGTCACCTTGGGTCCCCACAAGGGGATGCTATTCGAATCCGGCCCTCTCCGCAGAAAAGCTGACAGCCACAAGCCGTCAGCTTTTTGCTTTCATGCAAATGTCACCGTGGGGCCCCACAAGGGGGATGCTATTCGAATCCGGCCCTCTCCGCTCACAATCTTGATCAAATCCCCGAAGACTACCGCCCCATCTTGCGCCTCCACTGGAAGACTCTCGATTACGGACAGATGGCTCATGCTGCGGCAAGAAAATGGTTCATCAAGCTGCTTGAGGAGCTAGGATAACCTCTCCGGAGGTCTACCTTTTTTCTCCCCGAGCAATTCTGTGTCAGTCGTCCCAGCGAACCCCGAATTCGCATTTCTATTCAGAAGACGGTACAATCATCTCGAAAAACTCACCTCTCGAAAGGAAACGAGATGACAACTTCCGCCAATCTGCTCACCGATCTATCCCCCTTTGTCTACGGAACCACCCGCCTGGGAGATGACAGCATCCCCTTTGAAGAGCGGGTGCGCGTGGCTCGGGCTGCCATGGACGCCGGGGTGTGGTTCCACACCAGCCATACCTACAACACCGCCCTCAGCGTGCTGCGCGCCGCTTTTGATCAGGACCGCGCCCGCACCCCCAAGCTGATCGTCAAAATCGGCTGGAGCAACATCCCCGAACTGCGTGACGTGATCCGCCAAAATCTGGAGCCATTGGGCCTGGAGAGTATGGAATTGGGCCAGTTGTGCCTGGGCGGCGACCTGGCCGAAGAGTATGCCAACGGGGGACCATGCTACGCCGAGTTCGAGCGCATCAAAGCCGAAGGCCTGGTTAAGCGTTTTGTCGTAGAAGTCTTCCCCTGGACCTCCGCCACCCCCCTCAAAGCCTTGCGCGCCGGCTATCCGCAAGGCATTGTGGACGGGCACATCTTCTACCTCAACCCCCTGCAGCGCTTTGCCTCCAACGACCTATGGGATGAACTGGTCGCGCGCAACGAGCCCATCGTCGCCATGCGCACGGTCTCGGGCGGCAATGTCCACCGCCTGCGCGACGTGCCCGGCGCGGCATGGAAGGATTACCTACAAAAGCGCGCCGTCCAGGTAGCGCCCATCTTTGAGCGTTCGGGAATCGCCAGTTGGACCGAGTTCTGCGTGCGTTTTGCGCACAGCTTTCCTCAGGTGCGCGCCACGGTTGGCTCCACCAGCCGCCTGGAAAACCTGGCCGAATTCCTGCGCGCCGCCGGTCAAATCCAGCCCCTACCCGCCGAGTTGATGGCTGAAATTTCGCATCTCCAGCGGCAGTGGTCCGACGAAACCGACATCCACGCCGAACCCTGGACGATGTAAAGAAGAAAAAAACAAGACACCGGGCGCGAGTCGTCCGGTGTCTTGTCGTCTAAAAACAATCGCTTCTAGATGGCTTTCTCGCGCAGCTTAGAACTGAGGTAGTCCATCGAAGCAACCACCACGGCAATTGCAAGCATCTGCGTGCTGGCGGAGCGGTAGTTCAACAGGTTGATGTTCTGCTGCAGCAGGAAACCGATGCCACCGCCCCCCGCAAAGCCAATGATCGTGGACATACGCACGTTAATGTCCCAACGGTACATCGTATACGAAATATAGGGCGGGATGATCTGTGGGATCACCGCGTAAATGATCGTCTGCAAGCGGTTAGCCCCAGTGGCGGTGATGGCCTCCAGCGGCCCCGCCATAATGCCTTCCACCTGCTCCGAGTACAGCTTGGCGTTTGAGGCGATGGTGTGTAGAGCCAGGGCCAAGACACCCGCAAAGGGACCGATGCCCACCCACACGGCAAAGATGATGACCATGACTAGCGACTCGATGGAGCGTAGGCCATTCAAAATCGTGCGGGTCACCGTGTAAATAAAGAAGCCGATCGGCAACGTGGCATTCCGCGAGAGGAAGCCCGCTAAAATCACGCCACCCACCGCGCCCACGATTGCCGGGATGCCGAAGGTGGTCCAGGGTTTGTCAATCTGGTAGAGCCAATCGATGCCAGCGCCAATGATGGCAAACAACGCCGCGCCGGCCAATCCACCCAGCACCAGATTGGTCACTCGGTTAGCCGAATGTGAACTGTGCTCCACCACCCACTGCCCGATGCGCCCAGCAAAATCGGCCAACACGCCCGCGCCAGCCAGGGCCGTCACCAGGGGAATGATCGTTTGCAGGATGTCACCGATGCTGACGATGAACTTTCCCAAGAAGCCCGCCCCGCCCAACGGCGCAATCAAGGCTTTTCCCGTTTGAATCGCCAGGCTGGCCAAGAGGTAGAAGAATGCCACGGCCAGCAAAGCCGTGACGAACAACGCGATGGGCCGCACAATCCGTTCAAAGCGAGTCGGGGGTTCATCCTCAACAGGCGGTATGGCCCAACGGAAGAGCAGCCACATGAGCACTGGCGTCACAACCACGCCCGCCAGCGCGCCCCAAATCGTGCCGGTCAGCAGTCCGACCAGGTCAGAAATCTTCCCGGCGGCAAAACCTCCCGCCAGCAACCCCACTGGGATCAGTAAAATGGATAAGGCGATGCTGGTAAAGGGGCTGGTGATGGGCGTCATAATATTGCGAGCCGCGACAAAGCTGATCGGAATGGCAATAATGACACCGAAGGTAGTTGCCAACAAAGCCAGGAACACCGTCTCGACGATCTTATCCCAGGTTTCCAACGCATTCTTGCTGAACATGGGGCCGCCCACGTTTCGCCGGGTGACCGTGCGGATTTCCTGGGCCACAGTGTCGGGGCGTTTGGGCAGCTTGACGGTGGCGACAAAGTGCCCCTCGTTGTCCGTGGTGACCGTGCCCATTTGCAGCGAGACACCGCTGGGTGGGATGAAGTTAATCGGCCCATTGGTGTTAGGCTCAAAATTAAAGCCCTCTACGGTCACCTCGGTGGCCGGGTCGGCGCACGCGGGGGTCATCACCATGTAGGGCCCGGTGGTGTCAACAGCGGGCAGCGGCTCAGCATCCGCAGAACAGGGAGTGTAGATGGGTAGAGAGACCGTGAATTCTTCTTTTTCGTAAGTGATGATATCGGGACGAGCCAGCGCGCGCAAAATGCGCGTGAGCTGGGTTTGGCGGCGCGGTTCGCGCGTCTCTTCCAGGTTCACTTTGGTCACCTGGAAACCGTAGGCATAAATAACCAACGCGATCAGAATGGCCACGCCCACGAGAATGGATTTGAGGAGTTTTTTCGGTGTTTTCATGGCTAATCTCCTTAACCCACGCGTTCCGCTTCTTGCCCATAGATTTCTTTGAACCGCACATCATCGATTTCTTTCGGCGGTCCATCAAATACCACGCGTCCCGCGTTCAAAGCGATGGCGCGATGCGCATAACGGTGCACCAGGTCCAGGAAGTGCAGGCTGCAAATCACCGTCACGCCGTCTTCAGCGTTAATCTTTTCCAGGTACTGCATGATGCTGTGCGCCAGCACCGGATCCAGGCTGGCGACCGGCTCATCGGCCAGGATGATCTCAGGGTCCTGCATCAATGCGCGGGCAATGCCCACGCGCTGCTGCTGTCCACCCGAAAGAGCATCGGCGCGTTGATTGGCCTTATCCCCAATTCCAACCCGCTCCAACTGGTATTTGGCTTTCTCAATGTCCGCTTTGGGGAACCGGTTGATCAAACTCCAGGCCGGGCTAGTGTAGCCCAGACGGCCCGCGAGCACGTTGGTGAGCACGCTGGAACGGTGGACAAGGTTGAAGTGCTGAAAAACCATGCCGATTTTGCGCCGGACGCGGCGCAGTTCCTCAGCATTGGCAGCCGTTACGTCCTGTCCATCCAGGAAAATTTTTCCCGAAGTCGGTTCAACCAGCCGGTTGATGCAACGCAGCAATGTAGATTTCCCAGAACCGCTTAATCCAATGACTGCCAGGAACTGGCCCTTGGGCAGGTCAAAAGATACATCATCCAGCGCTTTGACGTTCGCTGGCATATACACCTTGGTCAGATTTTGGATTTTAAGCATAATTCGTTATTACCAGAAGGAACCAGGTATAAAACACAGGTTCGGACAAGAGCCTGAGCATCTAATCCGAACCTGTGTAGTATTTGAAAATCTGGGCAGGGAGTGCTCCCTGCCCAGAAAAACGATCGAGGGTCGAATTAGTTGCCCAGGCCTTCAAGCGTCAGGCCGGTGGCTTCAATCATCTGGCGGACAAAGTCATATTCCGCATCGGTGGCGGCCAAAATGCCAGACCAACCATAGAAGTCATTGGAGCCGATCGAATTCGCCCAGTCCTCGGTCTCAGCGAAGGCGAGCAAAGCAGCTTCGATCTCAGCGCGGACGTCGGCGGGGAATTCAGGACCAAAGGCCATCGTATCGTTGGGGATGGCGGGAGAGATGGCCAGGATGCGAACTTTCTGCATCACGTCTGGGGCTTCGGCGCGGATGTTCGCGCGAGCATCCAAAACACGCCAACCGTCGCAGAGCAGTTTCTTGCCTTCGGCATCCGGAGCGCAGTTGGGGATGGACTCTTCCGGAATTTCGTACATGTCATCGGTGACTTTGCCGGCTTCGTAGTCTTCATAGGAGAAGGCTGACGCGCCCTCGGGGTTCAACGGAACGCTGTAGAAGACGGTACCGAAATCAACCTCACCATTGTAGACAGCGGTAACAGTCTGGTTGTGGCCGCCGGTCTGAACTTCTTCACCGGGGGTGATGCCCTGTTCCTGGAACATCACGAGCGGGACCATGTAACCAGAGGTAGAGCCGACATCACCATAACCCCACTTGGCGCCTTCCAGGTCAGCCAAAGTCTGGTATTCGCTGTCGCGGGCAACGATGAACTCGGCCCAGTACACAGGATAGCCATAGCGGACAGCCTTGAAGGCCACGTCCACACCGCAGAGTTGGCTCGCCAGCGCGTAGCCCAGGCCGGGGATGAAGGCCATCGTGTCTGTCGGGGAAGCGCACATCTCTTCAATGGTGGCGGCGTAAGAGGTAGGCACGCTGACCTCGAAGGTCAAACCGGTGGCTTTGTTCAACGCATCGGCCATCACCTGGCCGCCCGTGGTGATGACATTGGCATCAACCGACGGAACGAACAAAACTTTGATGGGGTGTTCCGGCGAACCGCCAGGGGGTTCGGGGGTGGG
>CAYOHX010000266.1:0-5174 GCA_964403875.1 uncultured Anaerolinea sp. | reverse complement strand
GGGCAAGAAAAATGTAATCGTCAGCCCGATGAACAGCACCGCCAGGTAAGTTGCAAACCGCTGCAAGACGTATTGCGCCAGTTTCATTACGCACCTCTTTACTTACTGAATAGGGGGGCCAGCCCAGGGGCTGCCCCCCCTACTATTATCCAACCGAGTACAATTATTTACCAGTAGGCTTAATCGTTACCAGGATCTTCTTGAAGGAACTCCACCAGGTGTAAGGAACTGCGTAGGCGTTATCGGCCTTCGGGAAGTTCGTCCAGTAGGTTTCGTTGGTCGGGATGGTGGTCGGGATATTCATCATATCGATGTAGACCATCTGCTCGATCATTTCCTTGACGATCTCCTGGCCTGCCTCCAAGAACTCGGGCTGAGACATGTCCATCGCGGCGGCATCGGCGATTAGTTTGAAGATCTTTTCATCGGTGATGCGCATGGAATTGCCGGAGATCTCCTCGTTCGAATCGACGGGTTTCAGATAATCCTTCGAGAACGAGCGCCAGTTTTGGATGTAGTTGGTGTTGAAGACGCAGGAGGTTGACCAGTTGACCATGGTGGTCAGCAGGGTGTTGGTGTTCTGAACCTTGGTGAACTCACCATTGTCCACCTGGCGGGCGTTGACTTTGAAACCGGCCTTGGTCCACGAGTCCGCGATGGAGAAACCGACGCGCTGCATCACTTTGTTCCAATCGCTGGGGATGACCAGTTCGATTTCCCAGGTTTTGCCATCCGGTCCGGCGTAGAAGCCATCTGCGCCCTTGGTGTAACCCGCTGTGGCCATCAATTTTTCGGCTTCAGCCGGGTCATACTTCCAGTAGCCCATGCCATAGCTCTTGGTGACATTGTCACCGGTCGGGAGCATGGCTGGATCGATGCCAGCATCGGCCATTTTCTTGACCATTTCAGCGGCGAAATTAGGATTCCAGGGCTGGTAACCATCTTCCAACTTCAGTTCTTTCAGCCACGGCTCCAGCGGGGCAAAGTAGGCCGGGTTGGTGATCTGGGTATCCGGCATGGGCAGCGCCGATACGCGGAATTCGCCATTCATGGAGTTGACCCCGATGTTTTGCATATCGGTCGACAGCGCCAGGGCCCAGCGTACATTGGCGTTATCCAACGGGGCTTTCTGGTTGTTCATGATGATGCCATACGCGCAGGCATCGCCCATATCGTGGTAAGGCATGGTGGCAGAGAAGGTCTTGATGAGCTCATTCTGCTTCTTAGCCGCGGCGATGCCATCGGGGCTCATGAAAGTATCCACATCATACTGGTTCTTGATAAAGGCCAGGGTGCGGGTCTGCTCATCGCCGAAGTTCTTGTAGAAGACGTACTTAGCGGCGGGCTCGCCCATCCAGCCGGTAGAGGAACGCTGCCAGTCTTCGCGCCGCTCCCACAGGTGCCACTGGCCGTTGGGATCGAACGACTTGAGGGTGTAAGCGCCCAAAGAGACCGGGTTGGGGTTCTTGAAGTTGGCCAGGTCTTCCACTTTTTCAAATACGTGCTTGGGCAGAATGTTGAAGTTCGAGCCCCAGGTGTACACACCGATCATGGTGACGAAGTCATACGCCGGATGGGTGGTTTCAATTTTCAGGGTGTAATCGTCGATCTTCTCGTAGGACTTGACATAACCGGTGATCGCCGGGATGCCCCAATAGGTTAAGCCCTTATCATTACCGGCGAAATAGGTATCCAGGGTATAGATCACGTCGTCAGCGGTGAATTCGACGCCATCACTCCAGTAGATTCCCTTCTTGAGAGAAATCTCGAACTGGGTGTGCTGGTCGTCCAGAATCTTGGGCATATCCGCGGCCAGCTCGGGATACGACTGACCGGTGGCGGTGTCCATTTCCCACAGGTAGCCCCAGGCCAATTCGCGGAAACCACGCCAGAGAACGTAGCCCCTGGTGAGCGGGTTGAAATTGTCTGGCACATCCACTTTGCCGTCAAAGGTTTGAACAATCAGGGTTTCGCTGCGCGGGGTGCCAACTTCCGTCATCTCACCTGAACTGCTGGGGGCGGCAGCGGGGGTATCATTTGCAGCCGCGGGTGCCGATGTTGCCGCGGTAGGGGCCGCCGCAGGGGTGCAAGACGCGAGAGTCATGCTCATGATCACTACCAGTGCGATTACTCCAGAGAGCAAACGATTTTTCCGACTCATTCTTTAATCTCCTCAGATTTATGGGTTCAAATGTATAGATCATCACATTCGGGTGACAAGATACTGTTTCGAAAATAATCACCTCCTGTAGAAAACGCTTGCAGTGGCCGATGATCGGCATTAGTTCTTTTGGATGCGAATTGCCATGTACTTGCGGGTTGGCATGGGAACCGTGATCTGCCCGGTCGCTGCCTCGGCAAAGCATTCGATGGTCATATTCCATGTATCGATCACATCCACCCGGTACGTGGCTCCCTCAGGCAGATCGAAACGGCGGAAACCCGGCTGGTGGCTGCCAAAATAAAAGATGAAATAGTCATCTTCGTGATACCCACCCGATGCGCAGTTCCAGGCGCCTTCTGGAATGATGGTATCGATGGCGCGCGTGCCACGCGTGAATGCACCGAAACCGCCTTCCGTCAGGTTCACGAATTCGTTTTCTTTCTTCTCCACCGGGGAGAGATTCGGCGCGGCTTCAAAAATCTTGCGCAAAAAGGCGATGCGGGCCGGGCTTTGTCCGACCAGTTCACCACCCTTCGACCACCATAATTCCTCGCGGTCGTTGATATAGGTCTCGCCGTGACCTATGTACCCGCCCTGTACGAAGCCAGTCCAGAAGCGGTGCACCATTTTTTCAGGAGAAAGATCGCCCCACAGCATGTTGATGTTACCTTCATAACAGCACTCATCCACAACCACGGGCTTGCCATACATTTTGCGCCAGTTCTGCACCCGGTACATATTCGCGTTTTGGACGCTGCAGTGGGTTACCCATGGCTTGGTGTGATCATAGAAAGCCATGCAGTTATGAATGGAGCGCAGGTGATCGTAAGGATCAATTTGCTGGACGAGCTGCATATAGTGATCCCAATCCTCCATCTTCCAGCCAACGAAGAGATCGTATTCATTGGCAAAAGACCACCAGATGTTGCGGATGGCGCCCAAGCGGGCGACCAGGTAGTGCAGGTAACGTTCATTGACTTCGGCTGGCATGCGGTCAAAGCCCCAGGCGCCGTAATCATAGGGGTGGAAGAGGATCAAATCCGCTTCAATGCCGCGGGCGCGCAGGTCCAGGATGCGCTTTTCCAGGTGCTGGAAATATTCTGGGTTGAAGCGGTCCAGGTTCCAATAGTCCGGTGGCTCCTGGTTCGAATAGGCCATTACCATCTCAAAGCTCCAGGTGGACTGCAGCTTACGGCCAATTTTGGCCTCAAATGGATAGCTTGGCGGTTCATTTGAATTAAACGTGTAGCGCTTGGGGAACACGCACATGCGCATCTTGTTGAAAGGCGCGCTGTCGAGGGTCCGAAGCGTTTTTTCTTCCAGTGCATCTCCCTGCAAGTTCCAAACATAACAGGTTGTTCCAACTGGGATATAAGGGCTGCCATCGGCATAGGCGAAGTGAAACTGGTTCGCTACGCGTACCGGGCCGTGATTACCGTTAGAAGCAGGCGTGCAAGTAAATGTGCCGGTTTGTCCGTCCAGGACAGGCTGGTTACTATGGGTAACATACTGCCACTCCCCCTCTTGGTCTGGCATAAAGCGCAGCCTGTAAACCCCGCCGCCATCATAAAAACCCGCCACACGGAACACTCGGCCATTTTGGGTAAAATCCGCTTCGATCTTGACCTCCAGGAAAGGATTGCCAGTTTCAGGGCCTTTCAGGGGCAGCTCTAAGTAATCCCATTTCTCAATATGTACAGACATTTCTAGTTATCTCCAGGAAACAGGTATGCGAAATCGAACCGTCTGCGGACCAGCCAGACAGCACCAAAAACCGATGATTGAAATATCAAACCAATAAGGGAAAAACGCTTTGATCGATTGGCAAAATTGTGAATAAATATTCAAAACAAAGAGATTATTCTAAATTGAGTGTAGCATAATCAAAATGCCGAGTCAAGTAGTTACAAGCTCGCATTGAATAGGTATTTTGATTAGAATATTTATTCAAGATTGATTTGCTCGCCGAAATGATTTACACTATTTCTAGGTTTGAATATAATTCTTTATATGAATAATTATTCAAATCAATCATAAATATTCCCACTTGATCGATTGGCCACCCTTCCCGGCAATTTTATCCCACAGGGCTTTATCCCCAAGTCAGGAGTTTTCACATGATCCTAGACCAAGATCTAAAAACAAAATCCGCCGAATACCGCCGGACCATTTTGCGGATTATTAAGCAAGCTCACGCTGGCCATACGGGAGGAGATTTATCCTCGATCGATATTCTTAACGTGCTTTATAACCATACCTTACGCGTCTCTCCGGAGACTTTCCATGATCCGAACCGTGATCGCTATGTGCAGAGCAAAGGCCATTGTGTTGAAGCGCTCTACACAGTTCTAGCCGATCAGGGCTTTTTCCCGGTGGAAGAGTTGGATACCCTGTGCATGTACCAATCGCACTTTATCGGCCATCCCACCCGTAGCGTACCAGGGATTGAGCAGAATACTGGCGCGCTGGGGCATGGCCTGGCGGTGGCAGTGGGCATGGCAATTGCCGCAAAACTGGATGGACGCAGCTATCGCGTCTTTACGCTTCTGGGAGACGGTGAGTTGGATGAGGGCTCCAATTGGGAGGCTTCGTTGGCTGCCTCGCATTACTGTCTCGATAATTTGGTGGTGATTATTGACCGGAATGGTTTGCAAATAACCGGTACCACCGAAGCAGTCAATCCACTGGAGCCCTTGGCGGAAAAATTCAGGGCCTTCGGGTACGCAGTTCGCGAAGTGGATGGCAATGACACCAGCGCGCTGGTGGCGCTGTTTGATCAGGTTCCCTTTAAACCAGGTAAGCCGAACCTGGTGCTCGCGCATACGATCAAAGGGAAAGGGGTAAGCTTTATCGAAAACTCCCAAAAATGGCATCACCGGGTTCCGAGCGACGAGGAATATGATTCTGCCCTGCAGGAGTTAAGCTTGACTTATGAACTGGATGAAGGGAGATAGTGATGGAACTTGGACGGGCAAACCTGGATGTTTTTGCGGAGACCCTGCTGGAGATT
>CAYOHX010000265.1:0-5218 GCA_964403875.1 uncultured Anaerolinea sp. | reverse complement strand
ACGGCAACTCCTAGAGAGCCATGATTACTCATCGCATCGTATAGCGGAGATCAAATGCCATCTATCAACCACCCACAAATTTATCTGGTCAGCGGCGGGCGTGGCGCCGGAAAAACCACCTTCTGCCAAAAGGTTGCCCAGGCGGGACAACACGCTGGCTGGAATGTCGCCGGGATTCTCTCTCTGGCCCGCTTCGACGCAAACCGTCGCGCCGCGCTGGATGCTCACGACCTGCGCGGTGGCGAAACTCATTTGCTAGCCACCCGCCGCGCCGAAAGCCTCCCCGGCCAGCTCAACTGGGATTTCCATACCAGCACCCTCGTCTGGGGCAATTCGGTTCTTGCCTCCGCCTGTCCCTGTGACCTGCTCGTCGTCGATGAACTGGGCCCGCTGGAACTCGAACGTGGTCAGGGTTGGCTCTCAGGCCTCACCGCCCTCGATTCGGGCGCGTTTCGCCTGGCCCTGGCTGTGGTGCGTCCCCATCTGCTTTTTTTGGCCCTCGAGCGTTGGGGTGACTGTCGTGTCATCGAAATCGAAACTCCCGACGAAAGCGCCGAGAAAGCCGCCGCATTCAGCTCGGATATGATATAATCGCTCCGTTTTTGTCACCCGGCTCCGCGCCTTGCGGGCCGGTATCATTTGAAAGAAAGAAGCAAGCATGAGTCAAACTACCAACCCCTCCGTGATTGCCGACGACGTGGTCGTCAGCCTTGAATACACCTTGACCGTTGACGGCGAAATCGTCGATTCGACCGAAGGGATCGATCCTATCGAGTTCATTCAGGGACATCAGAACATCATCCCCGGCCTCGAGCGCGAATTGTACGGCCTGAAAATCGGCGATAGCAAAAAAGTCACGATCAGCGCTGCCGATGCTTACGGTGAAATTGACCCCGAAGCCGTGGTCGACGTTCCTCGCGACGAAATCCCCTCCGATATCCCCCTCAAAGTGGGCGTCGAATTGGATGTCAAAAATGAGGAAGGCGATGTGCTGGAAGCCCGCATCGTCGAAATCACCAAAGACAATGTTCGCCTTGACTTCAACCACGTCCTGGCGGGCAAGTCCCTCACCTTCGAGATCACCGTTGTCGACCTGCGCGCCGCCGATGAAGAAGAACTGGCCCACGGTCACGTTCACTCCGAAGATGGCGACGATGATTTCGATTTCGAAGAAGAATATGTCGATGATGACTTCTTCGAGGACGAAGACGAGGACGACGATGATGAGGATGAGGAAGACGACGACGCCTCTTCCAACGGGCGTAAGTAATCGCTCTCACTCTCGTTGCGGTTAAATTTTTTCCGCTGTCGCGCCTCACCGCCGACAGCGGATTTATTTTGTCTACACACCGCGGTTGAGGAAGTTCCCGAAATTGAGGCATTCATGCGGGCTTCTCCCCCACTTTCCCCAAATTGATATATACTCAATCTATCTTCCCTGGAGGAGTTTCACCATGATCGATGCTTACCTCAAAAAACTGCTTGGCGAACGCGAAGAAGTCTTGCTGGTCACCCGCCGCCATTGGTTGGTGCTGCTGCGCGAAATTCTCGTCGAACTTACTTTCGTGGGCTTCACCCTTCTGATCGTCTCCATATTGATCGCTTCCAGCGCCGGCAACCCCCTGGTCGGGCTCGGCTATCTGCTGATCCTCATCCCCCTGGTCAGCCTTGTCCGCGACACGCTGTACTGGAGCCACCACATGTACATCGTGACCAACCTGCGTGTCATCCAGGTCATCGGCATCTTCAACAAGAACGTCACTGACTCCTCCCTGGAAAAGGTCAACGACGTCAAATTGGAACAATCCTGGCTCGGGCGCATGTTCAACTACGGCGACATCGAAGTGCTCACCGCCAGCGAGCTGGGCGTCAACCGCTTCACCATGATCGGCAGTCCCATTCGCTTCAAGACGGCCATGCTCAACGCCAAAATCCGTCTTGAAGAAGCGCAGGTTACCAAAGGGGTATCCAACGTTGCCACCCCCAACAAGGTAACGGAGCTGCTTGCCAGCCTCGGCGAACTGCGCGAACGGGGCGTCTTAACCGAAGAAGAATTCAACGCCAAAAAAGCCAAATTGCTTTCCGAATTGTAAACGGGAATCGGCAATTCCTTCTCGCCGCATCATTCTCATACAACGGACGAATGATCGCCTGGCGAACTTTAGGAGCCCAGCGGATTTCCTCCATGATCCAATCCCTCTGGTTTCCAGGCCAGCAGCAGCACCGCCGCCAAACCAGCCAAACCTGCCCCAAACAAGAAAGGCGCAGCGGGACCGAACCCGCCCCAACTTCCCACCCCCTCCCATAGCAAACCGGCGATCAACGACGCGGGAAAGTCCAACAACCCCAGCACCGCGTTATACGTGCCATAGGCAGTACCTCGCAGCGCTTCTGGCACCAGATCCGCCACCATAGCCTTAGCCGTCGAATACGCCAGGGCATAATAGAAGCCGTACACAATATGCAAGGCAAACATTTGCCAGGCCTGCTGTGCCGCTGCCACCCCCAAATACACCACTGCGTACACGCCCCAGCCCGCCGCGATCATCTTCTTGCGCCCAATCCGATCCGAAAGCTTTCCGGCGGGGGTCGACAAGAACGTATACACGAAATTAAAGGCCACCAGCATCGCCAGCACCCCAGTCACGCTCAAGCCTCGCTCTTGCGCCCGCAGCACCAAGAAAGCATCGGACGAGTTGCCCAGGTCGAACAACCCTACAATGAGCATGAAAACCATAAAGGGTTTGCCTAACGACCGGAAAGCAAACTTCGGCAAAGCCCGCTGCCCTTTCACCGCCACGTCTCGCGTCCCAACGGCCAAAGCCAAAACTGCCAGCACCGACGGAATGATGCTGATCAGAACCAGGGTACGGAAGGTGTTCGCGCCCAATGCCACCGCATTGGACTGCGCCATCCACACCACCACCAGCGCAATCAGCAACCCCAGCATGGCCCCCGCCGTATCCGCCGCCCGCTGAAACCCAAACGCCAAACCGCGCGTCTTCGGCGTGACCGAATCGGCCACCAACGCGTCTCGCGGCGCCGTTCGAATGCCCTTGCCCACGCGGTCAACCCAGCGCACGCCGGCAACCGCCTCCCAACTCGCGGCAAAATAGAAAAACGGCTTGGCCAAAGCTGAAATTCCATACCCCGCCACGGCAATCCACTTCCGCCCGCGCAGCTTGTCCGACAACCAGCCAGAGAAGACTTTGAGCAAACTGGCGGTGGCCTCCGCTATCCCCTCGATGATCCCAATGATGTTCGCCTTTACCCCCAGCACATTTGCCAGGAATAAAGGCAGAATATTGACGATCATCTCAGTGGAAATATCCATAAAGAAACTGGTCGCGCTCACCGCCCACACATTCCGCGGCAACCGGGCCAATCCCTGCTTCTCATCAATATTGGCTTCATCACCCATAGGAATCCCTCACTCCTAAATTCTACTCACCCAAGGTGTGGGTAGTTGCTCCTTCTGACAATGATCTTCTAATGATACACCTCACCCCGCAAACACGGGGCTTTCTATGGTGAGGTCTATGGCTTTTCCAAAGTCACTTCACTTTTGCAAAAGCCTCGCTCTTTCGTATGGGGGTGTGGGGGTTACCCCCACATCTTCTGTTTCCCCGCCCCAAGACTGGGGCGGGGTTAGGGGTGGGGTTGATTTTGGAAAAACCATAGGACAGGTTCTCTGGAAGTTGCCGTGGTAGCTGCTGAAAACGAACGCCCCAGGCCATCAACAAACCTGTGACAATCCCGTGAAAATCCCTTGACATTTATTAATTATGGACTATGATTACCAAATAACGGAGATTATTATGATCGTGACTTCTTCCTCTTGTTGCATGTGTTGTCCCCGGCGGGGTTTGGAACCACCGCCGTCTTAGCCTATTCGCTAGACGCGCACCACGGGTGGTTGCAGCCCTATTCCCTCAGGACTGCTACCACCCGTTTTTATTACCTTAAAGGAGAATTGTTATGAACCTGAAACCCATCGACCATACCGCCCTCAAGACCAACCAGGGCTTGATTATCCTCTTGAGCCTGCTGGCATTCTTGTTCAACCAACCCTGGATCATCGCCCTGGTTGCCCTGGTCATGCTCATCGGCAGCCTACTGCTCAAGCGTCCCGGCTTCGGGCTCATCTATACTGGCCTGCTCAAACCAGCGAAAATTCTACGTCCCGACATCCTCGAAGATAACCCCGAACCGCACCTGTTCGCCCAGGGCTTTGGCGGAACCGTCCTGGCTGGCGCCGCTGTGGCGCTGTTCAGCGGGGCTGCCGGCCTGGGCTGGAGTCTGGCCTGGGTGGTCATCGCCCTGGCCGCGCTCAACCTGCTGGCCGGATTCTGCGTCGGCTGCGCCGTTTACTATTGGTTCAACCGTCTGAACATCCCCGGCTTCATCAAAACTCCTCCGCCAGGCGCTTTCCCGGGTCTGCGACCCAAGCGAGGCGCCCAATGAACACCGAGTTCCTATCTCGTCTGGTTTGGGCAGTTTTGATCATCGGCGCGGGTTTCCTGTTCTACTACCTTGGGAACCGGTTGTTGCTCTGGCGAGCATCCCGCCTTGCGCGCAATGCCGAAGCCCGCTCGCCAGGCAGCCCCCAATTGCTGTACTTCACAACCCCCGATTGCGCCCCCTGCAAGACCATCCAACGCCCAGCCGTCAAGCAGGTACAGTCGCTCCTGGGTGATCGCCTGCAAGTCGTTGAAATCAACGCCTACGATCAACCCGATGTCGCCCGCCAATGGGGCGTGCTCAGCGTGCCCACCACCTTCATCATCGACGCTCAGGGCAAACCTCGCCACGTCAATCACGGCGCAACCCCGGCCAACCGCCTTCTGGCGCAAATCCAGGAAGTTTTGGGCCCCGCCTGATCCGGTCAAGTTCCAGGTTTGCAACCTTTCGAGAGCAACCGCGTATATGTTTATAGATCATCCAAGTGGATGGTCGGTACGAAACAACCGTGGATTGGCTTTTGGAGGAACCTTTCGAAGTCATCGAATTCATTCTCGGCCTCATCGGCGGGATTCTCGGGCTGGTCTTTGGTTTGATCGGCGTCGTGTTAGCCGTCGTCTTCGGGGTCATCGGCCTCGTTCTGGCTCTTGTGGTGGGTCTGGTCCTGCTCATTTTGTTTGGGCCCATCATCTTATTGTTAGTGCTCATATTCTAGGCACAGTCCACCTTATTGTCTCGAGCAGGCTGCCGCGCAAAC
>CAYOHX010000264.1:0-5288 GCA_964403875.1 uncultured Anaerolinea sp. | reverse complement strand
TTGGGCGGCGCGCTCTCGGCCACCAATATGGCCGTCTTCTCGGCTTCTGCCGAGTTTGAGGCCCTGCCACAGGCGCCCCGCCTTTGCTATCCGGGGGTGATCCGGGCCGAGCCCTGGCCTGCCAGTAGCCATTTTCTGTTCTTCTCCAACGGTGTGGCTACTCTGGCCTTTAGCTCGGCAGGCCCTAACGGTTTGATCCACACACCGCATGACAGTTTCGAGAATGTGAGTGAGGCAAAACTGGAACAGGCCGTTTCACTTGCCGCCGGGCTGGTCCAATTACTGGATGACCAAACCCCGGCCTGGAGCCGGGGTGGGTAAACCTCGAAATCGCCAGGGGTGGGGCGGATATTGTGTCGCCCCACCTTTGGTTTAGAAGACCAGGTTCTTGATCACCGCGTCGGCAATCAGGCCCAAGAGGAACAACATGCCATAGGTGCGGTTGTGAACGAATACCGCCGAGACGAAGTACAGCGGCCATCCGGTGCGGTCTTCCGCGGGGCGGGTGGTGGGCTTGGGCTTTGAAAGTAATTTCCATACCAACGGGCTGGGGATCAGCGCCAGCAGGACACTCAGCATGGCCGGGGTGAAGAACCCGGTTGCTACCAGTGCGCTCACCAGCAGGTACTGCAGGGCCATCATGGACATCACGCTGTAGCGGCCCGCTGTCTCTCCGATGATGACCGGCAGGGTATGGATACCCTTGGCCTTGTCCTCGCGCAGCTTGTCGATGTGTTTGCCAAAGATGACTGTGGTTGGCCCCAGCGCATACGGCAGCCCGGCCAGCGCGACATTCCAATCCCACTGCCCGGTGATGACAAAATAGCCGCCGCCGATCATCAAAGGCCCCCAGACGATGATCACGGCAATTTCGCCCAGGCCAATGTATTTTAACGGCCAGGTGTAGAACAGCACAAAAAAAGCGCCCGCAGCCAGCAGGGCCAGCGCCAGCCAGCCGTGAACCCACACCAGGTAAGCCCCGGCCAGCAGGGCAATCAACCCGCTGACGCCCGCGTACGTCAACATCTGGCGCCGGGTCATCAGCCCCTGTTCGATGGCCTGCGGCCCGTACTGCGTGCGGAAGTAATTATCGCGGTCCACGCCGCGATCGTAGTCGGTCAGATCGTTGAGCAGGTTGTTCGTGGCATGTGCGAACACCAGACCGATCACCAGTAGAATGTAATAGAGCAGGTTGAACTGCCCGGCGCCAAACGCCATGATCCCGGCGATGGATGCTGAGATGAAGGTCATGATCAATACGGCGGCGCGAGTAGAGATCAACCAGCGCGAAATGACATCCAGCCGGTCCCACTCGGCTTTGTCAATTTTGGGAATGACACGCAGGGCTTTGGCCCACATTCCGACATTCATAGACTTTCTCCTTCCTCAAGGGTACAACCCACAAGTTATTAATATGACAATTACTATGTGAATTGTAGCACAAGGGAAGATGTTTGTTAAGTGTGAATGCGGAGCGTGATATGGGTGATTCGCCGGTCACTATGCCCGCGCCCGGTCAGTCGCGTTCCAGGCGTTTTCTGGGATCGTGCTGCTCATCATCTGGCTCTGCTTTGCGCGGCAGGTAAATAATGCCTTCTTCTGGCTCGCCAAAAGTGCGCACGCTATTTGGCTGGTTGGCCGCCAGCCAGGCGGTATGAGCAGCTATCCAGGCATTCAGCTCGGCCTGCGGGAAAATATTCTTGGTCGGCAGGATGCTCTTGAGCAGTTTGAAGCGGGTGATCTCTTCAAAGAAGTCCATGGCATCGGGGACCTGTAGCCCTTCGTCGAGCAGAACTAACTGGCGCTGGATGCGCCCCTCCAGCGTGCCCGCTTGCAGGGGAACCACGCCCATCAGTGACCAGTAGCCCGCGTCTGCGTTCGTTTCCAGCCACTGGCGGGCAGCAGGCATCTCTGCTTCATCCGGGAAGGGCCGGTAGCCCATGCTTTCCAGCTTCTCAACCAGTGAGAAACCCCGCCGCACCCACGGCAGGCTTTTTTCAGGCGATGCGGGTGTCTCGGGCACGCTGATTCCGGCGCGGATTAACTCGTATTCCACCTGGCGCAGGGCGGTGAATTTCCCTTTTCCAGGTGCGGGTTTCAGGTTCTTGCGCACTTCACCACGCTTCATGCGGCCCTGGTTGGGGCGGGGCGCCGCATTGACGGCCACCAGAGCCCCTGCTGACTGCCCGGCGGCATAAGCCAGCGCGTCGGGCACGTCGCCCTCACCGATAGCCAGCGGCTGCTGGTCCAGATCCAGCGCGATAAAGGTGACCGGTTTGGAGCCGATATTGATATCGATGCCGATGAAAACCTGGAAGTCCCTGTTCATGGTTATCAGTGAGTTTAGCCCAAAATCTCTGCCAGCGCAACAGAAATGGCCAGTTTTTTTTTGACGTTCCCTCTCTCCTGGACTATACTTAAAATCTATCCGAGACATGTTGGGCGTGGTGATGCCGCGCGCAGCACCAAAAAATTCGGATAGGTCGCGGAATTTGCCTGCGCCCTGGCCGCTCTTTTGGCAGGGGTCAGGTCACATTCTATTTACCTGGTCGGCGTGGTCAGCCCGCCGTTCTGGGGCGTCTGGATCAATCCTGCTTTCTGAGTTTGCGGAGGGATTAACCTGTATGTCAGCCGAAAACACCTTTAAACTGACCTATTCAACTATGTTTAACCCGCCCGAAGCACTGCACGAGCGGTTTGATGAAGCCCTGGCACAAGTAAAAGCCAGGCTGGGTCAGGAGTATGGCATGATCATCGACGGGAATGAACGCTATGCCGCCGAAAAGTTCGAGGATCGCAGCCCCATCAATACAGATTGGGTGTTGGGTATTTTCCAGAAAGGCACCCCCCAGGATGCCCACGATGCAATCGCCGCGGCAAAACGCGCCTTCCCCGTATGGAGCCACACGCCCTGGCAAGAGCGTGTGGCCCTGGTGCGCAAAGCGGCAGCCATTATGGACCGGCGTATTTTTGAGATGGGCGCAGTAATGGCCCTTGAAGTGGGCAAGAACCGTATGGAATCGCTGGGTGATGTGGCCGAAACCGCTGATCTGCTGCGTTATGCCTGCGATCAAATGGAAGCCAATAACGGCTATATCGCTGAGATGGGCCGCGATCCGCTGGTGGGATTAACCTCTACCAACGTGTCTGTCTTGCGCCCTTACGGTGTCTGGCTGGTGATCTCGCCCTTCAACTTCCCCGCGGCGTTGAGCGGTGGGCCTACGGGTGCGGCGCTGGTGGCTGGCAACACGGTGGTGCTCAAGCCCGCCACTGATACGCCCTGGATTCCGCGTTTGTTCACCGAATGCCTGGTAGAAGCTGGCATTCCGGCTGGTGCGATCAATTTTGTCACCGGGCCAGGCAGCACGTTGGGCCAGGCTTTGATCGATGACCCGGATGTGGCCGGAGTGACCTTCACCGGCTCGTTCAACGTGGGCATGAAAATCTACCGCGACTTTGCTCAGGGACCGTGGGTCCGGCCTACGATCCTGGAGTTGGGTGGAAAGAACCCCGCCATCGTATCGCGGCATGGAAATATCGAGGACGCGGCGCTGGGTATTATGCGCTCGTCTTTTGGCTTGCAGGGCCAGAAGTGCTCGGCTTGCTCGCGTGTCTTTGTCGAAGAACCGGTGTACGATCAGCTTGTCTCGCGCCTGGTTGAGCTAACCAACAAGATCGTCATCGGCGACCCGACCCGCCGCGAGGTGTATCTGGGGCCGGTGATCAACCGCAGTTCATACCGCGATTATCAGAATTTCGCAGAAGATCTCAGCCAGCATGGGAACATCCTGACCGGCGGCAAGATCCTGGTGGAAGGCGACCTGGCGAAGGGCTATTTCTGCGCGCCCACACTGGTGGATCAACTGCCGCTCGATCACGAGTTGTGGAAGACCGAGATGTTCGTGCCCATCACGACCATTGCCCGGGTGAAAGACTTGGACGAAGCCATGCGCCTGGCCAATGACGTGTCTTACGGACTGACGGCCGGTTTCTACGGGACACCGGAGGAAACCGACTGGTTCTATGATCATATCCAGGCTGGCGTCACCTATGCCAACCGCCCGCAAGGCGCCACCACCGGCGCCTGGCCGGGTTTCCAACCCTTTGGCGGTTGGAAAGCCTCTGGTGCGTCTGGCAAAAACTCTGGCGGTCTGTATTACCTGCCGCTGTACATGCACGAACAGATTCGTAACCGGGTCCGCAAGGACTGATTGCCATTGATGCCCTGCCGGCCTGTAAAGCATTTCTACAGGCCGGCAGGCGAGTAGAAACCTGATGTTGATCAACCGGATTGGCACCTTTTTTATCCTGATCGGCCTGGGGCTGATCGGATTGTTTATTCTGTCGGATATTGCCGAATCCCCAACCTGCAATTATCTGGTGATCGGCGCCATTTTGCTAGCCCTGGGTATTTTTCTTTGGTTTAAGGATCCCCGCCCACCCTCTGAGCCAACCGGGCGCTTTCGCCTGCTGCAGAAATCGAAAAAAAAGGATAAAAAATGAAGTGCTTGGTGCAAGCCCGGAATAAAAAGTTGAATCAAAACCTCCTATCGAAGCTGTTACCCTATGAATAAACTTTGTTCCCTTTCTGAAGCGATCTCTCAATACGTTCACGATGGCGATATGGTCTACCTGGCCGGTTTCACCCACCTGATTCCGTTCGCGGCCGGGCACGAAATTATCCGCCAGGGCCGCAAGGATCTGGTGCTGGCGCGTGCTACCCCTGCCCTGGTTTATGATCAAATGGTCGCGGCTGGCTGCGCTCGCAAGGTGATCTTTTCCTACATGGGCAATCCCGGGGTTGGCTCGCTGCGCATCGTGCGCTCGGCCATCGAATCGGGAAAACTGGAGTGGGAAGAATATTCTCACTTTGGCATGATCTCGCGCCTGCAAGCCGGGGCGACCGGCCTGCCCATAATCCCCATGAACCAGACTGCCGCTACTGATCTAGAGCCCTCTAATCCCCGGATCCGCCGCGGGGTGGAGCCCGACTCTGGCAAAGAGGTGATGGTGGTCCCCCCGCTGCTGCCAGACGTTGCCGTCGTTCATGTACAGCGCGCTGATGCCAGCGGCAATGCCCACCTGTGGGGCATCATCGGCGAGCAGAAAGAGGCCGCCTTTGCCGCGAAGCACGTCATCATCACTGCTGAAGAGATTGTGGATGAATCCGTGATCCGCTCAGATCCGAACCGGACCCTGATCCCCGAATTTATTGTTGATGCGGTGTGCCAGGTGCCTTACTGCGCGCACCCTTCGTATACCCAGGGATATTACGACCGTGACAACGA
>CAYOHX010000263.1:0-5379 GCA_964403875.1 uncultured Anaerolinea sp. | reverse complement strand
AAATTCGGGCTCCATTGCGTTAGCGGGCCTGCCAGGGGCGTCTGCCAAAGAGCCAATTCGTGCGATTTGGGGCTTTTAAAAAGTCATGTTACAATGCGCACAATGAACCTCAGCAAACGACTATTGTCCGCCGGGTTGCTGCTGCTGGCGCTCAGCGCAATCGCCGCCTGGCTGGCCTTCACGCCCAGGGAAACCGAACCCCCCGCGCTGCCCCAGCGAATCTCTCTGTGGGCCTATGGCCATGCCGTGGATTTTGACAGTTTTAGTGCCGTACCCGCGGATTGGCTGGCCCAGGCCGGGATCGACCTCCAGCCGGGGGACCGTCTTCTGGTTGGGGGACAGCCCATTGAGGCGCGGCAACCACTGCCGTTCACCAAGCACATCTACCTGCAATACCAACCAGCGGCGGCCTTTGAATTGACCGAAGATGGGCAAACCCTCACCCTTTCTTCCGCAGCCGCCACGGTCGGCGAAGGATTGTGGGAGACCGGACACGCCTTGCGGCCTGGCGACGACCTTTCTGCTGAAATGGAGGCTGGCCTGCTGCCGGGCATGAAGGTGGAACTTCGCCGCGCTCGCCCCATCCATATTGAAACGCAAACCGGAACGCTCGCGGCGCATACCTCGGCCAGCACGGTGGGCGCGGCGTTGGCCGAGGCCGGCATGGCCTTGCAAGGCCTCGATTACAGTCTGCCGGCCGATGACCAACCGCTCCCCGCCGATGGAAAAATCCGCGTGGTGCGGGTCCGCGAGACGGTCACGCTCCAGCAAACCACCATCCCGTTTGAAAGTAGTTTCGCCCCCGACCCGAATCTGGAGTTGGATGCGCGCAGTGTGCTGACCGCTGGACAGTATGGCGTCAAAGTCAGCCGGGTGCGTGTACGCTACGAAGATGGGCAGGAGGTCTCGCAACAGACCGAGGCGGAATGGACCGCTACCCAGCCGGTCGATCAAGTCTTGGGTTACGGCACCCAGGTGGTGGTAAAATCCGCCGACACCCCCGACGGCGTGATCGAGTACTATCGCTCCGTTCAAATGTACGCGACGTCTTATTCTCCCTGCCGCCTGGGCATCGATGGCTGTTCCACGGCCACTTCCAGCGGCGCAAAACTGACGAAGGGTATTGTCGCGCTGACCCTGAACCTGTACCGCGCCTTGCGCGGCTCGCGTGTCTACATCCCCGGTTATGGCTTTGGCGTGGTGGGCGATGTGGGCGGCGGTATACCGGGCCGGTTGTGGATTGACCTGGGTTATAGCGACGATGATTACATGCACTGGTCTCAATACGTTACCGTCTATTTCCTCACTCCCGCTCCCGCTTCCGTCCCCCCCCTCCTCCAATGAATCTTCCACCGCTGGATATCTCTCGCCTGCTGCGTGATTATGGCCTGTACGCCCGCAAGGGCCTGGGCCAAAACTTTCTGGCCGACCCCGCCATCTTGCAGCGCATCGTTTCTGCTGCCGAGTTGCCCGCCAATGCCATTGTGCTGGAAGTCGGACCGGGCCTGGGCAGCCTGACCCGTTATCTGGCTGTCGCCGCGCGCCAGGTGGTGGCGGTGGAACTGGACCGCAACCTGATTCCTGTTTTAGAGGATGTGTTAGGGGGCTGCGGAAATGTGTCCATCGTGCAGGGCGACATGCTCGATCTGGACCCGGCGGCCTTGATGGGCGGCAGCGGCTACTACGTGGTGGCCAATATCCCCTATTACATCACATCGGCCATCATCCGTCACCTGCTCGAGTCATCCGCCCGCCCGCGGCGGCTGGTGCTCACCGTGCAACGCGAGGTGGCCGAGCGCATTTGCGCCCTGCCCGGCGACTTGAGCTTGCTGGCCCTCAGCGTCCAGGTTTATGGCAACCCCAGTGTGGCTGCCCGGATCCCCGCTGGCGCGTTCTACCCACCCCCCAAAGTGGACTCCGCTGTGGTGCGCGTAGATGTGCTGCCCGAACCGCGCGTCTCCGCTGACCGCCTGGAAGATTTTTTCAAGCTCACCAAAGCGGGATTCAGCCAGAAGCGCAAAACCTTGCGAAATTCGCTGTCCGGTGGCATGGGCATGCCTGCCGCCGCCGCTGAAGACTTGCTGCGCCGAGCGGGCGTCGATCCACAGCGCCGCGCTGAGACACTCAGCATCGAGGAGTGGGGCGCGCTGGTCGATCAGTATACGCGCTGAACCCCGTTGGGGGTCATTCCGGCGCGATCAGCCGGCGAGTCGGAAAATCCCGGGTTGCGGGCGTAATGCGCGCCAAGGGTTTGTAGGAATCAACGCTTCCGAGGCCCAGGAAGCCGATATCCTGGACAATTTCCAGGTCGGCGGTTTTCAAGTTGTAACTTAACACCAACAGCTTGCTCGGGTCAGGAACGTCGCCAATCGAGTTCGTCTCCATCGCTCCCCCCAGGATGTTAAACCCGGGGAAGGGAGCCTGGGAAAGATCGGTATACCGATACCCCACTTGCAGGTTGGGTTCGGGAATTTCATAAAGTGTCCTCACGGCACAGGCGGCTTCCCAACTGGAGGTAAACAACGGGCGGCGGGTGAACGTTTCTTCTTCCCCAGTGGTGATGGAGAACAACACCTGCGTATCTTGCTTGAGATCTGGTATCTCGCTCACCAGGGTAGCGTAAAAGGTTTTCGCTTCCGCCCAGGACTGGCGGTTGCCTTCCTGGACTTGCTGTTGCGCCAGCGAGGAGACCAGCAGCAACGGCAGGCTGAGGGCCAGCAAAATTTTTGGGGCATAGCGGACGCTGCCCAGGCTGGACGCCAATACCTGGAGCAGTCCGATGATGAGCAGAACCGCCCCAAGGTTGGAAAACAGGTTGACCCTGGAAAGGTGAGAGTAAATGTTGACGGGATAGTTGATCAGGATCGGAAAGAAACCCGCTGCCCACAGCAGCGCTCCCACGGCCAACTGGTGGACGACGGGACGCTTTGCCGGCGAGGCGGGTAAAGCCAGGAACACGCCCCCGACCAGGAAAGCACCCAACCCCCATAAGATCAGCGTCCACGGGCTGTCACCCGGCAGCCAGCTCGCATCGGCAGGCAGTCGAAATCCGCCCAATAAAGTTTTTACCGTTTGCAACCACCGGGCTGCCAGTTCGCCGGCCTCAAAATCCAGGCTGGCCAGTTTGGCGTCTTGATAAAACCTGGGCTGGATGAAGATGCGCCACACCACGAAAATTGCGATACCGGCATACGATAGGGCGATGGCGGCGATTTTCTTGGGGGTTAATTGTTTGCGTTCGAGCAGCGCAAACAGCACTGGCCCGACCGTGATCAATCCCAGGTGGCCTTCGTACATCAATAATCCAAGCAGAGCGGAGGCCACCGCCCCAACTGCTGCGAGCCAACTCCCGCGGCGAAGGACCCGCAGCGTCAGGAGCAAGCAGACCACGCAAAGCAGAAATGCAGTTCGGGCCGCGAGCATGGAAATATACAAATAGGTGTAATCGTTGGGGTAGACCAGCCACAAGGCTGCGCATAGGAACGCCGGTCCAGCCGAGGCGCCAAAGCCTTCTCGGGCCAGGCGGTAGATCAAGTAAGCTGTCAGGATCAGCACGCCCAATTGGGTGAGATACAGCGCGAGCACGGTTTGGTCGAGGGTCAGGAACTGGCTGTAGAGCGCGGCGAAGAACAGGTGGAGGGGGCGGCGTGAATCGAGCATGAACAGAGAAAGACGCCCGGCGTGGGCATCGTAAACAATCTGGCACCAATCATCGTTGTATAGAATGGGCTGGAGCCTGAAGCCGTATTGGATGGCGGTCAGGGCGACCAGCGCCCCAAACACGGCGGCGTTGTGCCATGCGGCTGGAACCATGAAAGGCGGCGTTCGCGGGGCGGCGGATGATTTCAAGAGGCGCGCGGCAGCGATGGAAATTAGGGCGGCGGTGAGGAAGATGGCGGCTTCCAAAAGGATCCAATTGGCTGCCCGGTGAAAAAACAGGGAAGCATATAGTTTTCGGTAAAGGACCATACCATCTTGCTCTCCCTGGGCCAGGTTCAGTCGTTCGGTCTGACCCCCCGTTTGGATTTCGACTTCGCCGCAGGTGGGGCAGGTTTTAAAGTGAATTTCAACGAATTGGCCGGGCTTCCCTTGCCACACCAGCGGACTTTCAGCGCCAAGTTGAGAAGTGAGCGAGGAGCCCAGGCCCCGCCATTGCTCGGTGGGCAAAAAGCGATGAATCTCTTGCAGGCCCTCGTTTTCAGTTGTGAACGAGCGGATTTCGATCTGGGAGGCCGGGCTCAGGGACTGCACAACGACAGAGTGTTGGGGCAGGAGTAGATAGGTGTAGGGGACTCTGGAAAAAAATGCGGCAGCCAGCAAATTGAGCAGCACAAACAGGCTGCCTACCGCGGGCAGGAGGTTTCGCCAGGGCTGCTGGAACAACCGGGAACGGTCGAGTCGGCAAATGACCAGGATGATGGTCAGGGCCGCCCACAGGATTCCGCCCAGAGCCAGCCTGGACCGGCTGAAGAAGAAAGGAGTTTGCAGGATCCACGCATAGCTGGCGTAGGCAATGACCAGGCTCATCAGGCCTGGAACAATGACCCTCTCCAGACGGAGGCGGGCGGAAGGAAACCGGCGCATAGACCCCTTATTCGCCCAGATTTTGCTCGATCAGCATCAGTTCGCTCACCAACCGTTCCAGGTCTTGATCCGCCAGGGTTGTGTTGCGGTTGATATCATCATTGACCAGGGCCAGGAGCTGGTCAAAGGTGGTAGCCTGAGCCGCGCCCAGCTTCTCCCACTCGGGCAAGGCCGTCTCGAGGTGCGTTTCAACTTCTTTTAGGGCCAGTTTTGCCGCTGCGGTGTCTTTCTTGGCCAGGGCCAGGCGCACATCCGCCACTTTGCTCATCCCTTGCCAGACCAACAGACGACTTTCCAGGGTGTCACGCAGTTCGATGGCCTGATTGCGCTCCGACTCGGCGCCGATGAAGGTCAAAGCAGCTTCATCCAATTCTTTTTGTTTGGCTTTCAGTTCTGCCTGGGCCTGCTCCAGATTGGCACGGGTTTCGCGATACCGCTGATCGATTGGTTGGAACAGCACAATGTAGGTGAGAAGGACTCCCAAGGCGAAGAAACCCACCGTGACCGCCAACCCACGTAGAATGGGACGCACGATTTTTCCGGTGCGCGTGTCGGGGCTGAATACATGGCGGAAGAAGCGGCCAAAGGCGGAGCCTTTCTTGGCGGGGGTGGGTTCAGCCGGCAGTTCGGCAGCCCGGACGGGGACAGCGTCGGATTCGGTCGTGGGGGTGGTTTCTGCCTGCTCTTCGGCGGGCGGGGTGGCGGGTTCAGTTTCAGAGGTCATGATGGATTCCTTTCAGGGTACGGGCGTAGGCGTGAGCGTATCGTAGGCGGTTGGGGTGGGGCCCGCTGGCA
>CAYOHX010000262.1:0-5433 GCA_964403875.1 uncultured Anaerolinea sp. | reverse complement strand
ATACGAAAGAGCGAGGCTTTTGCAAAAGTCAAGTGACTTTGGAAAAGCCATATCATTGGGAGTTGGCGTGGTGCCCCCCAAAGAGCGGAAGACGCGTTTTGACTCGCTGCGGGCCAGGAAGGAGGAAGCCCGTGAGCGCTTTTTTGCGCTATAATCAGCTTACCCAGTGATTTTTCACCCAACTTCAAGGAGAATAGAATGAAACGCCTGTCTTTCGTATTGATCAGCCTGCTGGTCGTCGCCAGCCTGATCCTCACCGCCTGTCAATCCGCCTCCACCGGCGCGAGTGACAAGGTCAAAGTGCGCGTCGCCACCGATGCCACCTTCCCGCCCTTCGAAATGGTCGACGAGAACACCAAGGAACTCACCGGTTTCGATGTTGAACTCATGAAGGCCATCGCCGAAAAAGCAAACCTGGAAGTCGAATTCGTCAACACTGGCTTCGACTCGGTCCTGGCGGGCATCTCCGAATGCCAGTACGAATTGGCCATCGCCGCCATCACCATCACCGAAGAGCGCAAAGCCACCATGACCTTCTCCGACCCCTATATCAACGCGGGTCAAATCGTCACCGTGCAGACCGCTAACAGTGAGATCAAGAGTAAAGACGATTTGACCGGCAAGAAGATCGGCGCGCAGATTAATACTACCGGAGCCATTGAAGCCGCCGCCATCGCCGGGGCCGAGCTCAAGACCTACGACTCCTACGATCTGGCCTTCCTCGACCTGGCCAACGGGCAGATCGACGCCGTGATCGCCGACTACCCTACCACCCTGGCCTTCCTGGCTGTCAACCCTGACAACCTCAAGACCGTGGGGGACGTCTTCACCGATGAAAACTACGGCATCGCCATCTGCAAGACCAATGCCGACGATCTTCTCCCGGCGATCAATGACGCGCTCAAGGCTCTCAAAGCCGACGGCACGATCGGCGAGCTGGAACAGAAGTACCTGGCCGGTCAGTAACCCACACCACTGCAAAAACGGCTCGGCAACTTCCCGAGCCGTTTTTGTTCCAGGGAGATGCCCATGAGCCTATCGAAAAACACCACGGATCCTCATCTGCCCACCATTCCAGGCAACGAAAATGTCCAACGTTTTGACCCCTGGTGGTGGATGGTTTTTGCTGTCATCGGCTTGATCGCCCTTTTGGCGGCAATCCGCCCCGATCCCTACTGGCGCATCCTCAAATTCGTTAAAGATGGATTTGGCACCACCGTGCTGGTCACGGGTGTCACCTTCTTGTTAGTGCTGGTGGTGGGCTTGTTGGGCGCTTTAGGACGCCTCTCGCGCGTAGGGGCCGTTCGCGGCTTCACCACCGTCTATGTCGAAGTGGCACGCGGCATTCCGCTGCTGGTCCAGCTCATCTTCTGGTACTTCGCGTTCCCCTCGGTCATCAAAGACATCGGCGACGCCCTCAATATCCGCGCCTTCCAAACCTACCTGGCCAACCCAATCGCCATGGCCGTCCTCGGCCTGACCTTGTGTTACGCCGCCTACATGACCGAAATCTACCGCGCGGGCATCCAAAGCATTTCTAAAGGCCAAATGGAAGCTGCTCGCAGCCTGGGCATGACGTATGTGCAGGCCATGCGCTACGTCATCTTACCCCAGGCCGTGCGGGTCATCCTGCCGCCCGTGGGCAACGAGTTCATCTCGCTGCTCAAAGACAGCTCTCTGGTCAGTGTGGTATCTGTGGCCGATATCACCCGCCGCGGGCGCGAGTTCACCGGCATCACCCCCCTGCCCATAGAAACCTGGACCATGATCGCCTTGATCTATCTAACCATGACCCTCTTCTCGGCGCGGATCGTGGGCTGGCTCGAACGCCGCACACGGACAGAAAGGTAGGATCACATGGCCCCCATCATCCAAATCTCGAACGTTCACAAGCACTTCGGCTCGGTACATGCCTTGCGCGGGGTCAGCCTGGAAGTCGAAAAAGGCGAAGTAGTGGTCATCATCGGCCCCTCCGGCTCGGGCAAATCGACCTTGCTGCGCTGTATCAACCGCCTCGAAGAGTTTTCCAGCGGTTCCATCGTCGTCGATGGCATCCCCCTCGATTCGGCCAAGAACATCAATGCCGTGCGCACCGAGGTGGGCATGGTCTTCCAGCAGTTCAACCTGTTCCCCCACCTCACCGTGCTGGATAACATCACCCTGGCCCAAAAGGTGGTGCGCATGCGCAGCAAATCAGAATCCACCGAAGTGGCCATGCGCCTGCTGGAAAAAGTTGGCATCCCTGACAAGGCCAACGCCTTCCCGACTCAACTCTCTGGGGGGCAACAACAGCGCGTGGCCATTGCTCGCGCCCTGGCCATGAACCCCAAGATCATGCTGTTCGCCGAGCCCACCAGCGCCCTGGATCCTGAAATGATCCAGGAAGTGCTGGACGTCATGCTCAACCTGGCCCGCGAAGGAATGACGATGGTGGTTGTGTCGCATGAAATGGGCTTTGCCCGTGCCGCCGCCAACCGCGCCATCTTCATGGACGAAGGTCAAATCGTCGAGATCGCCCCGCCTAACATCCTCTTCAGCACACCCACCCAGGACCGGACCAAGTTGTTCCTGAGCAAAGTGCTCTAGATATTTTCGTTTGAATGTCCTCTACCAGAACAGCGTTCCGGTTTTGCGGAGCGCTGTTTTGGTAATACCTTCTTCCCCCTTCTCCCCCCATACCCAAAGTTTCGTTTTTTATGTACAATGAGGACATGATCCCCGCCCGCCGGCCATTTTTACGTGTCCTTTACTTAGCCGTCCTCCTTTCCCTGGTCGTCTCGGCGGTTCCGCAAAGCTCAATCCAACCGGCCCCGCGCGCGGCCGCCACGCTCACCCTGGTGGCGCCTGCCGCCTGCCCCGCCGCGGGCTGCGCCGCGGGCCAGCGCCTCAGCTACCGGCTCGATTTTGAGCTGGGCCTGTACACTGTGGATACCAGCACCACCGACCCCAACCTCAAGATCTGCGCCTACGCTCCCAATGGCTGGACCGACCCGGCCCTGACCGTGATGGACACCACCGGTTTGGTCACTGCCCAGACTTACACCCCCGCTGTAGACACGGACCCCGACCCGGCCATCGATACCCGCTGCGCTCAGGATACCATGCCTCCCGCGGGGTATTCGCTCATTGCCGCGAATGAAGCCGATTTCAACGGCTATTACTTCTTCGAATCTCTGGGGCTTTCGCTGCGCATTTCCAGCGCCGCCAGCGCCTCGGGCAATATCCTTTTACGCGTGTTCGAGCGCGGCGCATCTGGATGGACCCGCTCGCAGCAAGTCTTTACCCCCCTCACCGCGATCGCCCCAGCCGCTTCTCCGGCCTACGTGGCCGCCACGGCAGCGACCTGTGACGCGGCTGCCGCCAAACCTTGCTACCTGAACAGCGGCGGCGACCTGCCTTCGGGCATCGGCACAGGCTTAAGAGACGCAGTGGACGCCGCGAGTCCCAATGCCATCATTCGCCTGCTGGGCAGCTACCCGGTAAAGGGCAGCGCCGTGACCATCCATAAACCGGTGACCCTGGAAGGCCAGGGCGCCGCCACCTTGACCACGGAGGGTTCGCAATGCGCCAACCCGCTGCTCGACATTACCAACGGCGCGACCATCCGCAATCTGACCATCACCGACGGAACCTGCGCCTCGCCCAACCGCAGCCTGTTGGCAATCAATAACAGCCCCGCCGAGGTTCTCATCGAGTCCAACACCCTGACCGGCGGCGCGGACGCTGTCACCGTGACCAACACCAACAGCGCGGTAACCATTCGTTCCAATGATATCCGTGCCAACAGCGGCTATGCCTTGTTATGGAACGGCGGCAGCGGAGCCTTGAACCTGCTGGCCAACAACATCGCCGGAAATCGCTCCGGAGACCCGGTGGAATGTGGCCTGGGCGAAACAGCGGTGGTTGCCAACCGCAAAATCGACCACAACTATTGGGGCGGAGCTGCCGTGCCCGGCGCTGCCACCCATTGCGCTTCCAAAGCCAACAAGCAGCTTGGCGCGCCAGTGGCCAAAAACGCCAATGGGGCCGGGGTGCAGGTTGCGCGAGTCACAGTCACCACCAACAAAACCTTTTATTTCGATAATCAAATTGCCGTGCAGCGCTCTTCCGACGGCTCTGATTATCCTCTTTACATCGTTAATCACGGCACGCCGGCTCCCGATGGCATCCCCTTCACCGGATGGAATGCTGGCAGCCCCAATCCGTGCAGCAATGCCTTCGATGTCTTTCTGTCAGATGGCGCCGCGGTAGGCAGTTCGTTGACCCTCACGCTGCGCTACGACCGCTCCTCGGCTTGCGTCGCCGCGATCGACTCTAGCTACTACTGCGAGCAAAACACCAACACCGCCCGTTATCCTTTGTGGTGGTACCACCCTTCGGGAGTCATTACCGCCGGTTGGGATACCACCGGGCAGAATCCGGCTGGGACCAGCGCTGGTGGCGTGAGCGGGCAAGAAACAAGCTGCGACATGGTAGCCAATGAAATCAAAGTAGTCCTGGATAACTCAGGGCGACCCAACCTCAGTGACGATCTCAACTACACTCCTTTCATGATTGGCGTCGGCATCCCCGCAACCTTCGTGGTTCTGGCCAGCGACAAAACCGTCACCGTCCAATGGACTACCACCAGCGAGGCTGACATCAGCGGCTTTTATGTGGAGCGCAGCTTGCAAAGCGACACAGGTTTCGGACCCATCAGCGACCTGATCCAACGCAAGGGCAGCGCGCTGGCAGGCAGCAGCTACACCTTCACCGATGGCGGGCGCACCAACGGCATCACCAACTATTACCGCCTGCGCATCGTGCGCAGTGACGGCGGCTATTTTTACTCCGACGTTCTATCCATCATCCCCAACGTCGCTACCATTACCCCCACGCCCACGGCATCGGCGACCACCACCCCTCGCCCCTCTCCTTCCGTCACCCCCACGCGCACGGCCACCTTTGGGTTCTTCCCATCCGCCACGCGCCTGCCCACCTCCACGCCGCGGCCTTCGGTGATCTTGCGCACAGCTACGCCAACCCGCACATTCGGCGCGATTCCGTCCCTTACCCCCGGCGCCTCCCAGCCCGGTCAGCCCGGCGGATATCCAGCTCCTGGCGAGGACACTCCGGGTCCTGGCGGCGAGGAGCTTTCTCCCACCGTCTCTCCCAGCGCTACGAAAGAAGAGTTCACCATGCTCACGGTCATTCCCACCAACCCGGTGAATTACTCGAGTCCCACGCCTACCCGCACCACCACACCCAGCCCTACCCCGGACCCCGGCCAGAAAATGCGCGAGACTTCCAATTGGGTCAGCCTGGTGATGGGGCTGCTGTTGAGCAGCGGCCTGGTGGGGCTGTTTGCCTGGATGTTCTTCCGCCGCCGCAAACCAAACGACCCCGAAGAGCCAAACAACGACCGCTGAGTAGTTACTATGGTTTTTCCAAAGT
>CAYOHX010000261.1:0-5561 GCA_964403875.1 uncultured Anaerolinea sp. | reverse complement strand
ACGGCGGCGTGGTGCAGCGCCTGCGCTACATGGCCAGGGGTGAGGATCGCTACGAGGAAGGCGCCGGACTGACCGACAACCGCTACACCGGTCAACGCGCAGAAGGGTACGGGTTGTACTTCTACCAGGCCAGGTGGTACGACCCGGCGCTTGGCAGGTTCGCCCAGGCGGACACGAAAATCCCCATCATTAAACAAGGTGTTCAGGCAGGGGATCGATATGCGTATGTTAACAATAATCCGGTTTCGAACAAAGATCCGTCTGGACATGAGTATGTAAGTGGAATGTACTCTGATTCAAATCTTGGATGGGGTTCAGGACCATATGAGAAAGTGCTTATTGTCCAAGCACCCCCAGGTGCACTAAATAATGTTTATGAAGCAACAATGAATGTTGCTTTAACAGTGGCATCAATCGCCTGTGAACCTGTCGATTGGGTGGTCACAGCAACAACATGTGCGGCAGGTGATTGCAGTCCGTTATCTTTATTGGGTGTGTTACCGATCATCCCGGGTAGCATTGGTCGTTTTGGTGATGATGCCTTAGAATTAGTTCCACCTCGATTGCGCAAGGATTTCCCTTGGCACCATGTGTTTCCTCAAAGATTTGTTAAATGGTTTCAGGAGAAAGGAATAGATGTGGATGATTATTTAGTTTCCATTCCTTTACAGAAGCATAAGGATATCCACCGAGGTTCCAGAGGAGGTTTATGGAATGAGGCATGGATAGAATGGCGAGGTCAGCATCCAGATGCACCCAAAGCAGAAATTTTAAGGCAAGCAGAGATATTCCTCACTGATTTTGGCCTTCGAGATGATATGAAAATTGTTGTCAAGCGAGTTGACAAATGACATACTACTTACTTAATAGAGATGATAAAAGCTGGGGCAAGCTGTATTCCGATGATGTGGTCGCAGAACATAAATGGTCCCTACCGGGAATCATCTGTCCACAATGTGGTCAAACATGGGCGTGGACGGGCTTTATTTACCCTGTCATTGACTTAACCGGAACGACCGTGGACACTTTATTAGTCAAAGCTCGACCTGCACATTTTGAGGAGTTTGAAGCCCTACAGGCTGAGCTTCGCCAGTATGTTCCAGACCACTTGCCCACTCCACCTGGAACAACGTTTGGACCACTGCTTGGAAAAGCGAAGGGTAAAATTGGAGATTTTGCTTGGCCTGATCCGTGGACCATGTTGATGCGGCGTGAAGCGTATTCTCCATTATTGGAAAAAAGCGTACGAATGCCGAAATATAGCATTGCCCAGCTGAACTTTGGTAAAAGTCCGTCCGTGGAATTGCTAGAACCACAAATCGAGCCGGGCGCTTATTTATATCCAACAGCTTACTCTTTACTCGGCCCTGCTTGTTCTTTATGTGGTAGAAAACCCAAAAATGTAAATAGTATTATTCTGGATAAAGTGACCATTCCGAACAATCAAGATTTATTCAGGGTCGCCGATTTTCCCACTCATATAATTTGTACTGAAAACTTAATGCGTGCCTGTGAAGAGTTGAATCTGAGCAACATCACCTTCACACCTGTTGAGGTAGCGTGATTTGATTGCGACCACCTGGGCAGCCTGACCGAGCTGGTGGACTCCAGCGGCGGGGTGGTGTAGCGCCTGCGCTGGGCAGGTTCGCCCAGGCGGACAGCATCATTCCGCAACCCGGGGACCCGCGCGAGTGGGATCGGTATGGGTATGTGCGGAACAACCCTGTCAACGAGACAGATAGCAGTGGACATTGCGTTGATGGCATAACCACCATCCCATGTTTAATGGCGCTTATCGCAGTTACCGGCTTTTTTGGTGGTGCGGCGATTTATGAGTTCAATGTATCAGGAAAATCCTGGTGGGAATCTCCAGAAGATGCTGGCGCAACTGCACAGGCCGTCACATAGCGGACAGCCTGCTGTTTGCAGAAATGGTGTTTTTTGGGTTGGGCCAACCTCCATTGGTCGGGAGGGACCCAACCCAAAAAACTGTAACCGCTAGCCTCTGTTTTTGTCGATTAGCGTCTGACCAATCTCAGGCGAGATCGAACCGGTCAAGGTTCATGACCTTGTCCCAGGCGGTGACGAAGTCGCGCACGAACTTTTCCTGGGCGTCAGCGCAGGCGTAGACCTCTGCCAGGGCGCGCAGTTGCGAGTGCGAGCCAAAGATCAGGTCGACCCGTGTGGCGGTCCAGCGCGGCGCGCCGGTCGCCCGGTCGCAGCCTTCGTAAACCTGGTGATCTGCGGATGCCGGAACCCACTTTGTGCGCATGTCGAGCAGGTTTATGAAGTAGTCATTGGTGAGCGTCTCCGGGCGGTTGGTGAACATTCCGTGCTTTGACTGCCCGGTGTTGGCGCCCAGAACGCGCAGCCCACCCAGCAGGACGGTCATCTCAGGCGCGGTCAGGCTTAGGAGCTGGGACCGGTCGACCAGGAGCGCCTCGGCTGGTGTTGTGACGCCGGCCCTGACGTAGTTGCGGAACCCGTCGGCGGCGGGCTCGAGCACAGCAAAGCTGGTCACATCGGTCTGCTCTTGCGAGGCATCCATGCGGCCCGGGATAAAGGGCACGCTGATGGCAACGTCGGCATTTTTCGCGGCCTGCTCGACCGCGGCGCATCCGCCCAGGACGATCAGGTCGGCCAGGGAAACCTTCTTCCCGCCGGTTTGGGCGGCGTTGAATTCTTTCTGGATGCTTTCCAGGGTTTCAAGCACTCGCGCAAGTTGGGCTGGCTGGTTGACTTCCCAATCTTTCTGGGGGGCCAGGCGGATGCGCGCGCCGTTGGCACCGCCGCGCTTGTCGGAGCTGCGGAAGGTGGAGGCGGAGGCCCAGGCGGTCGAGACAAGCTCTGAGACCGTCAGACCCGAGGCCAGGATTTTGGCCTTCAGCGCAGAGATGTCGGCCGCGTCAATCAACTGGTGGTCGACGGCGGGGATGGGATCCTGCCAGATCAACTCTTCGGCCGGGACTTCCGGGCCGAGGTAGCGCGTGCGGGGGCCCATGTCGCGGTGGGTCAGCTTGAACCAGGCCCGCGCGAAGGCGTCGGCGAACTCTTCGGGGTGCTCGTAGAAGCGCCGCGAGATTTTTTCGTAGGCAGGGTCAAAGCGCAGAGCCAGGTCGGTGGTCAGCATGGCTGGTGCGTGGCGTTTCGTGGGGTCGTGCGCATCCGGGACGGAGGCAGCCCCTGCGCCATGTTTGGGGATCCACTGCTGAGCTCCGGCCGGGCTCCTGGTCAGCTCCCACTCGTAGCCGAACAGGTTCCAGAAGAAGTTGCTACTCCAACGCGTAGGGGTCGAGGTCCAGGTGACTTCCAGCCCGCTGGTGATCGTGTCGCCGCCTTTGCCAGAGCCGTATTGGCTGATCCAGCCGAGGCCCTGTTCCTCAATCGGAGCGCCTTCCGGCTCCGGGCCGACCATGGCAGCATCGCCGGCGCCGTGGGTTTTACCAAAAGTATGCCCGCCAGCGATGAGGGCGACCGTTTCTTCGTCATTCATGCCCATGCGCGCGAAGGTTTCGCGGATATCGCGAGCGGCGGCCAGCGGATCGGGGTTGCCGTTCGGACCTTCGGGGTTGACGTAAATCAGGCCCATCTGGACGGCGGCGAGAGGGTTTTCCAGGTCGCGCTCACCGGTGTAGCGTTTATCTTCGAGCCACTTGCTTTCACCCCCCCAGTATGTTTCGTCCGGCTCCCAAACATCGGCACGCCCGCCAGCAAAACCAAAGGTTTTAAAACCCATCGACTCGAGGGCAACGTTGCCAGCCAGGATCATCAGGTCGGCCCAGGAGATGGCGCGGCCGTATTTCTGTTTGATCGGCCACAACAGGCGGCGAGCCTTGTCGAGGTTGGCGTTGTCGGGCCAGCTATTGAGGGGCGCGAAGCGCTGGTAGCCGGAACCCGCACCGCCGCGCCCGTCGCCAGTGCGGTAAGTGCCAGCACTGTGCCAGGCCATGCGGATAAAGAGCGGGCCATAGTGCCCAAAGTCGGCCGGCCACCAGTCTTGTGAGTCGGTCATGAGGTCGAGAAGATCTCTTTTGACGGCTGCCAGGTCGAGCTTCTTGAATTCTTCTGCGTAGTTGAAATCATCCCCCATCGGATCGGATAGGGGTGAATTCTGGTGCAAAACGCTGAGGTTGATCGATTCTGGCCACCAGTCGCGGTTGGTCGCCCCGCGGCCGGAAGGTGGATGATGATGTACCGGGCATTTGCTTTCTTCAGACATCGTTTATCTCCTTGTTTGACAGTTCGGGCAGAGCCCTTTGAAATAGATGTTTTTTTGCGTGATATCGAACTGGTTGAGCCCGCTAATTGAAATCCGTTCGAAATCCACCTGGAAGTTATAGATGGTTCCGCAGGCGGTGCATTGGAAATGGCCGTGGTTGGCAAGGGTGATATCAAAATGCTTCTCCGCCTCGTCGATATCCACCTCCCGCACCAGCCCAATTTCAACCAGAATGTTTAAGGTGTTATAGATGGTGACTTTGGAGAGGGATGGAATATCCGGAGATAAGGCGCGGAAGATCTCGTCGACCGTTGGGTGCCCGCCCGCAATGTAGAGGTACTCCAACACTTTGACGCGCTGGTAGGAGGGACGGATATCTTTGCTCTTGAGCTGTTCTGAGATGGTTTTTATCAATGGTTCCATTTTAGGTTTATTTAAAATTTGAAATGATTTCAAATTTATAGTAACAAATTTAATATACGTAGTCAAGATTATCTTAATGGAATACCAACAAAAATCACCTGCTTCAGCGGGTGGAGGACGCCGAGTAGCCAGTGTAGTTCGGTGGTGGAACGCGTGCTTCCCAGGCATGATCGCGTGGGTTCAATACCTAACGAGCTGCCTGATATCCTAATCAAACGGTGTCTGGTGAATTTGAGCCCAGCAGAGGTCCTTAATAATCCAGAATAAAGCGCCACAGCCAGCGTTTCTGAGGGTCAACGAAATGCAGGTGTTTGTACTCGTGATCGGATGCATCGAATGCGAGGATTGTTGTGTATGGCAGATGCCAGCGTGGTTCCTCAAGTTGCACAACCGCCAGGGCATCCGGTTTGCCAAAGCCAACTGCCTCGCCAGCGAGGTTAAAACGCCCTTTGCCATTATTCAGCCAGTAGGTGGCCCGCTTTTCACCGATCAGGAGCACATCCAATCCATTTTTATGGTCATCATCCACCACAAAAACGGCCAGCGTCGGGCCAGCCGGTAAGGAATCAACGCCGGGGAAAAACCTACCCCTGGTATTGAACCACACCTGACCGCCTGTACCGGTACCGGTGACTGCATCAATGTCGCCGTCGCCGTCCAGGTCGCCGAGAGCGACGCTGGTGTAGGAGTCGGTTCCCAGCCGCTGCCCGGAATCGATTAGATTGCCAAGCCGGTCGTTGATCAACACCCGGTTGCCTGGCTGTTGGGTTTGCCACTCCGTATGCAGCACGGCAGCGAAAACGTCTGGCGCACCGTCGGAATTGAAATCGCCCACGGCGGCTTGGCGTACCGGCAGGTTGTGCAGTGCTTTCAACTCCAGCGTCTCCCCGCTCGCAGGGCCGTCGGGTTGCCGGTTTGC
>CAYOHX010000260.1:0-5564 GCA_964403875.1 uncultured Anaerolinea sp. | reverse complement strand
CCCCCATCCCCTCGCCGACCCCCAACCCCATCGTCGCTGGAACTGAGCGCTTTGTAGCGACCAACCGCAGCCTGCTCCTCTACCTCATGGGCGGCCTTTGTGCTGTTGGGTTAGCCTGGGTCCTGTGGGCTGGCTTCCTCCGCAAACCCAAGGAGAAATGACCTTGCTGACCAGGGGGTGGAACCGTTTCGTCGCAGCCTTGCGCCCTGTCTTCAGGGCCATCAAAGCCCTCCTGCACATGCTCGATGGTTTCCTGCTCATCCTCAGCCCTCTCATCATCATCCTGTTTGTCATCCTGGTCATCGTCCTGCTCGACAACTACGGTACAAACTGGAAATACCTCCAGAAAATGCAAGCCGAAGGCGAAGTCGTTTGGGGCGTCATGGTCGATACCTATGACCCCGCTGCCGAAGACGAAACCTACCTCGGCGTCATCTACCCCACCTATTACGACCCCGATGAAATCGGCCTCTTGCGCATCGCCCATTACTCCTCCGAACAGCTCCTCACCCTCCACGAAGGCGACGCCGTCGAAATCCGTCACCTGCCCAACGATCTGGAAGAAACCGTCATGCTCCAGCGCTTCTTCGATCCGCTCGGCAACCTCTGGCAAATGAACCGCATCAACGTCGCCATCCTGCTGGTGAGCTGGCTCATCATCGCCTGGCATCCCGAAATGCTGTACCTGGGCTACGGCGAAAAGATCGACCCCTTTACCCAATTCAGTACGAGGGGCAAATGAGCCTGGAAGCCTTCATATTTATGGTCCTCGGGATCCTGGTGGAAGTCCTCTGGCTGTGGGGCAACGCCCGCGGCTGGGAAGATGCCCCCCACCCTCCCCGTTTCCTCGCCTCGCCCATGCCCTTGCACTGGACCTACGCCTCCATCCTCGGCGTCGTCGCCGTGCTCATGGTCCTCCTGCTGCGCCTGTTCGGTATCCATGATGACATCACCTCGCTCGACGACGGGTTGCCCTTCATGCTTTTCACCCTCCTGGGCGTGTTCATCTTCTTCGCTGGGGTGATCGGTACAAACCTCCTCCCCCAGGTCAACGAGCGCTCCATTCTTGCCACCCAACTCATCGTCCTGTTCGGGCTGGTCTGGGGGCAGGGGCTTTCCACCAACTGGATCATTGCCCTGGCAGCCCTCCCCGTCGCACTCACCCTTTTGCTGGTGCTGCGCCAAAAGCCTTTCGGACCCATTTCCAAAGCGCTCCTTTACCTCTGGTACCTGGCCCTGCTCATCGTGCAGACCTATCAAGATCGCGACACTATGGCTGCCTTCAGCCGGTCCGACTTGACCCTGCCCCTGGCCTTCATGGTAGGAGCCACCCTGGTGTTCCTCATCCTACACGGCCTTTTTACTGTACGCTTCTTACTCATCGTTTCGTCGCTCATCTTCCCCAAAAACCGGCCTTATGTGGGCTTCATGATGCCCCGTCTGTTCAAGGATGAGCAGGTCTCGCCGCTGCGCTTCTTCCTCGTTTTGGGCGGCCTCTTGGGGGTGGTGTTCGCCCTGACCTCCTTCCAGGTGGCTCCCTCTGGGTTGGTCCTCAACACCGCCGTCCTCCTCAGCGTCCAGTTGCTGTTTCGCTCCCAACCCAACCGTCCCGAACTCGACGCCCTCAAATAGGCGCGCTTCCCGCTATATTGCTCCTTGACAAAGGTCCTTTCCGCGCAATAAAATAGTACAAATACAATCTAATTAGGTAAGTATTTGGCGGTTCTCTTGTTAAGCGTGATATCCATATCCCCCTTATTCAAAGAGACCATGTAGGGAGAGGCTGAAGATACAGGTTCTTTCCCGCCTCTAAGCACTTATCTGATGACAGGTTTTGCGCTTTGAGAAAGGGTGGTATCAACCATGAAGCTGCGCTGGATGGCATTTGCTGGAATCTTCTTCCTCCTCTTCTCGGCTTGCGGACTCACCCAGGCCGTCCAGGAAGGAATCTCCTCGGGCGGCTCTTCGGCGGACAAGGAGTACGTCTTCTCCGCCAACGCCGATCCCATCAATGTGACGGTTGCCCTGGATGAAAGTCGTGGCGTGCAGTTCGACGTGCCCGTGGGAGGCGGCATCCTCACCGCGCAGGCCGCCGACGGAACTGCCTTCACCCTCGCCATTCCCCCTGACGCCCTTCTCACCGAGACCACCATCCATATGATCCCCGTGAGCAGCCTGGAGGGTCTGCCCTTTGGCAGCAACCCGCTGGCCGTGCAGCTCGAGCCAGAAGGGCTGACTTTTAACAACTACGTCACCCTCACCATCACGCCCCCCCAGGAAATTCCCCTCGACCAGCAAATCCTGTTCGGCTACATGGGCAGCGGCCAGGATGTAATCCTGGCCCCGCCGGTAGTCAACTCGCCAGAGATAAAGATCCAACTGCTTCACTTCAGCGGCTACGGCGTTACCAAGGGTCTCCTGGCGGATATTGAGCCCGTCCGGGAGCGCATTGGTGGCGACGCAGAGCGCCGCTTGCAGAGCCTGGCCGCCGAGCGCCTGGGAGCCGAACGCCAGCGCCAGCTTTTGGGCAGCGGGGAAAGCGAGGGCAACCTCGACCTGGATGACCTCTTCAAGCAGTTTGAGGAGCAAGTTGTCAAGCCCCGCGTCGCCGCCGCCGGTGAAAGCTGCGCCGCCGGGCGACTGGCCATGCAAACCCTGCTGGGGTTCGAGCGCCAAAAGCAGCTTCTGGGCGCGGGCGATGAAGGTGGCATGGCTTCCGTCATGGATTTGATGAACACCGTTGGCCTGGTTTGCGTCAAAGAAGAATACGAGATGTGCGTGGAAGATCACATCATCCACCGCATGATCCCGGTCTGGCTGGGCATGCAGCGGCAGGCGCAGTTGTTGGGCATGGCCCCCGATGGACCAACCTCGGAAGCCCTTCAGGTAGCCAAGGACCTGACCCAAAAGTGTCTGACCTTTGAACTCCAGTTCGAGTCTCAGGGAGTTTTTGATGACAGCTACGGCGGCGGCTACACCTCGGTTGTAAAATCCAAAATCCCCATCAAGTTCAACGCCGACGAGATCGCCATGCGCGGTCAGGCCCCACTGTATAACGAGTCCTTTGAGTTCAGCATAGAAGGCTGCTCTGTGACCAGCAACCGGGGCGGGGGTACCTTTGATGCTACCAGCCTGGCTTATGTGGCTGATACACGCTCGGTGACGGATGAAGTTGGCTACGTGCGCGACTTAAAACTCATCTTCTTCCCTGGGGTCACATCGGAGAGCTTCACGGTCACCTGTGAAGACACCCCTCCTTATACCAGTCCGCCCACGCCTTTGTGGACGGGCATCTTCCTGGTCACCCATGAGCAAGAATTGGTGATGCAGGAAGGCGAGGGTCAGGGGATCACCGGCGTGCCCAACATTGACATTACCGGCATGATGATGGGCATGGGGATGAGCGCCGCTTCATTCCCGCCTGGCATGGGCTTTGTGGCCGAGGAATGGGAAGTGATGGGGGGCGAGTACTTTGCCAAGAAGGAATGGGTCAAAGAAGATGGCGGGCTTGGCCTGGTGGAAGCGGGCACACTCAAGCTGTACCACCGCCCTGGGCAGTAAGTAGATAAAAAAAGCTTCTCGCCTTTGGGTCGGGGGCGCTTCGCCATAACATACCCTGGAGTTTACCTTTCCAGGGTATGTTATGGATATTTAGCGATTAACCAGCCTGCATTGGCTCCAAAGCCGTGGCTGGCCTTTCAATATTCATGATGGCCGGGATGGAAAAGGCCGCGATGGTGATGGCAATGCAGACCACCCCGCCAAAAGTGTACCATGCGCGCACCCCCAGCCAGTCCGAGACTGGTCCGGCGATGAGCAGGCTGAGGGGCATCATAGCGGTAGCGCCTGCCCCAATCAGCGACATCACGCGACCTTGCATATCGGGCTCTACCGCGCTTTGGAAAATGGCTGAGAGCGGGCCGTTGGCGAACACCGAGGCGATTCCCACCAAGATGTAGGCCGTGATGATGAGCCCAAAGAGGTGGCTGGGTACCACGCCGACCATCAGGACGCTGAGTCCAATGCCAAGTACGCCGATCAGCGAGGTGACGATCTTGCGTTTGAAGCCGCCCCACACCCCCAGCGCAATACCCGCCGCGATCGTGCCCACCCCGAATCCCATCTCGACCCAGGCCAGCTCTTGCACACCTTTCTCAAAGACCTTAGTGACAACCAGGGGCATGAAGGATGAGGCGGGAGCCAGAAGGAAATTGAGCGACATGGCCAGCAGGGTGATGCCGAATAAGCCCGGCGCGCCCAGCAGGTAGCGGAACCCGGCCCGGAAATCCTGCCAGTAGGTGGTATTGAGCACGGCCCCAGGCGCTTCCTGTCGCGGAGGTTTAGGAATGGAGATGAACAGCAGTGGTAAGACGGCCAGCAGAGCGGTGACAATATCGATCGCCAGAACCCCCGCGATTGGCAGCAGCCCGATGAGCAGCGCGCCCAGTGGCGGGGCAAAGATGCTCAGTAGGCCTTGGAGGGTTTGGTTGGCCCCGGCCACGCGGGTGAGGTGCTGGCTGGGGACCATTAAAGCGGTGGAAGCCGACATGGCCGGGCCGTGGAAAGCTCCGCCCATTGAGCGGACCAGCAGCGCGGCGAAGACGTGCCAGATCTGCACCTGGTCGGTGGCGAATAAGTACACCAAAACGCCCGTCGCAAGAGCGATGCCGGTATCGGCCAGCACCATGATCCAGCGGCGATCCCAGCGGTCAACCAGGGCTCCGGCGAAAGGACTGAGCAAGACTTGGGGCAATAGGGCCATGAGGGTGGAAGTGGCCAACACGGTGGCGGAGCCCGTGGTGCTGGTCAGCCACCAAACCAGGGCGAACTGGACCAGAGATGATCCCAGCAATGAGAACGCCTGTCCAGTCCAAATGGTGAAGAAGCGGGCAGCCCAAGGGATGCTGGGCTGGGGGGGGGTTGATGATTCGGTCATGGTTACTCCAAAGGCTATTTGATTCGGTCGGCGAGCGCTTCTTTGAGTTCAGGGCGAGCCTGAAAGATTCCGCGCACGCGAATGGTTGCGATGGTGGCCAGGGCCAGGTCGACGGAGATGTCATCGGTGAGTACCAGCAGCCCCAGCGCATTGATGTTGATCTTTTCGCCGGTGGCGCGGATTTCTTCCAGCCCGCCGCGGTCGTAGGCGAATACGCCGATGCCGAACGAATAGCGCGTGACGGATTGCTGGACTTCGAGGGTGTGCTTTTCGAGCTGGGCGCGGATGGCCGTGCGGATGAAATCGGTGCGGTTGCCGTAGAGGCCTTCCTGCACCAACAGGTCGACCTTACCCAGGTCGACAGCGCTCATGTTGATGGTGATTTTTTCGCTGTCGGGCATAATCGCTCCTTATACCATCCATTTGGATGGTTGATGGATGGTTATTTGGATTATACGAGGATTTTCACGCCTGTCAAGGGAAACTGCGACTTGGGAATTCTTTGTAGCTGCCCTCGCCACGAACTTGGATTCTGGGTTCTCTAGGAGTTGCCGTGGTGAAATCCGCATTGATCCGGATTCTGGGTTCTCTGGGAACTGCCGTGATAGCTGCCGCATTTTGGGGTGTG
>CAYOHX010000259.1:0-5568 GCA_964403875.1 uncultured Anaerolinea sp. | reverse complement strand
TTCTCTGACCGCTGGCGCTCCGCCTACTTTTCCCCCAGAAATTGAAACGCACCCGATGGTGACATCTCAGGCGTGGTCGTCTCCAATATCGATTACACTTTGAATGATGCGAACCCCTCGGTGATCACCGGAGTGTCGTTTACAGTTACAGATGCTTTACCCACCACCGCTACTGTGAAGGTCAGCATTGGAACTACTGCCGCTACTCCAGTGTGGTCTACCTGGACAAACTGCACATCGACTGATGGTTCCAACTGGACTTGTACTGGAATGAATGCTTCTGTGCTAACCGCCGGTCAGTTGCGCGTCGTCACAGCTAACTAATTACTCAGCCTAACCAAAAGGGCGCGCGCGTTCCAGCGACGCGCCCTTTTTAAATTATACTGAAGGTATGCCAAATATTCCGCTTTCCCCATCTCGCCATGCACGCCGAAACCAGCAACGTTCTGCTTCGTTTCGAACGGGATTATTGATCATTGGCATCTTAGTATTATGGATTCTTTTCTTGCCACTCCAATTTGGCGGGGCAGTCTCTTATGTGATGATTGATGGCGTGAGTATGACCCCCGTCTATAAAACGGGAGACCTGGTAATTGTCCGTAAGGCCCCAAACTACCAAATCGGTGATATTGTGACCTATGAGTATCCCAGCCTTGGGCGAGTCATTCATCGGGTTATTGGTAGAGATGGGTTGCGGTATATAATAAAAGGGGATGCAAACGCCTGGATTGACCTTTATCAACCAACTGCTGATGAAATTCTTGGAAAAGAGTGGATCTACCTGCCTGGTGTTGGAAAAACGCTTAAAACTTTACGATCGCCAGGATGGATTGCGGGATTAGTGTTTTTTGGAGTTCTTATGTTTGGAATATCCGATGGAAATGAAACTCAAAAGCGCCGGAGAGGCCGCCTTAAGGCACGCGTTAACCGGGCTGCGTTAGGGTTTGGCAAATGGTTGAGCGGAACGCAGGAAATATATTTTGGTCTGGCTTTCACATTAGGCCTTGGAGCCATTGTGTTAGGTATTTTTTCGTTTACTCGCCCCATTTGGACTTCGAAACAAATAGAAATTCCTTATGAGCAGTTCGGTCTATATTCATACATGGGTAATGCGCCTCAAGGCGTATATGACGAAACGTACCTCAAAAGTGGAGATGCCATTTTCCCGCAGGTAACTTGCAATGTGCGCGTCATGTTTAACTACCAATTATTTAGTTCAGGGCAGACGAATATTTCAGGCAAGCATCATTTAACGGCTGTGGTTAGCGATGGGAAGGGATGGAACCGAACCATAGAACTTCAGCCGGAGTCACAAATCACTTCCACGGCATTTCAATCCAGTGGAGATATCAACTTTTGTGATATTCGTTCGATGATCGAAGAGGTTCAAGAGATCACAGGAGCGTTATCGCAAACGTATATGGTTACCCTTTCGCCTAATGTAGAAGTGCAAGGCTTGATTGACGGCCTGGCGTTGAAGGATAGTTTCACACCGAAACTGGCGTTTCAAATTGAACCTAACCAAATTGCGTTAGTCGTTCAGTATGGAATGGAAAAGTCGAGCGTATTACAGACTTCACAAAGTGGATTGTTGTTGGGAACCCAAAAACAACTTAATGCCCTTCCAATTTTTAGTCTTTCGTTGTCCGTTATTTCCGCCCGTTGGATAAGCGTTGTAGGCATACTCATCGCCATATTGCTTGTAGGATGGGTAGTTTATGTCAATGACGAGGTGAAACGGAAAGATCCGAAATTAATGGTGGAATTGCTTAGTGGGCAGGCTCCGTTAATAATTCAACCTGAAACACCCGTAGAAAAATGGAAGCAAACCCGGATTGTTAAGATTGCCAGCCTAGAAGACCTTACTCGAATGGCTAATTCACTCGGAGCATTGATCGAACTGATCGAGACCCCCGATAAGTTGTATTTTTTGGTGAATGATCAAGGAACCTGCTACCAAACAGTGGTGGATCGCCCTGTCAATGAAGAAGAAACATCTGAGGTTAATGAGCAGGTGGTTGTTCCTGAAGAAGAAACGAAAGCATGAAATTCATCAAGATCGTCCGGATAATTACCTTGGGCCTCTTAACCATCTCTGCATTGGCTATTTTCGCGATTGCAGCAACGAATACGGTGAATCCCAGCGTCGCCGGGCAAAATGACTCCAGTATCGATGTGAATGCACTTAAGCCAGACGTATGTGCCGGGATCATCTTGAGTGGAACAGTAAATGTAGTTGATGATGGAAATAACCTTATCTTGGGTACTGCTGGGAAAGATAATTTAAACGGCCAAGGTGGCGATGATTGCATTATTGGGGGTGGTGGTGATGATATTATCCAGGGCGGGGCTGGAAACGATGTGCTGGTAAGTGATGGAGATGGAATGCTTAATGGCGGTCAGGGAACGGATACTTGCATTGGTCCAGCAAAAAAGAATAATTGCGAAAATTGAAAAGATAAGAACTTCAACACAGCAAACGAGGTTGTCACAATCCAAAAAAGTGACAACCTCGTTTTATAAGTCCTTTATCCTTCTTCTGGGCCGCGCTAATTTGCTAATCCAGCCATTGGTCAGGCTACCTGCAATTCCATAGCCTGCTTACGAATACTGACATCACGGGCACGTTCCAAGACCTGGCCGACCATCTCTTCAGGGACGTCCACAAAGGATCGGTTGGATTGGATCCGGATTTTCCCGATAACATGCCCAGGAATATCGGCGCGTGAAGCGAGGATTCCAACAATTTCATTCGGGCGCAAGCCGTGCTCGCGTCCGACGCTGATCTGTAGGCGCACCATCCCCGGTTCATGCGAGATACTCCCAGAGCGTGGGCGAGAATTTCCCCGCTCAGTTCCGCGGACTACGGCAGGGCGTGGGCGCATTTCCACGACTTCGGAAACGGGGTAAATGGGACGTTGTTTCTCCTCTGCCCGGGCTACTTTCAAGGCAGCAGCGGCAATTTGGAGAGGGTCATATCCCTCATCGATCAACTGTTGGGCCATCGCCATTTCGTGCAAGGCGCGTCCCCGGCGCAGCCAGATGGCAACCTTTTGGATCAACTTGTCGTCACGCATGGCGCGAATATCTTCTTCGGTCGGCAACGTTGCACGTTGGATTTTCTTCCGGGTAAAGGCTTCTACCATTCCCAACCGGCGGCGTTCGCCGGGCGAGACCAACGTGATCGCGATACCGGTTTTTCCAGCCCGCCCTGTGCGCCCGATGCGATGGACGTAAATTTCAGGGTCGTCAGGCAGTTCATAGTTAAACACATGGGATATATTGTCAATATCCAGACCGCGCGCAGCTACGTCCGTCGCCACCATTACCTGAATCTGGTTCTGGCGGAAACGGTTCAAGGTTCGTTCACGCGCATCCTGGGTCAGGTCGCCGCTCAACGCCTCGGAGGGAAACCCCCGCAAGGTTAATTCGCTGGCGAGATTAGACGTCTCTGCCCGCGTGCGGACAAATATCAACGCTTGGGTGATACCTTCTGTTTCAAACAAGCGGGTGAGGGCAGCGCCTTTGTCGCTTTGATGAACCAGGTAGTAGCGCTGCTCAATGGCGTCGAGCGTAACCTGTTCGCGCTGAATGGTTACCGGCTGCGGGTCGCGCATGTATTTCGAGGATAAATGGCGGATTTCGGTCGGAAGGGTCGCGGAAAAAAGGGTTGTCTGGCGCTCAACCGGGGTATTCGACAAGATCGTTTCGATATCCTCGATGAAACCCATGCTGAGCATTTCATCGGCTTCGTCTAGCACCAGTGTCTGCAGGTTGTTGAGGTCCAGCACGCCACGTTTAATCAAGTCGAGCAGGCGTCCAGGGGTGCCCACCACGACATCAACGCCACGGCGCAGTTGGCCAATTTGAGGGCCGTAAGGCGCGCCGCCGTAGACGGCCAAAACCCGAACGGCGATGTGGCTACCGTATTTGGTAATCGCTTCGGCTACCTGAAGGGCCAGCTCACGTGTGGGGACCATGACCAGCCCTTGCACGACCTTCAACCCTGGTTGCAGCGAATGGAGCATTGGCAACCCAAAGGCTGCTGTTTTTCCTGTCCCAGTCTGCGCCTGGCCTAAGATATCCTGGCCCGCGAGCATCAGCGGGATGACGCCTGCTTGTATCGGTGTGGGGGTGACAAAACCTTGTTCGGTGACAGCCTGAACCAACTGCGGGTGCAGGTTTAATTGGGAAAATTCCGTAATCATCAAAACTCCTAAAAGATAATCGAGAATGTTTTGATGAACCCAGAATAACCCTTGCAGCCGCTTGAGAAAGACCCTTTCCTCACGGATCGGCGATCGTGGCCAACAAAAAAGCCCGACATAATCGCCGGGCAATCATCTGTAAGCACCAAAACAATACCCTGAAACGACGGCCCCTAGTGTGGGCCAAGGAGCGTAGTATACCACACTATTTGATCGTTTACCAATTTGGTTCGGAGGAATAAACGCAGATAACTCCGATAACCGGGCAATGCTTATTCGGTTATAAAAAATCACCGTCAGAAACTAGGCAACAAAGAAACCGCCTATATAGTTTCAGTGATTGTTTCAGTGGATTGGCCTCGAGCCGTTCGTGCGACATATGATATCGCCAAACTGGCTAAGATCATCCCACCGCCCAATAAGCTCAGAGTGATGTGCCAGGCATTGGCGTAATTGATCCCGCCAATGGTGTGCGTGGGGGTATACCCTGGAACGCGCGCCGTCGAACTCCGGTCCTTGGACAGCGATCGCACAGGTTAGCCCGGCTGTGCTGGAAACGTTGGATCGAGATTTGGAAAGCAACAAAACCTACTTCTACCGGATGATGGCCATAAATCAAGGTGGGTCTTCAGCGGCTTCGAATATAGTCAACGGTACGACTCGGGCGGTGAACCTGCCCCCGGTTGCGGCTTTGACCTTGATTCAAGACTCTAATCGGATATTGCTTTCCTGGAATGATAGCGGCCCCAACGAGAGTGGATATCGCGTGCATCGGCGGTTGCCTGGAATGGCCACCTATGAAGTGATTGCGTTTGTGGGCCCGAATGAAACCAGCTTTGATGATCCCTACCATTTGTTGTTGGAGGAGAAGGTGGAATACCAGGTGGTTGCCTTCAATGCCACCCAGGAATCAGTACCCGTTTGGGCTTCCACAGTTTTTGAAGTCAAGAAGTTGTTTGTTGTTCACCTTCCACTGTTGAAGAGGTGAGTGAAGGTAACCAGGTCAACTTAATAAGTCACGCCTTTTGTCTTCGCAAATCTCAAAAGGCAAAAAGAAAGGCATTCTCGTGTTCTGGACTATGTCACGAGATTCGAGAGAATGAATTCTTTAATCCGTCAATTTGAATTGTACGGATTTGATCCCAGCGCGCATTAATGCGATGGTGAAAATGTCGCTCTCGTAGCCTTTGAACAATTCCTGAAACTTTTCCAAACCGTGGAGAACAACTTTTGGTCGGAAAAGGCGCCAGATGGGCGAATATTGAAACAGGGATTTCTCGATGCCGTAGTGAAAGAACCACTGTAGACTCCACTGCAAAAAGGTTGACAACCCTGTTGAATTGCGAGAAAGTTTAATACA
>CAYOHX010000258.1:0-5690 GCA_964403875.1 uncultured Anaerolinea sp. | reverse complement strand
GGTGAAACCTCTCAGACCGTGAACTACGGCACGAACGGTACGGCTGTCACCGCCGTCCCGGCCATTGGATACCACTTCGTGGACTGGTCGGATGGTTCGACGGACAATCCCCGGATAGACGCCAACGTCACTGCGAGCGTCAGCGTTGTCGCAAACTTCGCCGCAGACACGTTCACGGTCTTAGCGTCAGCAGGAGAAAACGGCGCCATTGATCCTTCTGGAGCAATCAGTGTGCTCTCGGGCGACAACCAGACCTTCACCTTTACTCCAAACACTGGTTATCGAATTTCTGATGTCGTCGTAGACGATGTGTCAGTGGGTCCAACAGCCTCTTACACCTTCGAAAACGTCTCAAGCAACCACACGATTGCGGTCAGTTTTGTCGCGAACAACCTCCCTGTCATTACCCAAGGCAGTTCAATCACTGTTACGATGGGCCGTAACGGGGCAGTGACACCATTCTCGCTGACATTAAATGCTACCGACCTGGATAGTGACACTCTGACCTGGAGCATTCTGACACAAGCACAGCATGGTGAGGCCACTGCGAATGGAGAAGGAACCGCTATCGCAATCGGTTACACCCCCAATCTGAACCACTCGGGTACAGACACCTTTGTTGTCCAGGTTGCAGATAGCGAAGGCGGCACAGATACGATCACAGTTCATGTGATCATCAAGACCTATGTGTTCCTGCCCTTACTTAGGAGATAACTCGTCTTTTTGAGATACGATCTCTATGTCGAAAATAACAAGGGGCGGTTGATTTACCGCCTCTTGTTATTTTCCCAGGGATTTATGCCAATTCGCCGCGATACTTCCTGCACTCGAAAAGGACCGATCATCAATTGGGACGGGAGCCGACAAGTTTTCTCAGATCAGCGAAATAACCCATAGGCAACGATCCTGTTTATAAACCTTAATGAGTCTTTCAGAAAAATTCTACTATACTATTAGCATGTCCCCTGATGATCTTCATTCTGAACTTAAGGCCGAGAAGACAATGTAGCCTAATGGCGCGACAACCGGCGATCATTCAACTCAAAGAGGACTCCCTATGACAAAAATCGGTATCCTCCACCCCGGCGAGATGGGCGCATCGATCGCCTGGAACGCCCAGTCCAAGGGCCACGCCTTGCACTGGGCTTCAGAAGGCCGCAGCCTAGAGACACGGCAGAGGGCTTCGGCCCTTTCCCTGATCGATGAGCACACACTAGATACACTATGCCAGACTTGCACCATTCTTCTGAGCGTCTGCCCACCTCACGCAGCCGAAGAAGTTGCCACTCAGGTTTGCGCAACATCCTTCCGTGGCCTCTTCGCTGATCTGAACGCCATCTCCCCCCAACGAGCAGCTCGAATCGGCGAGATGATGGAATCCCACGGCATCGCGTTCGTCGACGGTGGTATCATCGGCGGTCCAGCCTGGAAACCCGATACCACCTGGCTCTACCTTTCTGGCAAACAAGCACAACCGTTCGCCGATCTTTTCTCGAACGGTCCGTTGCAAACAGAAATCATCGGGGACGTGATTGGCAAAGCTTCCGCGTTGAAAATGTGCTTTGCCGCCTACACCAAAGGCAGCACGGCGTTACTATGCGCAATCATGGCAGCTTCCGAAGGGTTAGGCGTGCGACAGGAACTGGAACGGCAGTGGTCCGCAGACGGGAGTAATTTCGCTGAACAAACCCGCGAGCGAGTCAGGAGAGTGACCGCCAAAGCCTGGCGCTTCTCTGGTGAAATGGAAGAGATCGCAGCCACTTTTTCTGGAGTTGGCCTCCCTGGTGATTTTCACCAGGCTGCTGCAGAGATCTATGCCAGGATGGCGAATTTCAAAGATCAGCCCGCCACGCCTGAATTCGATGCAGTACTGGCAGCGCTCCTTCACCGCTCCTGAGAGAGTTGCACCACAATCAACCGCGGTCAATGGCCCTTTTCAACTAAAAAGGAGTCAGAATGAAACAGAGTGATCCCAAAGCAGAGCTTGAGCTTCGCCAGCGATTAAGCATTCCTGAGCTCACAAATGCCTGGAACAATCGCCACTCTCCGATTGATCTCAGCTGAGTCTGGAGGCCAAGAAGCCTAGGAGTTGCCGTAAACACAACCTTTTCGCAAATTTTCGAAACTCGGCGGCGAAGCAATAAATGGTTCACTGGGAATCGGCGTATTAAGGCCCAGACAGCCTAACAATTGGGTTCATTTGCGTTCGACCTTGTCTACGATTCACCGCTTGTCTGGCTACGAACTACTTCTATCAGCCGGGCGGCGATCTCCTGCATTCCTGCCGAGGATGGGTGAACCAGGTCCGAAGTCAGCCCATCTGAGCTGGTCAGCAGCGATCGACCGTTGATATATACCAACCGTGGCAGGGAAAGTTCATTCACCGTTTCGCGCACCACTTGACGGTATGCCTCGATGATTGGGTCCTGTTTCAAGTCATGAACACAGGTAAACAGGTCGATGCAATAAATCCAGCGCTCGGGATGTGCGGTAGCGATTTGGCCGACAAACCCCCGCACTCGCTCACGGAACTGCTCCACCGGCCAGGAGCCAATCACATTGATACCCATTTCCAAAGTAGCCAGATCCCACTGCACATCCTTAGCAATAAAACGGGCCATGTCCAATTCCATGTGCGCACTTCCGGCAAATCCGAGGTTGACCAGGTCCATTCCTAAGCGGTTCGCGGCGAGCATAGCGTAAGTCTCTGTTGGTCGCACTGCTCCGCCGCCGTGCGTGATGGATGACCCGTAAGCCAGCATCGTCAACCCCGGGGTCTGTTCGGTGCGCGGCGGCTCGATTTCGCCCTCGATCGCTACTAACTCCGTGGACCAATCATAAGGTAAAATAACCCGCGCCAGGGCCGGGTCATAAGCCAGGCCATTCTCCCGCGCACATCGTCTGAGTAAGTCCAAATTCTCCGGTGTCTTGATGGTGAGAACGGAGAGTTCAGGGCCAATTGAGCGCGGGCAGATGGTCCAATCGCCCTCGAACGGCCCAAACCACACCTCAGCCACCCCGTTGGGATCTACGGGAACACCGTTTCCCCGTGCTCGGCGCAGCACAACCCTGGCCACTCCCTGCCGCAAATTAAAGCGGATCTCGCAGCCGCAGGTATAAAAGGCGGCGTTTTGGGCACTGGGATTCATTTTTTGGCGCAGGTCTTCCGGAATTCGGCTGAGGCGGAAACCACCCTCCGGCAGAGACTCTATTGCGCGAATGTTGTGAAGTTCGGCGTTCTTGTAAAGCATCTATTTTCTCGCAGCATTGAGGGGTTTCATGGGCGTTGTGAAACTTCTTGGAATGCTTATTGTATTCCTCATTGGGATTACCGGATATATTATTCTGGTAAAGAACTTGATTGAACACCGCGGTGATTTATAATGGAGGCGTGATAAAAGCAGAACAGCCCGCCCCTTTCCTTCCAAATCTTGCCTGGACCTCCACGGAACTTCACCAATGGTTGAACCGGGCATTGGTGGGTTTGGTTCAATCGCTCGGCGATGTCTCATGCTACTTCTTTGGATTGAGGCAAGACCAGAATTTTGCTCCTGTTCATGCCGCAGGCTGCTCGTCTGAAGACCAAGTCTTGTTTTCATCCGTCGAACTGTCTTCCAAAGAGGACTCGCTACTGCGCCGGATGCTGGCTCATCCAGAAACGATCACTTTTGGGCAGGAGGCCAACCTTCGCCATCCAGATGGCTCGGTTTTAACAAAGCTCCTAGCTCAGTCGGCAGTAGCTGTGCCCGTCTTGTCAGGCCCAGAAATCATCGCCATCCTGATCGTCACCCGTTCCGCGTCCGCCAAAGAGTTTTCGAGCCTGGAGATTACACAAATCGAGTGGCTTGCTCAGGCGATCACCCCTGCCATCGAAAGCACCCTCCGCTACCACAAGATGAAAGAACGGCTGGCAGAATCAGAGGCGCTGCACCAGGTTACCTTAGCTATCCTGCAGAAATCAGGGCTAGACGAAGCCATCAAAACCATCTGTGAGGAAGCCATGAAAATGACCTCCTCCTGCGGAGCCTCGCTTGCCTTGATCGAAAACAGCAGTTGGCTGCGGATGATGTACGTTACTGGCGAAACGCCAGACAAACCCGGACGACTGCGAGCCAGCCGTTCTCATTTGGGCCGGGCCATCCACCATCGTACAGAGCCCCTTATTATCAACCATTCCGCCGAGCGCCCCAATTTCCTTCCCCGCCTCGCCATTCCCCTGGTGGTCAGAGGCAGTACGATTGGTTCGTTAACCTTGTTTCGTAAGGCGGATTTTGGCGCGGAGGACGTTCGCTTGATGCGCATCTTTGCGGAGCAATCCGCCATTGCCATCGATCATGCCCAGTTGACTAGCTTCAGCCAGGAGATGAGCATTCTGCAGGAACGCCACCGATTATCTCGCGAGCTGCACGACTCGGTGAATCAGTTGTTATATGGCATCTCCCTTTATAACGAGGCCGCTACACGTCAAATGGATCAGGGAAACCTGGAGGCCGCTCGTCGCTATCTGAAAAACATCGAAGAATCCGGTCAAGCCGCGCTCAAAGAAATGCGAATGTTGATTTTCGGCTTACGTCCCTCTGGTCTGACTCAGATGGGCCTCCAGGCTTCGCTGGCCCAGCGTTTAAAATCCGTGGAAGAAAAGCTTGGGCTGCAACACAGCCTTAAATGGCGGGTAGTTTCCCAACTCGAACCGAACATAGAAGAAGGCTTATATGGAATTGCCCAAGAAGCCCTCAACAATGTAATCCGGCATGCTCAGGCACGCTCGGTCAGCATCCGCCTTTCTGAGAGTGAGCAGCGTGTCACCATGACCATTAAGGATGACGGCGTCGGTTTTGACCCCGATTCCATTTCCTCGGGGGGCATGGGACTCAAGACCATGCGCGAGCGCGCCGCCAGCCTGAATGCCCGCTTGAGAATTGAGAGCCAACCCAACCAGGGAACCCGTGTGATTGTGGAGATTGTCTTATGAAAGAATTGATCCGAATTGTCGTGGTGGACGATCACATCGTAGTCCGCAAAGGGCTGATCGCCGTCTTGGAGACTGAACCCGGTTTCCAAGTGGTCGGTGAAGGCGGCAATGGCGCCGAAGCCGTCCAATTGGCGCGGGAGTTGCTCCCCGACGTGGTCCTCATGGACGTGGTCATGCCCGTCATGGACGGAATTGAAGCCACCCGCCTAATCAAGCAAAACTGCCCTTCGGTCAACATACTCATTCTCACCAGCTTCAGCACGAACGACAAGGTGCTGCCCTCACTCAATGCCGGGGCGATCGGCTACTTGCTGAAAGACTCGACCGCCAACGATCTGATCCGTGCCCTACATCGCGTCGCCGAAGGAGAAGGCTCGCTGGACCCCAGCGTTACTCGTCAGGTGCTGGCTCAGATGAATGCTCCAGCCACCGCTGAAACGCCGGAAAATATCCTGACCGAACGAGAAATGGATGTGCTCAAGCTAATCGCGCGTGGTTTCAGCAACGCCGAAATTGCCCAATCGATGGTGCTCAGCAATGCCACCGTCCACACCCACGTCAACCGCATCCTCAGCAAGCTCAATCTAGCCAGCCGCACCCAGGCGGCTCTGTACGCGGTCAAAAAAGGCCTGGCGCCTCTGGATTGACTCCGATCCACTTTTTTGTCGAGAGAAAAAGCCGCGGGCCCTTTGGGAGTTGCCGTGGTAGTTACCGCATT
>CAYOHX010000257.1:0-5690 GCA_964403875.1 uncultured Anaerolinea sp. | reverse complement strand
AAGAAGGTTACCAAATTCGGGGACGGGTACAGTCTATCAATCTGTCGAATGGCGAAACCTATATCCCGGATATTGTTGCTGTCAATCCCAAAACAGGTGAAGTTATTTTTATTGAGGTGGAGCGGGATGTGAGTAAAGATCAAGTCTCCAGAAAACAGAAATGGATGAAATTTTACGAAGCATCGAACGGAAACCTGTATGTATTTTGCGACAACCAAAACTGCCAGAGAGCTATTCAGGGAGAAATCAATCTTGCTTTAAATGGGTTAAATTACAACTCGTTCCTAACAAATCTCCATGGATTGCGAAATGGGAAGCGTGCAGGAAAGGATGGAAGCATCTGGTTTTCTCAACGGAGAGGAAATGAAAAATAGAACGGTGTGCGCTCCGTTCTATCTGCATCGTTCCTCTAGAGTCTTAAGGGGGAACAGAGTGATTGGTCTAACATTTCTAGGTTATACGTAATAATATGAATTGCATTGATTATCGAATCATATAATAGAAAAATCTCGGACAACACTGAATGAGCCACATGGTAGAATGCAACAGTAGAATGCAAATAATTGACAGTCCAATAAAACCAAGGTACACTTCTTCCGTCAATGGTAACAACAATCCAACGATCACTCTTAGTATTAATCTTAATCTTAACGGCTATTAATTTGGCTGGACATATCACCGCGCCTACTCAATGCTGTACTGTACAGGACAACACGAACTATGCAGGAGATACCGATTGCCTGGCTTGCACACTTCAAGTAGGCACATGGGTGCCCCATTCTTTGATAATCGAAATGGCTTCAAAGCCAAGTTGTTCTTCGCCAGGAAATCCGTCTTTGGTTCTTAGTCTTGTATTTGATATTCCACACCCCCCAATTGCTTAATACAACTGAATAGTTAACGTTTAAAAACCTCGTTTGAATTTTCATCGAGGCTTGTGGTTACGTTAACGTACCCCGCCATTTACCAGAACTTTTGTTGTTCGATCCTGGCGGCTGTACATTTGGATTCTCAATCGGGAAAAAGACCTCATGAAAAAACGACCTGTTTTACCCCTTCTAATAATAGGGATAGGCACTGTGCTCATTTTATCAGCGATATATATCAACACCAATCTTAGAACCGTATCCCAAGCTCCACAGCCATTGACTTCCGAGGAAGAGACTTTCCCAGAAATTCCACGGGTTACCCTAAAAGATGCCTTTACAGCTTTCCAGGGTGGGGCAGCCGTGTTCATTGATGTCCGCGACGCTGACTCTTACACTAACTCACACATTCTAGGAGCAAAATCATTCCCCCTAGCTCAGCTAGAAGATCAAATGAAAAAAATTGGCACTGAGACCTGGATCATTACCTACTGTACCTGACCGGCCGAAGAATCGAGCGCCCGTGCGGCGCGCATGTTGTTAGACAACGGTTTCAAGAAGGTTACTCCCATTTTGGGCGGTTATCGAGCCTGGGAAAAAGCCGGTTATCCAGTGGAAACCAGCCCTTAGCCTATAAAGGATTTCTGAATGCATATTATGCAAATTAAACTATCTCGTTTGCGACCGATTCTGTGCCTGCTGGTGCTCCTCGTCGCAGGTCTTCTTTCATCCTGTAGCAATAAGGCTCCGAAGATCAACATCGAGCCACCTCTGCAGGATTTAGGGACTCAACCTCAGCAACTGATCGATCTTGTTTTTGAAGTGAGGAACACTGGCAACGCAGATCTTGTTATTGAAAAAGTAAGCGTTTCGTGCGAGTGTACGACAGCCGAGTTGGAAAAGAGCACTATCCCGCCCGGTGAATCAGCTGAATTACGGGTTAAATTTGACCCGGCTGAAGATAACTTGTTTGGCGAAATCCAGCGCATCATTTATCTGCGCAGCAATGATCCGAACCAACCGGAGGCTGAAGCAGAATTTCGCGCTACGATCCAAAAGCCAGAAGGATAATCGAATGCTCAAAAAATGGCTGAATAAGTTGGGCGGTGGAAATACCCTGTACTATCCGGGCTGTGTTACCCGCTATGCACTACCCGAAATACAGGAGCGATACGAACGATTGCTTCGGCAAGCGAAAGTCGATTTCATTGTCCTACCCGGGGAGCTTCAATGCTGTGGCAGTCCAGTCCGGCGGGCTGGCTATCAACAGGATTTCGAACAGTTGAAAGCTAAAAACCTGGAAACATTTGCACGTTTTAGCGTCAATAAAATCATCACCAACTGCCCTGGCTGTTATCACACACTGAAGCACGAGTACCAGCTCGATGTCTATCACACGACACAGGTATTGTCTGAAAAAGGCAGGATCTCGCCCGGCCAATTCGAACCGGATGGAAAGCAATCAATAACCTATCACGATCCTTGCCATCTCGGCCGCTGGTCAGATATTTACGAAGAACCACGCCGTCTCCTGGATCAAGCCGGCTGGCAAGTGGTCGAACTGGCAGATAACCGGACTATGAGCCTGTGCTGCGGTGCGGGAGGCGGAGTGAAATCAAATTATCCAGATCTGGCCAATTCGATCGCTCAGGCTCGCCTGACCCAAGTAAATAATGGTCGATTATGTACCGCCTGCCCTCTGTGTTACGCTCATTTCAAAGAAAATGCCGGCGATATTCAGATAATGGAGTTCAGTGAAGCCTTGATGCAGGCATCGGAAGCGAGGCGATAACCTATGATATCCCTTGAAGCATTGTTTCAACCAGGTCAGGTATCCAAACGCGAAGAGACGATGGTTGTCTACAGCCGGGACGCATCACGAATTCAAGGTCCTTGCCAAGGGGTTGTTTGGCCGGAAACTGTTAACGACGTTGTCCGCCTGGCGCAGTGGGCTGCCGAAACTGGGATCGATCTGGTACCTCGGGGCGCAGGCACAGGGCTGTGTGGCGGAGCAACCCCACAAAACTCGGTCGTTGTGGATTCATCCCGGCTACGGCAAATCGGTGCTGGTGAAATTCAATCCAAAAAAGTGATGGTTGATGCCGGCGTTCCCCTGGACTTGCTCAATCGAACCCTTCGCCAGGATGGGTTGTTCTTGCCGGTGGTCCCAGGCAGCCATCGCTCGGCGACCATCGGGGGAATGATCGCCACCAATGCCGCCGGGTTGCACGCCGTCCGTTACGGCAGAATGAGTAATTGGGTCGAGGAAGTGGTGTTGGTGGATGGGAAGGGTGAGGTTCATCAACTGACCGCTGATGACCGAAAAGCATCCTTAGGACGGGAAGGGATCACCGGGATGATCGTTCAGGCAACACTTCACCTAACGGAGATTCCCGAGATCCGTTCGCTCACGCTTTTCACGTTTGAAAATCTCGAGGAAATGCTGAAGCAAGTCGAAGAATTGAAAACAAATCCTGCTCTTTCGGCGTTGGAATATCTGAATCCCCTGGCGGCTGCACTGGTTGGTTGGACAGCAAGGCATAGTGTATTGGCTGAGTTCCATGGCGCGGAAGGGAAGATCCGGGATTCGGCTGGGATGGCCAACCTGTGGGGAGCACGAGAAAGCCTGTCTGCCCGATTAACTCAGGCGGGATTCCCCATATCCGAAGATCCGCAGTTTCCTCCTGACGCGCTGGAAGAAAGCATTGATTGGCTAACAACACAGCGTATCCCAACCTTTGGTCACCTGGGGGTTGGTATCCTTCACCCCCGATTCCTGCAAAATGATGCGCGGATCGCGGAGCTTTACCGCCGGGTTTCTGTCTCCGGTGGGCAAATCAGTGGGGAACACGGGATGGGGTTAAAAAAGCGGCAGTGGGCCAGTGAGTCATTTCAGGCAGACGTCCAGGCATTGAAAACACAGTTCGATCCCTACAATATTTTTAATCGAGGCAAGCAATGTTGACCGACCTTACCGAAAACCCAACCTGCATCGAGTGTGGACTTTGTCGGGAGGTCTGCCCGGTCTTTCAGACCCAACGACAGGAAGAATATAGCCCCCGCGGTCGCGCGATGCTAGGTTACGCCGGTCTTCAGACCCTGGTCTTTTATCAATGTACCCTATGTCGCGCTTGTCGGGCTATCTGCCCGGTTGAGCACGACCCAAGTGGTGAGACCTTACGGGCAGGATTAATTTCAGCTGGTATTGAAACAGAAGCCAATCAACTGATGATTGCCAATATTCGCACCTACGGCAATCCCTTCGGGCCGCTTGCCGAGGGCGAGTTACCTAAAACGTTAACTTGCTGCTAGAAAAGGATATCGGAACAAACATGAAAAAAATTCTATTAATTTCCAGCTTACTAATTGCACTCATCTTATTCGTGATGCCTGTCAACGCAGATAATACTGGACGGCAGGCAGTGGTCTATTACAACGAAGCTTGTGATGAATGCGCAATCTATATCAATGGCGAACTGCAAGAAATCCTCCAGGCTAACCAGGTAGAGATGGTTCGTAAAGACTATATCAACCAACGGGAGAACAGAAAGGAATTGAACCAAAAAAACGATTCCCTGGGTGTGCCGTTGGAACTGCAAAGCCACCTGGTCACATTTATTGATGAAGGCCGAATTATCTTGCAAGGCGAGCCACCCCGGCATGTAGTTGAAGACCTACTTTCCACTCAAAACCTGCCCGTTCGAATCCTGATTTACAGCGAAGAGGGTGAAGGCGATGGGTACAAAGCATGGGCATACTCCGGACCCGTGCAGTCATATGGACCAAATGAACCTATCACGACTTACTTAATCTGGTTTGAGGCAAACCAGGCATCTTTTGAAAATGTAAGCATCGATGGAACGAAAAGCAAGCTGCTTCCCGCTGTTCTGTTGACCGGACTTATAGACGGTATCAATCCCTGCGCGATGGCGATTCTGCTTTTTTTCATCACTTTTTTGTTTACAATCCGAAAAAGGCGAGCAGCCATAGCTCGCATGGGGCTTGTCTATATTGCCTGCGTTTACATCGTTTACTTTCTAGTAGGGTTGGGGTTACTTCGTGCGACCTCCCTTGTGCAGGGTCATTGGTTGGGTCAATTGGGAGCAGCTCTGCTGATCCTATTTGGAGTAACAAACCTGCTTGGTGCAGTGTTTCCAAAATTCCCAATTCGGTTGGAAGTGCCCGAAATTGGTAAAGAGGGTCTGAAAAATTGGATGTACCGGGCGACCTTGCCTGCTACCATTGTGCTAGGAACTTTGATGGGACTGGAAAGTTTTCCTTGCTCGGGGGGACCGTATGTTGCCATTTTAGGGTTGCTTGGCAGCGAGACGAGTTTCTGGCAAGGCTTTGGTTACCTGGCGCTCTATAACCTGATGTTTATTATGCCGCTGGTTATCATCTTGATTCTTGCCTTAAACCCGGTTATGGGAGCAAAGATTCAAGCATGGGAACGTGCCTCTTCTCATAAGGTTCGCGGGATCACGGGTGGGGTGATGGCGCTCATTGGGTTAGCACTTTTGATCTGGGTTCTTTAAAATTTACTGAAATAGGAGTTGTGATGTCTAGAAAATATTTAAAAACAACCAATCGTTCGAAAAAATCACCAAGGAGGGTTAACTGGTGGATTCTTGGTGTCTTGAGCATAATCCTTGTAGCGGCTATTGCCACAATCGTGATGCAACAAAACCAGAATAATATCGATCCAGTAGCAATTGCACCAATTGAAATCAGCCAAGATAAAAGCCTAGGAAGTGCAGACGCTCCGGTTATTGTCGTTGAGTATGGGGACTACCAGTGCCCAGCATGCGGGCGGTTCGCAGAGAC
>CAYOHX010000256.1:0-5697 GCA_964403875.1 uncultured Anaerolinea sp. | reverse complement strand
GCAAATCGAACACATTATATTGAATACCGGCTGCACGAAAACAAATTCAGCGCCAAGTAGCCAATTTCCGGAATTTAAGGTATGCTTAAGCAGTCCACCGCGGTGATATGACCGGTGCTGGGTAGGACCATCCTTACATTTAGGAGGCCACTGTGATTAAGGAAACCCTCAAAGAAGCTGAAACGCGCATGAAAGGCGCCCTTCAAACCCTGGAAGAAGATCTAGGTGCGATTAGAACTGGCCGCGCCAGTCCTGCTCTGGTGGAACGGCTACAGGTTGAGTATTATGGCGCTCCCACGCCGTTAATCCAACTGGCCACAACCAGCGTGCCCGAGCCGCGTGTCCTCATGATTCGCCCCTTTGATTCGACCGGCCTCAAGGCCATCGAGCGCGCTATCCTGGCCTCAGATTTGGGCCTGACCCCCAACAACGACGGCAAGGTCATTCGCCTGAATCTGCCCCCACTGACCGAAGAGCGCCGCCGCGATCTGGTGAAGCTCGTTCACACACGCCTGGAAGACTGCCGGGTGGCTGTTCGCAATGTGCGCCGCGATCTGATCAAAGATTTGCGCGAGTTCGAGAAAGAGAAAATGATCTCGGAAGACGATTTGAAGAAGGCGGAAGACGAACTGCAAAAGCTGACCGATAAGTTTGTTCAGGAGATCGATTTCACTGGGCAGCGTAAAGAAAGAGAGATCATGGAGGTGTAATTCCTCCGGATAAACCATGACACCCATCGATGTTAAGCCGGCCTTGACCAAGATTCCAGGCCATGTCGCGATTATTATGGATGGAAATGGCCGTTGGGCCAAAAAACGCGGGCTGCCGCGCCTGGCTGGACACAAAGCAGGCACTGAGAACTTGCGGCGCGTTATTCGCGCCAGCGTGGAGTTTGGCGTCCAATATTTGACCATCTACGCGTTTTCCACCGAGAACTGGGGACGCCCGCCAGAAGAGATTAAAGGCTTATTGAATATCCTGGAGGACGTGATTGACAGCGAATTAACGGAACTCCACCATGAAGGTGTTCAACTCCGTCATATCGGCCACCTGGACCGCTTGCCTCCTACATTGCAAGAAAAGGTGCTTTCAGCGGTGGAATTGACTCAGCACAACACCCGCCTGGTGCTCAATCTGGCCTTCAATTATGGTGGAAGAGATGAAATTGTGTGCGCCGTCCGGGATATCATTCGCGCTGGTTACTCTGCCGAGCAGGTGACGCCTGAACTGGTATCTGAGTATTTGTTTACCGCCGGCGTGCCCGATCCCGATTTAATCATTCGCACTTCCGGCGAGATGCGCGTCAGCAACTTTCTCATCTGGCAGGGCGCTTATTCAGAATGGTACATTACCCCCACCTTCTGGCCCGATTTTGACCGCGATGAATTTTATAAAGCTCTCCTAGACTTTGGCCGCCGGGATCGGCGCTATGGACTCGTTGCCACAGACGGCAGCCTTGAGTAAGTTGAGCGCTCTCTCCCAGCGCTTGTTGGTTGTAATTGCGCTGGTGCCTGTAGGCATTGGGGCTATTACTGTGGGGGGGTGGCCATTCACTGCCCTAATCATAGCCATCCTTGCCTATGCCGGGTGGGAATATTGGCGCATGTACCGGATGGGAGGATACCGCCCTTCACTGTTGCTGTTGGCGGGCGGCTCGGGTTTGCTGGCTTTCACCCGCCACCTGGCCGGTTTTGAATGGGCCGCGGCCGTGCTCACTCTGCTGGCTTTGGGCAATATGGCGCTTCAGGTCATTCAATATGCCAAAGGAGAAGAAACTGCCGCCCTCGATTTCAATATCAATCTGGGCGGTATTTTGTATCTGGGCTGGTTGGGCTCCTATTTGATCTCTTTGCGCGATATGCCCGCAGGGTTGGTTTGGTTTCTGCTGGTCTTACCCGCCACCTGGCTATGTGACGCCGGCGCTTATTTGATCGGCAGCCGAATTGGCAGGCACAAGATGGCTCCTCGCATCAGCCCCAAAAAATCTTGGGAAGGCTATGTCGGCGGGGTGGCGTTGGGAACAGCAGCCACGGTGGCGTTGGCAGCCGTCTGGCGAAGTTTTAATCCCCTGGTCACCCTGGAGCAGGCTCTGGTGATTGGGTTAGTCGTCTCAGCGCTCAGTCCGCTAGGCGACCTGTGCGAAAGCCTGCTCAAACGTGGCTTTGGGCTAAAGGACACTAGCAACCTCTTGCCCGGCCACGGCGGGATCATGGATCGCATCGACTCGTGGCTGTGGGCCGCACCCCTGGGATATTACCTGATCACCATCCTGTGGAGGTAAGTGTGCCCGAAAATAAACCCACCCGAAATCTGGCATTGGATCTGGTACGGGTGACGGAAGCTGCCGCTCTGGCGGCTGGTCGACAAATGGGGCGTGGAGACAAAATTGCTGCCGACCAGGCTGCGGTGGACGCTATGCGTCTGGTGCTCAATACAATCGAGATGGACGCGGTCATCGTCATTGGTGAAGGCGAGAAAGACGAGGCGCCCATGCTCTACAACGGCGAGCATCTGGGAACCGGCAGCCCTCCCCAATTGGATATCGCCGTCGACCCAATTGATGGCACGCGCCCATTGGCTCACGGGCAGTGGAACTCGGTGGCAACCGTTGCCTTGGCTCCACGCGGCTCCATGTATAACCCCGGTCCAGTGTTATATATGGAGAAAATCGCCGTGGGGCCAGATGCGCGTGACGCGATTGACATGGAAGCCCCGCCCGCGGAGAATCTGCGCCGGGTTGCCCAGGCGAAGGGGGACAGAGTCGAAGACCTGACCGTCATGATTTTGGACCGCCCTCGCCACGCCGAACTCATCCGCGAGGTGCGGGCCTGTGGAGCTCGTATTCGCCTGATCCCTGACGGGGACGTGAACGGGGCGTTGATGACCGCCTGGCCGGCTTCTGGTATTGATGTGCTAATGGGCGTTGGCGGCACCCCCGAAGGGGTAATCGCGGCCTGTGCGCTGCGCTGCATGGGTGGCAACATCCAGGGACGGTTGGTGGCGCGCACCCCCGAGGAAGAAACCCGTGGGCGCGATTTGGGCTACGACTTCCACAAAGTGCTTCGCATCGAAGATTTGGTCTCCAGCCAGGACGTGTTTTTTGCCGTGACCGGAATCACCAACGGTGATCTGCTACGGGGCGTGGATTATTTCGGCAATGGAGCCACCACAGACAGCCTGGTGATGCGCGGCTTGACCGGCACCTACCGGCGCATCCAGGCCACCCACCATCTTGACCAGTTGAACCGCATCAGTGGGATCGAGTATTAGGAGTAGATGCCGCGCTTTTTCAATGCTCAAGCTCCCAAGACACCTTAAAACACAAACACGACAGGCGCAATGCGCCTGCCGTGTTTGTGTAAGGATCATTCTTATTTGATCTCGTAGACCATGTTGACGTCCACGCTAATCATTAATTGACCAGCCGACACAGGCACTTCCGCCGCGGCCATCGCATCATAACCGCCCTTGGCGCTGTAGTAGGGGATCGATCCCGTGTTCGTGTAGGCGTTCAGTGATTGGAGCTCGCCCAGGGTCACCCCGGCAGCGGCTGCCAGTTCACCCGCTTGTTTTTGCGCATCGGCAATAGCCAGCTTACGCGCCTCGGTGATAGCGGCAGACTTGTCGAGCACGTCAAAGCTAATCCCGTGAATGTTGTTGGCGCCCGAGCGCACAACGGCGTCCAGCAGGGCTCCCAGTTTGGTCAGGTCGCGCACGGTGACATTGACAGTGTTATCGACCACATAGATTGTGCCGGTCATCACGCCCTCGGGGCTGTACTGTTGCTGAGGATAGATGTTGAAGCTGGAGGTTTGGATATCTTTGACATCCACACCCAACTCGACCAGCGTGCTGGAGATCGCTTGCGCCTTGGCGTTATTCTGGTTGAGCGCATCGCTCACGTTTTCGGACTGGCTCTGCACACCGATATAAACATACGCCACATCGGGCGCCAGGGTGACCTTGCCAGTTCCGGCCACATTCAACGTGCGCACCGCCAATTCCGACTTTCCGGGCAGCGTACCGCCTCCGGCAGAGCAAGCAGTGATGGTGAGCGCCAGAACGGCGGTCAATACAACAGGAAGTAGTTTTTTGAACATATTGGTTACCTCTCTTTTCCTTTCTGGGGATAAGACGCGTCTTTCGAAAGAAAGTTCCCGAGAAACTTGACAAACCTTTGTGTTCTGTGGCATTCTCAAGGAGAATTTTATCTATGAGAGGTTCTTCCATGAAATCTTTTTTTTCAAAAGCGCTGTACGTTTTAACGCTGCTTGGAACGCTATCGGCCACGGCCTGCAGTAGCGTCTCTTTTGGACCGCCCAAAGAGCCGGTTACCATCCGCTATGTATATCAGAGCGCATGGCTCGATTACACGGAATTGATCGAAAAATTCCAGAAGAAATATCCTCACATTACCGTGGAAGTGGTGCAAATGAACAGCTTCATGTGGGGAGGGGAAGAGTCGGGTGGAAGCGCCGACGTGTGGCGGTTCAGAGCATCGTATATGAGCGAAGACGTGACGGATCAATTCCTGCGCCTGGATACTTTCATTGAGAAGGACCCGGCTTTCCCTGCTAATGATTACTTGTATGAAACGTTACAGGGTTTGCAGCTAGAAGGAGAAGACGAGAAGATGGAACAGGTGGGCATCCCAGCGGGCCTTGCCCCCTACGTGGTATTCTACGAGCCTGACAAGTTCGCGATTGCTGGCGTGGAATTGCCCTCTATAGAAGATGGCTGGACGCTCGATGCGTTCGTGCAAGCGGCGGAAGCCATCAATCAGCCTGAAGTAGATTTTGTAACCAACAAAGCGAATTATGGATTTTGCAGCACCGCGCAATGGATCGACCCTATCGTGTTCAGCTACCTGTACGGTGGTGGGGTGATCGATTCGTTCATTCATCCCGGCAATCCTACCCTTAACACCGTTGAAAACGCGGATTCGCTGAAGTGGTTTGCCAACCTGGCTGATTTTTACGGTGTTTTGCCCGAACAACGCAACTTTGACCAGCTTACCGAATATGTCACCACCTCGCAGTGCGGTTTTTGGTTGAACTTCCTTGATGTGGTAGCGTACCGGCCCGATATAGAATTGCAAACGGCTTTCTTGCCCTTGCCAACAATGGATGGACAGCCTTTCGGGCTGATCGATATGGACGGATATTTCATCTCCAGGAACACCGAGCACGCTCAAGAAGCCTGGGATTGGATTCGCTTCTTAATGGATGAGGAAGCCGCCTCGGGAATGCAAATTCCGCCGCGTCAGTCACTGATCAATTCCAAGGATTACGAGGCGGTTGCCAACCCCGATACCTTCCGCCTGGCCCGGCAACTCCCCGAAGACACTCTGGCTTTGGGCCTGGGCATCTACAATCATATGGCTCTGGGCGGATTGATCCGTGAGTACAGCTTCGCGGCTATGGCGGTCGTGGACCGTCACGAAGATCCCATCCGGGTACTCCAGCAATCTCAGAATCAAGTCGAGCAACTTTTCCTGAGTTTTGAAAGGCAGTAGGGATGTGATCTTCTCGTCCCCCGAAGTTGCTGTGGATGATCCTATGAAACCTGCCACGGGGATCCCAGGGTGAGTTGGGTATGAGTAGACGCCATGATATAATAATACAAATGTTCGATAAATTCGAGGGTAACTACTTTGACAATGTCACTTTAAAGCAGCAGCTTTGCCATTCGCCTTTT
>CAYOHX010000255.1:0-5709 GCA_964403875.1 uncultured Anaerolinea sp. | reverse complement strand
AAGCGCGCAACAACCTTAAAATCGGTTCCCTTCCGAATTTTCGGGCAGGTAGTTAGGGGCTTTATTGTAAAGCTATTCTTCCGCAGAACCGCGCAGGTGAGGAAACAACAATACCTCGCGGATGGTGCGCTGGTCGGTGAGCAGCATTGCCAGCCGGTCCACGCCCATGCCGAACCCACCGCAAGGCGGCATCCCGTAAGACATGGCTTTTAGATAATCTTCGTCCATGGGATGGCGTTCTTCGTCGTCCGCCTCATACGCCCGTCCCATTTCCAAGAAGCGCGCTTCCTGATCCAGCGGGTCGTTCAGTTCGGTGAAGGCGTTGCACAACTCCATGCCCGCCACGTAGCCTTCAAAGCGCTCCACCGTGTTGGGGTCGCCGGGCAATCCTTTGGCCAGCGGAGAGATGTCACGCGGGTAATTATAGAGGAAGGTCGGCTGGATGAGGGTCGGCTCGAGGAAGTCGCTCAACAGCGCATCAATCAATTTGCCGCGGGGCGAGCCGGGCTTGACGTTGATGCCCTTGGCGCGCATGGCCTCCGCCAGTCCTTCGCCAGTCGGATACAGACTGATGTCGATGCCAGCCGTGTCCAAAATCCCTTGGCGCAGCTCCAGCCGCCGCCAGGGCGGGTTGAAGTCCAATTCCTGACCGTCGTACACCACGGTGCGCCTGCCCAGCACCTCATCGCACACAGTTGCGATCATCTGCTCGGTCAGTTCCATAACTTTTAAGTAATCGGCGTACCCCCAATAAAACTCCAACTGAGTGAACTCGGGGTTGTGCTTGAAGGATACGCCTTCGTTGCGGAAATCGCGCCCAATCTCGTAGACGCGCTCCAGTCCGCCCACCAACAAGCGTTTCAAATACAACTCGAAGGAAATACGCAGGTACAGGTTCTGCTTGAGTTGATTATGGAAGGTGACGAAGGGGCGAGCCGCCGCGCCGCCGTAAATGGGCTGCAGGATGGGGGTCTCAACCTCCAAAAAGTCGTGATCGTCCAGGAAGCGGCGCAGGGCGGTGACGGTTTTGGCACGCGCGCGGAACACCTCGCGCACCTCCGCGTTAACCGCCAGGTCGGCATAGCGTTGCCGATAGCGGGTTTCGGGGTCGGTGAGCCCGGCGTGGCGCACCACCTGCCCATCCACCACCTCATCCTTGGCTGCCGGCAGGGGTGTAATGGCCTTGGCCAGCATGGCGAAGGAATGCACTTGCACGCTCACCTCGCCAGTGCGTGTGCGGATCATGACGCCCTCAGCCTGAATAAAATCGCCCAGATCGAACTGCTCGCGGAAGTGATTGAGCGCTTCTTCGCCCAGTTCATTGACGCGCATGAACAACTGCAGGCGGCCCCAGCCGTCTTCGATGTGCGCGAAGCACAGCTTGCCCATGAGGCGTTCGGATCGCAGACGTCCACCCACGCTGACCTGGACCGGCTCGCTGTTGCCAGCAGATTCGGCTTGCTCAAACAGGCGAATAGCCTCGGCAGTGGTGTGGGTCACGTTAGCGCGGGTCGGGTAGGGTTCTTGCCCGGCGGCGCGCATGGCCTCAATTTTTGCAACACGAATTTTTTCTAGATCGTTGAGTTCCATACTTTCTGCTCCTCAAAAAGGAAACTTCAGGTCTTTCGGGGTGGGAACTGTACTCACCCCCTAAAAATTACGAACCAATCCATGCTAAGTCCAAAAGGTTTAAAAAAGCCCCGCCCAGGGAATCCGGGCGGGGCGGTAGTTGTTGCCCCTGTTTAGCCAATCTTAACAACCCGCACGGCATAAGAGCCTTGCGGGGCTTCTACCTGAACCCGATCGCCTTCTTTTTTATTCATCAGAGCCTTGCCCAGCGGCGACTCGTTGGAGATGCGTCCTTCGCGAGGATTAGCTTCGGCAGCGCCGACGATGGTGTAGACTTCTTCTTCCGCGCCGTCGACATCTTCACAAATGGCGACTTGCACACCCACCTGAACCGTACCCTGGTGCGGGATATCCCCTTCCACCACCCGCGCGGTCGCCAGCAAAAGCTCCAGTTCTTTAATTCGCCCTTCGACAAAGGCCTGCTCGTTCTTGGCGGCCTCGTACTCGGCATTTTCGATCAACTCGCCACCTTCCATCGCTTCGTGAAGGCGGTTAGCGATTTCTTCACGCTTCTTTGTTCGCAAGAAATCCAGTTCGTCCTGCAGTTTATTAAAACCGTCGCGCGTCAGGAATGAAGTTGGCATGACTATCTATCCTAGGTCCTTTTCACACTTATTTTTCAGGGCTTAAATGACAAAAAACACTCCGTACGGAGCATTTTCGGCAACTGGTCCTGTTACACCTTCCCCTGAAGGTTGAATATATCATAGCATAGTTTATTACAGGATGCAAGGATTTTTGGCTCTCTGGGAGTTGCCGCGGTAGGGCCCCGGATTTTTCAATGTGGGCATCGATTCCTCGCCTGCCAATAAGTACTCCGCGCTGATCTCGCCGCTGGAAAACAGGTTGAGCGAGCCGATTTGTGCATGCTCAAAGTTCCACAGGGTCACTTGCACGCCCTCCCATCCGTAGACTGGACAGCCAAAACGCTCTTCGATGGGGGCCTTCCAGTTGCCCGACAGTAATTCGGACCAGTTTCTGCGCTCGCCGAACGGCTTGCGCAGCACCACCCGCTGCGCGCCAACCGCGCGGCAGTGGTCCAGGTACGCTGGGATCTCCACGCGGTTGATTTCGGTCACCAGGCAGGACAATTTGACCGGCAGCCCGCTCTGCGCCATGATCTCGCCCACGTCGGGCACGCCCTCCACGCCCATCGCCGCGCGGTAGATGACCGGATCAAAAGATGGAACAGAGACGCACAGCTTGTCGAAGCGCCGCACCAGGTCTATACGCGCCGGGGCCAACCGACCATTGGTGTGCAGTCCCAGGCGCGTTCCGGCGGGCAACCCCGCGCGCAGATCGTCCAGCAGGCGTTCCAGGGGGGCGTAAAGGAGCGGGTCCGTGTTCGTGCCGGTCAGCACCACCTCGCGAACGTCGTGCTCCCGGATCAGGCCTAAAAAACGATCTAGGCCCCTGGGCGGGTATTCATTCAAGTTGGGCGGTTCACGGCGCGGATCGATTTGCTTGCCAATGCAGAAGGGGCAGCGCGCATTACAGGGTCCCGCGAACAGCAAGTTAGCGAAGTGAAACATGCTCGGCCTCCACGGGCAGCGCGACCGTTTCCCAACCGAACAGGCCCAGCAGGTAAGATTTCACCGCCCCGGCATAAAACAGGGCAATCACGCCGTTATATGCCAATTCTCCAGCCTCGGTCAGGCGCAGAGTCCGTCCGCCCGCCCCGGCGCCGTATTCCATATAACCGCGATCCAGAACAAAGGCTACTTCATCGATGAACATGGACTCGAAGGTGACAGCGAATTTGCGCTGGAACTCATCCAGATTGACTTCGCCGAAGTAAAAGGACACCGAGACCATCTTGCCCACCGCCGCTTCGCGCGAGAGGTGGTAGAGGTCTTGAATGGGCAACTGCCCGGCCTGCACCATGCGCAGGTAGCGCTCCAGGCGTTTCTCGGCGGCCCCGGCGTTGTAGGCCAGGGTGGTTTCGGAGAGCGACTGCGCGCCCAACCCCAACCCCAGGTAGGGCGTGCCGGAGATGACTCGCCCGGTCAGGTAATCACTGGTGCCGGGGTCACCCGGCAGGCGGCTGAAAGTATTCTTGCCGGGCGCGCCCTCATAACCGGCGGCAATGAGCATCTGCTTGGCCAGTTGGGCCTGTCCATTGACCTCGGCGCGAGTCACGCCAGCAGCCTGAGCCTCGATGCGTGTGCCCTTGTAACGCACGCGGTAGAGGGTGATGTACTCGGGTTGCAGGCTGATGGCGTGGCGCAGGGTGGCTTCCAGTGAAGCCAGGGACTGGTTGGCGAAGCCGTACATCACGTCCACGTTGAAGCGCTCGAAGCCCGCCGCGCGCACCACTTCGGCGGCCTTGTGGTTATAGCTCAGCGAGGTCGAGTCGCGGCCCATCTCGCTCAACAGGCGCGGATGGATCGTTTGAATGCCCATGCTAATCCGGCGGATTCCAAGATAATAGTAAGCGCGAATCTTTTCGGGCTGGAGAGCAGCAATTTTGGGAGTGGTCTCGATGCTGATGCGCACCGATTCGGGTAGGTCGAAGCAGCGCCGGGCAGAATCCAGCAAACGGGCAATATTTCGCGTCTTGGCCGCCGAGGGGGTGCCCCCGCCGATGTCAAAACCGTTCAGCTCGCGAGCCGAATCACCCAGAGCCCGGCGGTAGAGGATGAACTCCTGCTCCAACGCATCGAAGTAGGTTTCTTCGTGGCTGGCAATCTGGAGTGGGTCCACCACGCAGTATTCGCAGTAGTTGCAGCGCTGCTCGCAAAAGGGAATGTGCACGTACAGACCCAGGCGGGGCGAGCCGTGCCAGGCCAGGGGTGCCATGCGTTGGGCTTCGGGGGAGGTCACGCGATAGGGGCGCATGGTGGTCAGATGACCGATGGGATAGGCGGTGTTGGCGATGTGATGGAGGGCCAGCCCCGCCTGGAAGATGCGTTCAGGGTGGTGGCGAACCTGGTCGGCGGGCGCGGTGGGGTGATAGTTCATCGGTGAACTCCTGATATTTGGTGTGATTTATACACTTAGTATAGTGTAATATATACACTTAGTCAAGAGATGAATGTCATGAGAAGGCGATTCGCAAACCTCTGATTGCTTTGCGCCATGACGCTGGGAAACCGGGCGAGGAAAGAATGTTTTGTGTTAAAATAGGAATGGAATCTGCTCCTTCGCCCCTTTTAGGGAGAAGGCGGGGATGAGGGTTGAATCTTGATTGCCGAATGCCCTTCCAGAGGGCCCGTAGCTCAGCGGCAGAGCGCGCGGCTCATAACCGCTTGGTCGATGGTTCGAATCCATCCGGGCCCACTTTTGACCTTTTTTTGGTCAAACCTTAAAGAAAGTGACATGAAACTTAACAAGTTCATAATAGAGTGCGATGATTATTTGCAAGATACCATAACACACGCGCGATCGTAGCTTCATCTGGTTTGCCATTATGATCACAGCATACCTGAACAGATGATTCACCGCACAAGAAATCGATCACTTCATGAGATTTGGAGCTGCCTATTTCGGCATAGCCCATCATTGTTGACGTTTCTTGCATCGCATTCTTCGCGATTGCTTCCAAGTGAGGAACATTCGTTGCTCTGTCGCGTAAATACCGAATGTGGCCATGGCGGAACTTGTGAGCGCTCTTGTATTCGATGGAGGCTTTCGAAAGAAAAGTGACAAGATCCTTGTGAAAACCTGCGTTACGATACTCGCCGACTTCTGCATAAGGATCAATCTCACCAGTGATCGGTGAAAGTGGGGCATACCATAAGCCATCTGGTGGAAGAGCAACCCGAACCTTATCATGCCATTTCCTGACAATTTCAAATAGTTCCGGAATATTTATAAGCTTGGTTGTGGCTTTTTTGCTGAGTTTGGTGTGCACTCCTAAAGATGGCCATTGTTTGACTGTGCGTGTTTCCAGATCAAAGGCCTTGATCGGCATTGTCAAGAACGCTGAAATTCTCATGCCCGAAAGAAATAAGAACGCACAGGCTGCCCGAATTCGTTCATCGGCGATAGTTTGACAAGGAGTAATAATAATCCGAAACATCTCATTCGAGTTTAGACAAACGTCAGTAACCTGACTTTTGGGTCAGGCTGAAACAGCAC
>CAYOHX010000254.1:0-5751 GCA_964403875.1 uncultured Anaerolinea sp. | reverse complement strand
TTATCAGACAACTGTGGCCTTTTGCTATAGAATTGTTAAAAGTGCAAAACTACTGCACCAATGTAAATCCATAAAAAGGGCAGTCCTTTTTACGTTATTCTCATCTTTACGATCAAACCAGTATCTCTGGTTTTGTTTTGGATGATCAAGCAACCTGCTACTATCACCAAAATATAATCGGACACATTCTTCCAATGATAGTAGAAATACTCGATCAAAGGTGTCAGCCCCACCCAAGCTTCCATACCACGGGTTGTCTGGATTTTTATTATGTGTGGTTAAGTGAATCGTCATAAGTTTTTTGAGACACGGAAGCTTGGAACTTGCTCAGACTGATTTTGCTCAGTCAATGTCTGCTCTGCACTACACATCACCGCCTCAATCGTATCTTGAAGTTTATTGGCACAGGCTCGATCTTTCAGATGACGCCAGAAGCGTTCGATCGGGTTCAAATCCGAGCAATAGGGCGGCAGCCAAACCACCATCACCCGATGCTCAAACAGGCTCAACGCCGCTAAAGCAGAAACACTCTTATGGTACGAAGCATTGTCCATCACCAACACCACCCGCCCGATTGGGTATTCTCTCACCAGCAGTTGCTCCAAGAAGTAAATGAACTGAGCGCTGTTCTTGGTTTCCGCCTTCGTCCAGCTGACCTGATCAGTCATCCAGTTGTACCCGCCAAAAATGTGCCGTTTCTGCTTTGTTCCCGGCTGCGTGGCCGGAATGCGTCGCTGTTGTCCGACCTTCATCCAGCACGCTCGCAAGGGCGGATCGAGACTCAGCGTGGTTTCGTCCACAAAGATGAGCTGGAAATCGTCTCCGAGGACCTTTTTTTCAGCTCCTCCAGCAGTTCAGCGGCCTTGGCTTTGGCTTCTTTGTCCTGCAAATGGCCCAAATCGTATTTGGGACGACGATACCGGTATCCTTTGGCTTTCAACAGCGCGCGAAAACGCGATTCGCTCAACTCAATCCCGGTTTCTTTGGCAAGGTGCAGACGCAGACGGTCAATTGTCCATACCGTGAAGTTGTATCCCAACTCTTCTGGCTCTTTCTCGACCACTTCGGCGACGATTTGTTCGTATGCTTCATCTGCTTTGGCTGGTCGGCCGCTGCGCGGTTTCGTCGCCAGTTCTTCCAAACCGCCTTCGCGCCAGCGTTTGACACAGGAGTAAACGGTTGGGATACTTACCGCTTGCATCTTTGCCACTTCTTCAGGCTTATATCCCAGGTGCAGTAGCCGAATGGTTGTACATCGCTGGCGCACCCCTGGCCGTTGGTCCCGTTTCATCGCTGTCTCAACAACTTGCAACTCTTTTTCAGTCAGGTGATAGTCTCGGGCTTTTGGCATGCTCCGAGTGTACCATGTATGACGGTTTGTTAAAATACTTTCAGCGAACTACTTAGTATTTTTTCTTTATCATTGGAGCGAAATCTTTCTAGAAAATCCGTGTTTAAGTAATGCCTGATTTCAGATTGCTCCCATGTAACCGGTTCTTTTCTATCATGAAAATCCCGTTGCTCGACAATTTGATCAGTAAGTATCAGTATTTTGTCTTCTTTGATATCCAGAACTTTCCATTGATAACTGCCAAAAGTGATTACGTTTCCAATGTTCATTTTTTACCTTTTCTCACCATGCTACTCAAGAGACCCGATTTTGATGCGCGCGCATCAAAATCGGGAGCTTTCTCCACCCTCTGAGCAGTTACTTCTCGCCTATCCACTGGCTCCGGGGCGCGGAAAACCGAATAAAGCACTTTGGGAGAGGCGCACGAAGTGTATGCACTGCGGCAAGGTCATATAAGCCCCGCGCTCCCCGCCGTTTTGATGTCGATATTCTTTGGCGTGTTCTTCTGACCAGAAGAAAAGAGATTTCCTTCAGTAACCATCAATAATACTTGGTTCCAGTTTTTGTATATCGAGAAGCGGCGAATAGATCAATGGTTCCACGGATTCATCTTTACCGTGATAATTTAATTCGCTGTCAATTTCAATCTGGAAGGGTTTGTGGCAATGACCGCATTCCGTTTCGATGACAAAGGAGTTTTTTTCGTTTCGTAATTGCCCTTGCACGAAGGGCACCGCTATCGCGTCGAATGCTCAGGCCGCGTGGATTTGTTCGCCTGTACTGAAGCGCACCAGATGAGGTGTTGGGTCAACCGTGACGGGATAAGCCCATGTTACAGCGCCTTGAGCATTTCGATATAGGAATGTTTTTTGCCGCTCCAACTCATCGAGGATTTCCACCACGCGAGGTTGGGGAATTTGCAATTCCTGGGCGATGCGCTGCGGAGGCAACGGTTCCCCGCTTTTGGTCAGCTCCATGACAGCATAATCACGAATTCTGTGATGCGCCTCGGTCATAAACCCCAAAGGATCTCCGCCGCCTTCGTCCATTCGCTTCCAAATCATTGGCGGAATAGGAAGCGTTAAACGCCATAGTCCTAATAACATTTTTTCATCCATCGACCAACCTCCGAAAAGTGAAGTTCACGTTGTAACAGAAACGTCTGGGAGCAAATTTTATTCGAACGCAATCATCGTTGACAAAAGATTTCTTACCCTGTTTTTCAATTATACAAATTACCATTGCCGGTGCAACACAAAAAGCGCAATCCGTTTCCGGAATGCGCTTATTTTTCGTGGAACCATGTGAGTGGCGCTTTAAAATTTGGATGGTTCGCGGAAATTAAAAACCCTCTCCCTTTTGGATTTTGATGACAATTCTTTTTCCCTGCCTTTGAATGCTGATTCTTTTCATGATTTCTTGCCTCAGGTTCTCTGGCAGGTGCTGGGATTGCCAATGACGTTCTTCCCCGGCTTTCACCTCGGCATTCATCGGATCGCTGGCGACAATCGCTTTCAGCGCATAAAGGGCAGCGCCGTAGGCATGTTGCGCAACGTGGGCAGTGCCCACAGCCTGACCCGCGGCGCGCGCCGCAAAGCAAACGGCATCATTTTCGATTGCCTGGCGGGCAGCCGCGTGAGCCGCGAGAGAGGCTCCGCGGATTTCGGCCATGCGAAACACGCCTGTGCGAACCCATGCCCGGCAGGCTTCGATCGCCTGGCGGGGACGATCATCTTGCGGGTATGCTTCTTCGAAAAAGGGCAGCACCCGCTCAGCGCAGTCCGCGGCCCAGGTTGCCAGTGCCTTCTGCTCTTCTCTGCTGTATTTTTTATAAGGGAAATTTGTCATAGCCTGGATCGATCGCTTTATTGAAAGATTCTTGCTTCAGCCGCTCGAAGGTTTGCATTGCCTGCGCGTGCGGCGGATGTGGACAAGTGGGAGTAGGCTTAATTTCGGATCAGTAATCACTTTTACGTGATTCCTCGCCCTACATCTTCAATTATACAAAACACTCGAATCTACCCACAACAAGAAACACCCTCCATCTCTGGAAGGCGCTTCTTTGTGGTTAGAATAAGAAATTTACTGGGCAGCGGCAAGCAAGGGACTTAATTTCAGTTAAGGCTGATAAACCTGAGTCATGCCTGGGGCGTGAGCATCCCGTGCATGGTGAGCCAGCTCACGAAGGCATTGAACCAGCCGGTGCTGGTCGTTTCCTTGGGGTACATGCCGAAGCCGTGACCGCCTTGCTCATAGAGGTGAAATTCGACCGGCTTCTTGGCAGCGCGCCAGCTCTCGATCAACCCGAATCCGCTATCGGCGAAGAAGGGATCGTCGGCGGCCAGCGCGACGAATAGCGGCGGAGCGTCGTCTGGAACGGGCACCGCAGCCAGCGGGCCGTAGATGTCGCCGATGAACGCCGGCCTGGCGTCCTCACCGACGAGCGCAGTCGCCAAGGTCAGCATGGCGCCGGCTGAGAAGCCCACCATGCCGATACGGTCCGGATCGATCTTCCACTGGGCGGCATGATTGCGGATCAGGGCGAAGGCGGCGCGCGAGTCCTCGATCTGCGGCGCGAGATGAACTTTCATCTGCTCTATATCGGGGCGCGGAGGCCGGCGTCCAGTGTTCGAGAACATCTCGGCCATCGAACGTTGGAATCCGTCCATGTCCGCCGGGGTCTGGTTCAATCGATACTTAAGGACAAATGCCGCGACGCCGCGCTTGGCCAGAGCGGAAGCGACATTCCAGCCTTCGTTCTCCATCGATAATGAGAAGAAACCGCCACCTGGCGCAACGACGACCGCAGCGCCGCTGGCGATAGCGGGATCGGGCAGGAACGGCGTGATCGTCGCAACCGTGACGTTACGAGCGAACCGGCTGCCATATTGCGAGTGCCACGCCTCCTGGGCCGTTGCGCCGGGGAGCGGGGCGGTACCGATCTCGATCGCATTCGGCTGATCGGGGATGGCGATCGACGTCATCGTGTGGTCCAACGGCTCAGGAGCTGGCGCCGCGGATGTGGAATCATTTTCTTTCACGAGATTTCCTCCTTATAACAAAATCTTTTGTTACTGCTCTGCCCTTTGGGGAAAAATTCCGGACCTTACTACCAGGGCCTAAGCGTTACCCGTATCGTTATTATAATTTGGATTGACGGATGCTTTTCATCAAAAAAGCGGTCTGCTGGTCTTGAAGAACGCGCCGCTCGTTCAATTGGGCGACCATTGCATTGAGGGTCGGCCAAAAATCTGGTCGACCCTCAGTTCAAGTTTTCCAAGAACATCGATACCCGAGAAAACGATCCCAGACCTTAGCGGCATTTGGTCCTTTGAAACCTGCCTCGAGCCATTCCGCCCAGAGGTGCCGTCTCTAGGCTTTATTGCTTATTTAATCGTGGTACGCCTCTCGAAATCTTCACCGGTCATCCGCTGGCCGCCGTTGTCATGACAGGTTCCGCAAAAATTAATTTGGTCTCCGTGAGAAACATGGCAGACATTGCAATCCAAATCACCATTATGATTTTTATGCGGGTTGCGGTGAAGGAAATCGGTCGCGGACGCCAAATAATCATCGCTGATGTGGCATTTCAGGCACATATCATCGTCATAAGTAACGGACAACAATTCGCCTTCAGGGTTGACTGAATAGTTACCGGTTATGTATCTTATGCCACTAGAAATTTCAGCAGGGATTGAATAATCATGGCAATCTTTACATCCAACGTTTGCCTGAGCATGGATATTATCCATATCATTGCTCGACAAATAGGAATTGACGTTCTGCTGCATGATATGACAAGTCGCGCAGAATTGAGGGCTGGTGTTGGATAAATGCACCAGGTATCCGCCCGTCCCTGTTCCTGCCACCAAGATGGCTAACACAACCGCGGCTATTCCAGTAATCGTCCAACTTTTTTTCTTAGCTTTCTCGTCCTTTTTTGTCTCATTTTCTACAGGGTCTTTTTTCGTTTTGTCCACCATTAGGATCTCCTTAATGCTATAGATTATTTAATGACTCAGCCAGAGGCAGAAGCGGCCTAAATTTGAGGTGTCGCACCTCAAATTTAGGGACATTTTCCACCCTTTGAGGCGCTACCAGGTTATTTCGTTATTCCCGGCATATTTTTTTGTCCGCATGACCGGTGGTGTAAAGTTGTTATTCAAATAAAATATTGCTCGCGAATTGCCGTGAGAATCCCCCAAGCCCAAAAATCTTGTGTTGGTTTTTAAGTTTGATGATTTTCAGTCGGCTCACGCAAGCGATTCACATTTTATCGTAATGTAAAAAACTGCTTGAGCGCCATTATGTACAAATTGCCGATTTTGTCTAAGGGCAATTTGGATGAATTTTGTAACTACTCAGAAATTGTGGTGTTTGGCGGGGCTTCGTGCCCGCCA
>CAYOHX010000253.1:0-5769 GCA_964403875.1 uncultured Anaerolinea sp. | reverse complement strand
GAGGGGAAAATCAGGTTGTAGTTGTCAAACTTGGAACACAACCCGCCCTCCCCGCAGTTACAAAGTTTTTCTTGTGCAAGGGGCATAAACGCATCCGTTGGTCTCAAACCGACCAGTGTGTTGCCCCGGAGATAAGCTGCTCGGACCGCCGTCCGGAGCAGCTTTTTTCTTTCGATTGGTAAAGTGCCATCCCAGGCTTCAAATGCAGGCTGTAAAGTCATACACAATGCCATTATAGCATTTGTGTTATTGAATTGCAAGCCGTTTTGCACCTTTTCATAGCGCTCTTTTTCCATTTGGAAGGCTTCGCGAGTCATCTCCCCCTGCATATACAGCTCTTTTGCCCGCTCATAACGCGTTTCGGCCTTTTGTAGCATATCGTTAGAAGTACGGATATCCCCGCGGCTGATGGAATAATCAACGATCTCTCGCAGCACTTTGACGAGCGCTTTCTCGGTGTCTTCCGCTCGAACCGGTATTTGTGGACAGTTACAGGTCCGATCGATCCGGGAAGCATCTCGGTAATAACGAAACCCGTTTTGCGATACCGCCCGCATGGACTTTCCGCAGTATCCGCATTTCAAAATGCCAGCCAGGGGATAGATTTGCGCGGATACCCCAGAGCGATTCCGGCAATGCCGCCCGAGGGTTTCGCGCAGTTCTTGTACCTTCTGGAAGGTCTCCTCTGTGACTATTGCAGGGTGCTTGCCATCGTGCAGTTCGGCCTGGTTCAGTTCGCTACGTTTCGTCCGGCGAGCGCCCAAACCAGAGGAGGATTTATAGGGCAGTTTCCCTGTGTAAAAAATACGCTTCAGCATATCCCGAACCACGTCACGCCCAAACGGTCCGGGGGGCGTCTTTCCAGGATGCCCTTGTGCTCGCGGCGAAACGCGCACGCCACTGGGAAGCATTAGCTCAAAGCTATTCAGCTGTTCCGCAATGATGGCATCAGAACTGCAGCCTTCCAGATACCAGGAAAAGACCTGCTTCACGATCTCGCTGTCAATCGGGTGAAGCATCAGGCGCTTGCCATCACCTTTATTTGGCGAGCCGTATTCCGGGCAATATCCTTTGCCATTTGGCTCCTTGCATTCGGCGCACAAACCCCGGCAATATCCATAAGGCGGCAGGCCGTTCCAAAGCCCTTCTCTGGCTCGCTGGCGTTTGCCTTTGATGGTTTCTTGCCGGAGGTTATCCAGATAGATTTCCGCGAGGATACCCAAAACGGTTAGCATCAGTTTTCCCCAAGGGGATGTGAAATCCAGGCGTTCCTGAACAGATGCAAAGGAAACACCGATGCCCCGCAGGTGATCCAGAGCGGTCAGCAAGCCCGCCAGGTGACGATAGAACCGGTCAATCTTATCGACCACGATGACATCGAACTTGCCGGCTTCCGCATTCTTCATCAAGCGGTCCAGGTCGGGCCGGAAGCTATCCTTTTTGGCGGAAATACCAGCATCGGTGTAGATTTCGATCAACTGCCACCCCTGGGCGTTGACGTAATCCCGGATGTTCTTTTCTTGCGCATCCAGGCTGTGCCCGTCCACCTGCTCCCGCATCGAGACGCGCCGGTAGCCGACCGCCTTTAAGATTACTTTTTCCATTGATCCTCCAACTGCTATAATGGTATTGACCCATTTTTCTTTGATTGGGCGATATGAACCTTCGACCTTATCTTTCTTTATAACAAGCAAAATCGAATTGGAGAAATCACGTGGAGAAGCCGATTGCGAAGGCCCAGCGCGAAGCCAGAGAGATGCCATACGATCCTGAGCCGTTTATCCAACGTCTCAAGGTATTGCTCGACAAACATAATGAAAGCTATCGAGAAGCCGGCCTGGATGCCGGGCTGGATCACCAAGCTATTCGGCGAATCCTGGCAGGTCAACGCCCGAGCATGGTCAACTGCATATTGCTCGCCGATCACTTCGGCGTAAACATCAATGAGTTTTTGGAACTGGCCGGCTGGCCGAGGCTCAAGGCGTTCGATGTTCAGGCAATTGATAGTGAAAAACTCCCGCCCGAATCCGTGAATGTTGCCCTGGCCGTGGCAAAAATTTCCGATCCGGGGACTCGGAAGGAAGTTTCGGAAGCAATCCTCACGCTTGTCAGGAAGTATTTCGATTAATCTTTTTTTGAATATTCATCAAAAAGGGGTGTCCTGTGTGTAGCGGACACACCTTTGCATTTCCTTATTCAGATGATTCCGTGATCCATTGGATTTCCTTGATCTCAAGATTCCAATGTGTTCCCATATTTGGCTTCAATTTGTACGATTGCAGAACGAATAGGATCAGAGCCATACACCCATTGCAGATTTTCATTTCGCAACCAGCGCCTATCCCATAAGAATAGATGTAATAGGAGTCGCCTTCCCTGATCAGATGTCCTCGTACGCATTCATGCATTTTTCTGGCTCGGTTTATAACCTGCCATTGATAACTGTTTCCGAACCGTCTCCTAAAACCCTCGTCCACTGCCCAGTCCTTGTACGCAGCACCTGGATCTTCTCGGTGGCAACAACCTGTTGCTTCAAATAAGCAATCTTTAAAACTTTTCAAGACCTCTTTCATTCCTGTCACCTCGTATTATGTTTCTAAAACTAGAAGAGAACCTTACTGGCTTTGAACAAACGCGCCTGTATTCGTTTCATCAGGAAGCGGCAAAAGGTGTTCAAAAGGGCTATGCGCCATTACCATTCGAATAGAGGAAGACGCATCAAAATATGCCGCCAGTAACATAACCTTCAGCAAGCGCCTTTTTTCTCCTGCGGAACAACCTGTCCAAATCTTCTCGAAGTTTTTTAGTAATGGGAGTACCTGAAGCGCTTCAATACGTGAGGATGGCTTTAATTTCTCCAACTCATTCCGTATACATAATGCGCGTTCCTGGAACTGCGCCAGGTTGATAAATCCGTTTGTATACAGCTCTTTCGCCCGATTCAATTCCTGGCGAAGGTTGTAACTCTCTCGCTCAAAGTCGGCCATGCCATGATCGCTCACATAGTAGGCAAGAATGAGTTCGTACCAGTCTTTGGGGATCACCAGTTGCGTGACCAGCTTTTCGATCTCTCCCTCCATCAAATCCGCGCGCATGGTTGGTTTGTGTTTTGCGATTAATAGACCCCAATCCGTTTTGCTTTGTGGAGAAACGTCCGTTATCGAGGCAAGGTCAATCCGCTCGACCTTTCCTTTGCCTTTTGCTTTTTCCTGGACCGTCGCGCAGCGGTAGTATTGCAATTGGTTGTCGCCTGTCGATCCCCGGAAGCCAACCTGCTCCCCTTTGTGTTCCAGGCAGACCCAACAACGCCCGATCCCGGTCAATAGATACTCCCTTCGCGGCCGCGTCATTTTGGTAGGCGTATTCCCTTTGGATGCCCGCAGCTGCATATTACTTTCCCATAATTCCTGAGCGTAAATCGGCTGATGCAGTCCTTTCTGGAGCACCTGCGGCTGGCGTTTGTTCCGTAAAGGCTGTGCCGATTTCCGCTTTGGATTCTCAGGATCATCATCCATATCTAATGGGCGGGTGGGATAATGCGCCACCAGTCCGACGTAATAGGGACTGCGAATAATCTCGCGGACATTATCGCGACTGAAAGCACGCGGTTTTGTTTGACCAGGCAATCCCTTCGTTCGAAAGAGAACCTCAGAGCCATCAGGCAGGCGAAACCGGTGACTGTTCAGATCATCCGCAATTTCCAAATCGCTCTTGCCTTTGCTGTACAGATGTGCCGCCAAAGTCACTGCGTGCATCTCAATTGGATGTGTAACAGGTATTCGCCCGCGCTGGCTTTCCACCCGGTCAGCGCCGCCGTATAGCGGGCAATAATCTTTCCCATTCGGGTCTTTGCAGGTAGAGCATAACCCATTGCAGTAACCAAACCGGAAGGAAGCATTCGACAGGCCATTCATCACGCGTTCCAGCTTGGCTTCGCGCGTGCGGGCGCTGGACTGCCAGATATACATTTCTGCCAAGGCGCCAAGCACGTAAAGCACCAACCTCCCCCACCAGTTGTCGGTATCAATCTGCTCGGTCACGGACACCAGGCGAACTTTATACGCTTTGATCATGCGAATGAACTTCAACAATGATTCAAGGTTACGATATAGGCGGTCCAAGCGATGGACGACGATCACCGTTACCCGGCCGGCGCGGATATCGCCGATCATCTTCTGCAGCGATGGGCGCCGGCTGTTCCTGCCCGTCTTGGCCGGATCCGCGTAAATCGAGTAGATATCCCATCCCTTTGAACGAGCGTATTCTTCGGCGCGATCTGGCTGAATATCCATCGAATAGCCGTGATGCCGCGGATCGATGCGAGAGACGCGCGTATAGATGGCTGCCTTTTCCTCGCTCTCCGGCCTGGTAATGTCACGCACAAACCCCTGGATTTTCTTATTCAAATCGTCAATGCTGCTGGGAAAAATATCCATGATCTCACCTCATAAAAGATGCCGGGGGCACCGGCATCCTGATCGTTTTATTTCTCCTGCGATTCCGTTGGCTTTGCCTGTTCGATGCTTCCCAAATCTTCCGGCAGGTTCAAATTTTCATCGTCTACCACGCGCCCGGTGATCCGGCGTAGTGCCAGCGCCAGTTCGTAGCAGAATTCGCGGATCTTCTCTTGCGTGGCCGGATCGATTGGTGGAACGCTCTTCTGCTGCTCCATTTCTACAGATCCTCCCATTCCTCGGCGATATTGCTGAGCGCTGCCTGAACGCGCTGGCTCGCCTGTTCCATGCCAGTCATCTCGATATTGGGCATGGACCGGAGAAGTTGCTTCAACGAGCGCACGGATGTAGAAAGATCGGCGCAGCGCCGCAAAGTTTCATCCACCTTTTCACTGACCTGATCCTGATAGGTTTTTTTCTGAGCAGAAAAAGCCCGGTAGCCCTGGCCGGATTTTGTGAGCGTAATGGACAGCAGTTCGGCGCAGCTAAACGCTCCGACGCTAATCCCGCGCAGCATTTCGATCGTTTCTTCCGCGCTGGGTGGCTCTGTCCCATGCTCGAACAATTGAAGCGTGTCCGCAAATTTTCGGATTTCTTCTCGCAGCTCGCCTAATTCCTGATACATATTTCTTGAAAGAGATTGCTGGCGTTTGTCCATGACCGTTGCTCCTGGGTAATGTATTCAGAACGAATGTTCTTGCCAAGAATTTAGCATTTGCAACAGCCAAAAACCACCTGTCTCTATGGATATATTTGGCCGCAAAAATATGTCTGTTTAGACGGATTGACAAATTCACAGAACCCTTAACCCAAACTTTATGGCAGGTGTCTTGCATTCTGATATATGTTCGCCTATAATCAGAACGTTAGTTCTAATCCCGTTCCTCTCCTTAGCAGAAGGCACCTCCCTTGCGCATTCACGCCTTTATTCATATGACAGCGTCCTGGGTAATCGAATATCAGGAATTCGCCGGCAGCGCGAAAATTGGTTGGTCCCTTCCGCGGATAGCCCGCCGAGGGGGTTTTCTATTTTCTGCTGTCCATCCTACCTGGAGGTCTGGCATTGATGACCCGGGTTTTCTACTTCGCTGAGCAAGGGATGTTCCTGACTAAAGATGTTCCTTACTCGCCCCAGGAGTTGAGCAGACAAATCATTGCCAGGACCTTGATTCCAGAATTGCCGTTGCTATGGGATGGCAGATCCATAGCGGTGCATATCGTTGAGAATGTAGTGATTGTTACACCGCCAGGTTGCCCGGATAGTAGCGTAAAATCTTTTCTGTAAATTCCAGCACCTTAAAAAGTGTAGGTCAGG
>CAYOHX010000252.1:0-5798 GCA_964403875.1 uncultured Anaerolinea sp. | reverse complement strand
GTGGGGTTTGTTTTGTGAGTATTTGTGCGGCTACGACGCACAAATACTCACAAAACATAACTCACCAACTTGGGAGAAAACCACGAAATGCCCAAAAATTGTGAAATCATACGAGGAGCAGAAATGGCAGGATTTATTCGCCGAAAGTATTTGCCCCTATCAAGGATTATACCGCAGATACTTTACTGAATATATCCATCATATTCGGACTCACTGGGAGTAGACGTGATAGATGCCAATAGCGCCAGTTGCAGACCCGATCGTCAAGGATGGATCGCCCCCTCATTCACGGGTTTCATGTAAAATCGTTGTATGACCGCTGCCCGCATCCTCATCGTCGACGGCGAACCGAAAAGCCTCACCCTGCTGCGCGAAGTGCTCTCCAGCGCGGACTATGCCCCGCTAACGGCTGCCCGGGGCGAGCAGGCTGTCGGCATGGCTGCTGTGGAGCAGCCCGCCCTGCTCATCCTGGACATGACCTTGCCCGGCGACATCGACGGCTGCGAAGTCATCCGCCGCGTCCGCGGGTTCTCCGACCTGCCCATCATCCTCCTCACCGCCGAGGCTGGTTCCGAGGACGTGCTGCGCGGCTTTGAAGCAGGCTGCGACGATTACATCACCAAACCTTACGATCCCCGCATCTTGCTGGCACGGGTGCGCGCGCTCTTGCGGCGCGGCGCCCGGCAGCCCCAGGCTTCCGCCGCGATTCACTGCGGTCCGCTGGTCATCGACCACGCTGCCCAACAGGTGACCCTCGCCGGGGTAGAGATCTACCTGACCGAAACCGAGTACAATTTGCTCCTGGAATTTGCCCGCAACCGCAACCGGGTTTTGACCCATGAACATTTGTTGAAGTCCGTTTGGGGCGCGGCGTTTTGCTCCGAAGTGGCTTACCTGCGTTCTTATGTTCACATGCTGCGGCAAAAAATCGAGCAAGATCCTTCCAAACCCCGCTTCATCATCAGCCGCCCAGGAATTGGCTACATGTTCGTTGCTACCCAAGGCGATTCGCCAGAGGAGTAATCGATGGATACCAACAGACCCTACAATATCTTCGAGATGGCCCAACGGCAGTTCGACAACTGCGCCGAAATCATCGGGTTGGACCACCCTGTGCGCGAATTGCTGCGCTCCCCGCTGCGTGAATACCAGTTCAGCCTGCCGGTGTTCCTTGATTCCGGCGAGCCGATTGTCCTGCGCAGCTTCGTGGTCCAATTCAACGACGCGCTGGGCCCCACCAAAGGCGGCATCCGTTTTCACCCCGGCCAAACCATCGACACCATCCGCGCCCTGGGCATGTGGATGACCTGGAAGTGCGCCGTCACCAACCTGCCCCTGGGCGGCTCGAGCAGCGGCGTGGCCTGCGATCCGCATGTGCTCTCGTTGAGCGAGCAAGAGCGGATTTGCCGGGCGTTTGTGCGCCGCATTGCCCATTTTTCGGGTCCCGATTGGGACGTGCTCGGCCCTGACGTGATGACCGGGCCGCAGCACATGCTGTGGATGCTGGACGAGTACGAGAGCATTCACCAAAAGAAATGCCCCGGCTTCATTACCGGAAAACCCATCGGCTACGGCGGATCGAAAGGCCGCAAAGAAGCTTGCGGCTACGGCGTCATGATTACCGTGCGCGAAGCGCTGAAAGAACTGGGCATCGACATTCAAAACACGCGCGCCAGCATTCAGGGATTTGGTTCGCTGGGCAAACATGCCGCCCAGTTGTACACCCAAATGGGCGGGACCATTGTATGCGTGGCCTGCTGGAATCACGCCGACCGCATGGCTTATTCCTTCCGCAAACAGGGCGGCCTGGATTTTAACGAGCTGGTCTCCATCACCGACCCCTTCGGTGAAATTAACAAGGAAAAAGCCATCGCGCTGGGATATGACGTGCTGCCGGGCGACGCCTGGATCGAACAAGATGTGGACATTCTGGTTCCCGCGGCTCTGGAAAACCAAATCCGACCCGACAACGTCGCCGCCATTCATCGCCGGGTGAAAATCATCGCCGAAGGGGCCAACGGTCCCACCGCCCCCGAAGCCTACCCCACCTTGAGCGAGCGCGATATCCTGGTCATTCCCGATATCCTGGCCAACGCCGGAGGGGTGATTTCGAGCTACTTTGAACAGGTGCAGTCCAACATGAACTATTATTGGAGCAAAGACGAGGTGTTGAGCAAGCTGGATGCGCAGCTCACCTCGGCATATTTCGACGTCAGCAATTATGCGCGCAAAAATCAGTGGTCGCTGCGCGACACAGCCTACATCCTCGCGGTGGATCGCGTGGCCCGCGCCTGCCAGGAACGCGGTTGGATCTAGCATGGATGTGAGCGACAGCGACTACCGGTTGATCTCCTTGCGCCGCGGGCCGGGCAAAAACCTGCTGACCGAAGGCCGCGAAGAAATTGGAGGCAAGGCCCAGGGCTTGATTTCAATTCAGGAAGTTCTGGCCGGGGCCAGTAAGACATTTTCGGTCGATATCCCCAAAATGACCGTGCTGGGCACCAGCGTGTTTGAAGCCTTCATGGAGCGCAACCAGTTGTGGGACATTGCCCTTTCGGACCTGCCAGACGAACGCATTGCCCACGCCTTCCAAAAGGCCGACCTGCCTTTTGAGGCGCTGGGCGAGCTGCGCAGCCTGGCCAACCGCTGGACTACCCCGCTCGCGGTGCGCTCTTCGGGCTGGTTGGAAGACAACACCCACATGCCCTTTGCCGGCATTTACCAGACCAAGATGATCCCCAACAACGGCTTCGACCCAGACGCGCGCTTTCAGAAGCTGGTCGAAGCGATTAAACTGGTGTGGGCCTCCACCTTCTTCCGGATCGCCAAAGACTACTGCCAGGCCACCAGCCTGTGCACGGGCGACGAAAAAATGGCCGTCATCGTTCAGGAAATTGTCGGCAAACGCCATGCCGATCGCTTTTACCCCGAGCTGTCCGGCGTGGCTCGCTCCTTCAACTATTACCCGGTCAAACCCTCGCGCCCCGAAGACGGCGTGGTGAGCCTGGCGCTGGGGCTGGGCAAAACCATCGTGGATGGGGAAAAAACCTGGGTCTACTCGCCCGCTTACCCCGCCAAGCCGCCGCCTTTTAAATCGATGCAAGAGCTGCTGGATGAAACCCAAAACGAATTTTGGGTGGTCAGCATGTCCAAACCCCTGGAATACAACCCGATCAAAGAAACCGAGTTTCTACAAAGGGTGAACCTGACCACTGCCGAAAAAGACGGGACGCTGGCGCGACTGGCTTCAACCTACGACATCGAAGCGGAGCGCCTCTCGATGGGGACCGGCACGCCCGGCCCGCGGGTGCTCAACTTTGCGCCGCTGCTCACCATGAAAGACCTGGCTTTTAACGAGCTGATCACCGAGATCTTGATCCGCTGCGAGCAGAAGCTGGATTGCCCCGTAGAGATCGAGTTCGCCGCCACCTTTGATCCCAATCATTTTGGCTTCCTACAAGTGCGCCCCATGGTGGTTCCTTCAGAAGAGACGCAGATTAGCCACGCCGACCTGGCGCAAGAGGAAACCCTGATTGCCTCGGAAACCGCTTTGGGAAACGGCAGCCTGCAAACCATCACCGATATCGTCTACGTGGTGCCCGAGCGCTTCAACCTCAAGGACACCCGGCAGATTGCCAGAGAACTGGAACAGCACAACCAGCGCATGATGGCCGAAAACCGGCCTTACGCCCTGATTGTTTTCGGGCGGTTGGGCACGCTGGACCCCTGGCTGGGCATCCCCGTCACCTGGGGGCAGATTTGCGGGGCAAAGGTGATCGTCGAAGCCACACAGGCCAACGTCAAAGTGGAATTGAGCCAGGGCTCGCATTACTTCCACAACATCATCAACCTGGGGGTGTTGTATTTTTGTATCCCCACCTATAGTCCCTATATCATTGATTGGAACTGGATTGAAAGCCAACCCGCCGTGCACGAAAGCGACTTTGTACGCCACGTGCGCTTGCCCGCGCCGCTGAACATCAAGGTGGATGGGCGCAGCGGGCGAGGCGTGATCGCCCGAATTTGATAGAATTTTCACAAACTACCCCTCTTTTTTCATAAAATTTTGATACCGGCTGTGGTATAAATACTGCCAGTCTGGGTTTGAGGCAGTGTTCTGGATTCACCGCTCTCACCGGGAGCGGGGACAGAGCGGGCCAGGCACAAAGAACCGCCAAATTCCAGAACTTCTCCTCAACCTGCGTTCAATTTCCATTCCCAACTCGTCAGGAAAAAATAATATGAGCATCATTCAGGACGTGATTGCCAGCGCCCAGGAAAAAGACAATGGGCAGCCCGAATTTTTGCAGGCGGTGCAAGAGGTGCTCACCTCGCTCGAGCCGACCGTTCAAAAGCACCCTGACTTCGTCAAAGCAAAAATTTACCACCGCATCGTTGTCCCCGACCGGGCCGTCCTCTTCCGCGTGCCGTGGGTCGATGACCAGGGCGAGGTGCAAATCAACCGGGGCTTCCGGGTGCAGTTCAACAACGCCATCGGCCCCTATAAGGGCGGCTTGCGCTTTCACCCCTCGGTCAACTTGAGCATCATCAAGTTCCTGGGCTTCGAGCAAATTTTTAAGAATTCGCTCACCACGCTGCCGATGGGCGGCGCGAAAGGCGGCTCCGATTTTGACCCCAAAGGCAAGTCCGACGGCGAGGTGATGCGCTTCTGCCAGGCCTTCATGCGCGAGTTGTACCGCCACATTGGCCCCAGCACCGACGTTCCGGCAGGCGACATCGGCGTGGGCGCGCGCGAAATCGGTTACCTATACGGCTACTACCTGCGCATTATCAACGAGAACGCCAGCGTGCTGACCGGCAAGGGCCTGGAGTACGGCGGGAGCCTGATCCGCCCCGAGGCCACCGGCTACGGCGCGGTGTACTTTGCCGCCGAAATGCTGGCCACCCGCAAACAAGAAATCGCCGGAAAAGTGGCCGCCATCAGCGGTTCGGGCAACGTAGCCCAATACACCATCGAAAAGCTGCTGCAAATGGGCGCTCGCCCCATCACCCTGTCCGACTCCAACGGAACCATCGTGGATGAAGCGGGTATCGACCGCGAGAAGTTTGAATACATCCTTGACTTAAAGAACTACCGGCGCGGACGGATGAGCGAATACGCGGAAAAATTTAAGGCGCCCTTCTACCCAAACCAATGCGTGTGGGACGTGGTGCGCGAACAAAACCTCAAAATCGACCTGGCGTTCCCCTCGGCGCACGAGAATGAGATCAACGGTGAGAACGCCCGCGCGCTGGTGAAAAACGGCTGCTTCTGCGTCTCCGAAGGCGCCAACATGCCCTCCAACCTGGATGCCGTTCACGAATTCCTCGCGAGCGGGGTGCTATACGGCCCCGGCAAGGCGGCCAACGCGGGGGGCGTGGCCGTTTCGGGGCTGGAAATGTCACAAAACGCCATGCGCATGTCCTGGTCGCGGGAAGAGGTGGACCAAAAGCTCCAGCGGATCATGCATGACATTCACAAAGCGGCCCTGGAGGCCTCCGAGGCATACGGCTGCAAGGGCAACTACGTGATGGGCGCTAACATCGCCGGGTTCACCAAAGTGGCCAAGGCCATGCTGGCCTACGGAATTGTTTAGAAAAGAACGAATAAAAAAAACGAATGGAACGAATGTACCTTTTCAGGGAGGAAATTCTCTGTGAATTTCCCTGACAAATGGTATGCGGAACGGGCACGGTGCTATGTAACCACCTTGACTATGTCACTTTAAAACGCCATGACCTTCGTACTCGGGTGTTGCCCCCACCCTACCTGCTGCGCGACCCGGCCACCAAGATTC
>CAYOHX010000251.1:0-5847 GCA_964403875.1 uncultured Anaerolinea sp. | reverse complement strand
CATCGTTGTTCCCCAAGGATGGACTGTACATCGTGCCTTTAAAAGACGCGGTACGAAAAGCCGAGGAACTGCAGGTGGGGGAGGAAATTACCGTGCGCTTGAGGATAGGATAAAAGACCGCGAGGGGGATCCAGGCGGAGGAACTTCGAAATGAGCTTGGGGCGAAGAGCGGTGGGGTCAATGAGGAAAGTGGTGGGACGCCCAAACATGGTGTCAATTTTGATCATGCTATAATCATTATTAAGAAATTCCCGTATATGCAACTAAATATTTGTCCTGCTTTGTCTTGAACCAGGCCCTTAGGGGGAATATGAGCGCTCTGAATGAACGTCAAACCCGCAAAAGATTAATCGATCAGGCTCTGCGAGCTTCACGGTGGCCAATAATCACCCCTTTTCACAACCCGCTTTCGCCAATCCATTGTGGTGCTTTGGAAGAATATCCCACCAGCAATGGGCCGGCAGATTATGTCCTGTTTTCACAAAATCAACCCATCGCCATTGTGGAAGCAAAAAAACTGGGCGTCGGGCCACAGAATGTTCTTACACAGGCACAGCGCTATGCCGAGGGTATTCAGGGAACACCCTATACCTATGGCACCTATCATTTGCCCTTCATTTATTCCACCAACGGAGAAATAATCTGGTTCCAGGACTTGCGTTTTCCCAACAGCCGCTCCCGCAAGGTGACCGCATTTCACACCCCTGCAGCGCTGGAAGAAATGCTATCCCGGAACGTAACCACAAGCCATGATACTTTACGTGCCATGCCAGTCGATCATCCCTGGTTGCGTCCTTATCAATGCGATGCCATTCGCGCAGTGGAACACTCGCTTCTGAATGGAAAACGCACCATGCTGGTTGCCATGGCGACCGGTACAGGCAAGACCCTGACCACCATCGATCTGATTTACCGTCTGATGAAATCCGGGGCAGCACAGCGCATACTTTTTCTGGTGGACCGGCGAGCCCTGGCGGCTCAGGCAGTGACCGCATTTGCCAATTTCGAAGCGGAACCTGGCTTGAAGTTTGACCGCATTTATGAGGTCTACTCACAGCGCTTCCGCACCGACGATCTTGATGATTACAGGTTCGATCCGCAGGTATTGCCCAGTTCCTACCTGACCAACCCCGATCTTTCTCATGCCTTTGTCTACGTCAGCACCATCCAGCGCATGCGCATAAATTTGTTTGACGCGCCTGAGGATACCCCCTGGGGGGATGATGGCGAGGCAGAACTGGACGCCGCCCGCCTTGACATACCCATCCATGCCTTTGACCTGATCATTGCAGATGAATGCCATCGCGGTTACACCTCCAGCGAGGAAAGCAAATGGCGGGAAGTGCTTGATCACTTTGATGGCATAAAAGTGGGGCTCACCGCAACACCCGCTGCGCATACCACGGCTTATTTTAAAGAGATCGTGTATCGTTATGAATATGAACGCGCGGTGCGTGAAGGTTACCTGGTGGATTATGACCCGATTGTGGTGCGCTCAGAAGTCTCACTCAATGGCGCCTTCCTGCGACCAGGGGAGGAAGTGCGCTTGCAGGATGCCGCCACCGGCCAGCTTCATTTTGAATTCCTTGAAGATGAACGCGAATTGCCCGCTCCACAGATTGATCAGCAGTGGGCTGCCCCTGACCGCGACCGGCGCATAGTGGCGGAAATTGCAAAATATTTACGCGAACAGGAAACAGAACTGGGGCATTTCCCCAAAACCCTCTTTTTTGCCCATAATGACATCGCCCATGTCTCCCATGCCGACCGGTTGGTGAATTTATTGCGCGACGAATTTGGGCGCGGCGATGCCTTTGTTGCCAAAATTACCGGCAACCCCAACGTTGATCGACCTCTGCAGCGCATCCGCGAATTTCGCAACCGCCCTGAACCAGGGATCGTGGTAACCGTGGATATGCTGTCCACCGGCGTGGACATCCCAGCACTGGAAAACATAGTCCTGTTGCGACCGGTCAGATCGCGCATCCTGTTTGAACAGATCATGGGCCGCGGCACACGCCTTTGTCCGGAGATCAACAAGAGTAAATTTACCCTATTCGATTGCGTGGGTGCGCTGGACTATTTTGCCAATGCCACTGCCTTTACTGCCGAACCTCCCGCCAGGCCCAGCCGGACACTGGCACACATTATTGATGACATTCATGGCAACCGTGACCGCGATTATAATACGAAGGTTCTGGTACGGCGATTGCAGCGCATTGCCAGGTCGGTTTCCGCGGAAGGACGCCAGGAGTTTGCACAGTGGATCCCCAATGGAGATATATCTGCCTTTGCCGCAGGATTGCCTGCAGCCATTGATACCCGCTGGGCTGAGACCATGGCTTTATTGCGCAACTCCGACTTTCAACACCTGCTGGAGCATTACCCGCGCGCCAAAGCTTATTTCCTGATAGCCGATGGCGTGACCGACCAGGTGGAATCCGGGTATCTGATCCGCACCCGGGATGGGAACGCCATCCGACCTGAGGATTACTTGCAAGCCTTCGAGGTCTTCGTGCGCGAGAACCCGGAACACGTTGAGGCCATCTCCATCCTGCTGGACCGCCCCACCGGATGGAACACCCGCGCCCTCACAGAACTGCGCCGCATACTGCAAAGCCGGCCCGAAGGGTTTACCGAACAAAAGCTGCGCCAAGCGTACCACCACGAACTCGCCGACATCATTTCGCTGGTCAAACACGCCGGCGAGGGCGAACCGCTGGTATCGGCGGAAGAGCGGGTGGACCGCGCGCTTGAGCGTATAACCGCTGGCAAGGTATTGACCATGGATCAGGAGCAATGGATCGATTTGATCCGCGCCCACCTGATTGAGAACCTGGCAATCGACCGCGAGGATTTTGACCTGCTCACTTTTACCCGCGCCGGGGCAAACTGGGAGCGTGTCAACCGCGCCTTTGGCGGTGCGTTGGACGGCTGGCTGGCAGAGATTAATTGGGCTATTGCAGAGTAAATTAAATATGGGACAGAATCAACACATTGCTCTTCTCCAAAAAATTCTCGGTGAGATACGCTTATCTGACGGCTCAGCAGCGGTCGATAACTTTGGTGGATTACGCGATGTAGAGGCAAAAGTACGTGAAGTACGTGCAATATTTAAAACTTTACCCGGTTTGCCATCCTCCTTACTCGAGGATATGGGTAAAGACGTGGATTTCAGTGCCAACAGCAGAAGAGTAAGGTTGGAAGCCCTGGCTCATTACTGTGACTCTGCAATCCGTTTCTATAATTCGGGTTTAGTAGATCAAAAGCCAGGAATAGAGTCAGCGCCAGATGTATCGAGGTTAACCTCTGTGATGCCTAATCTGGAGGAAGTTATAAAAAATCGGTGGATTGAAGCGCAAATGTGTCAGCAGGCTAAATGTTATCTATCAGCCATAATCTTAATGGGAAGCGTACTAGAAGCGCTACTATTGGCAAGAACATCAATGAATCCATCCGACGCTTATACAACGAATGCAGCTCCCAAAAAGGATGGTAAGCCGAAGCAATTTCATGAGTGGAGCCTAAGCACTCTGATTGATGTCGCAGTGGAACTAGAGTGGATCAAGACTGATCGAGGAAAATTCAGTCATGCTCTACGAGAGTCAAGAAACGTGGTTCATCCTTATGTCGAGGTAAGCTCCAGGGCTAATTTTGATGGGGCAACATGCAGAACAAGCTGGGAAGTTCTTAAAGCTTCTATAAATGACCTGATTCACTCCTTAAAATAGCAAAAAGGATTTTATCCATGGATGTCGTACAAAAAATCTGGGGCTTTTGCAATGTACTCAAGCACGATGGTATTAATTACGGCGATTATATCGAACAGCTCACTTACCTGTTGTTCCTTAAACTCGCGGAGGAAAAACAGCTAAATCTCCCATCGGGCCGTGACTGGTCCACCCTGCGCGACAGATCCGGAACGGATCTGACCGACCATTACCAGTCCACCCTGCAGAGCCTGGGCAAACAGACCGGTCTGCTTGGTGATATTTTCGCAGGTGCGCTGTCACAGTTTCGTGAACCAGTCAATCTAAAGAGGCTGATTAGTCTTATTGATGAGATCACCTGGTCTGAACTGGACGTTGATCTAAAAGGCACCATCTACGAAGGACTGTTGCAAAAGTTTGCCGCCGAACAAAAGGGTGCAGGCCAGTACTTCACCCCACGCCCGTTGATCCGCGCCATCTGTCGCGCAATGCAGCCCGACCTGCACGAAGCGCCGGATTACGCCGTGCACGACCCCGCCTGTGGTACGGGTGGGTTCCTGATCGGCGCAGCGGAATGGATGTTCCGCAAGTACGGTAGTCAGTTGGACCGCGATGTGCAGAAACGCATGCGCCGCGGCACTTACTCGGGCGGTGAACTGGTGCTGGAAACGCGCCGACTTGGGCTGATGAACCTGTACCTCCACGAGATCGAAGGCGACCTGCACTACGGTGATTCCATTGGCGAGCCGCCCGGTGGCAGGCAGTACCACATCATCCTCACGAACCCGCCCTTCGGCGTAAAAGGCGGCGGCGAAGCCCCCAATCGCGAGGATTTCACCATTTCCACCACCAACAAGCAGTTGAACTTTATCCAGCACGTGATCCACATCTTAAAACCGGGCGGGCGCGCTGCCATGGTGCTGCCTGATAATGTGTTGTTTGAGGACAACGCCGGGCGTGAAGTGCGCCAGCTCTTAATGCAGGATTGCCAGCTTCACACCATCCTGCGCTTGCCGGTGGGAACCTTCACCCCCTATTCCACCGGCGTTAAAGCCAACGTGCTGTTCTTTCGAAAGGGACTGCCCACCGGCGAGGTATGGGTTTACGACCACCGCACCAACATCCCCAGGATCACCAAGGGGCAGCCGATCACCGAGGCGCAGTTTGAGGATTTTGTCAATGCTTATGGCTCACTGCCCACCCCTCGCCCGGGCGACCGTGCCGAGACGCAGCGCTTTAAACGTTTTCCCCGCGAAGAAATTGCCGCGTGCAATGACAATCTGGATATAACCTGGTTGCGGGACGAGAGCAACGGAAACAGTGGCGCGGAAGCCGAACCTGAAATACTACTGGCCGAGGTTAATTCCCAATTACAGATAGTTTTGAATGCAATAATTAAAGTCGCTAATGTACTAGCAAACAACGATGTATAAGGATTTCGAAGTATGATTGGACATATATTACCTCACGTTTCCGAATCGGACAAAAAATCTCTCCCGGATCACTGGGTGTTAAAAAAAGTGATTGATCTTTATGATATTGTGGGAGGTGGCACACCTTCAACAAATGAGCCATCCTATTGGAATGGCAGTATACCTTGGATATCAAGCGCAGATATTCGAGGGTTAAAGGAAATTGCTCCCAGAAAATATATTACTGAAATAGCGATTAAGAGATCTGCAACCAATCTTGTTCCCGCAGGAAGTATTATAGTAGTTACCCGTGTTGGGCTAGGAAAATTAGTTTTAGCACCTTATCCTTTGTGTTTCAGTCAAGATTCTCATGCACTTATTCCCAAGGATGACTCCATTGATCAGAACTTCGCCTTGTATTACTTATCTCAAGCCGTTCAATCATTCAAAAGCAATAGCCGTGGAACAACAATTGAAGGTGTGACAAAAAAGCAATTAGCTGACACCATTTTCATATTACCACCTCTGGATGAACAACAACGAATTGTTGCGAAAATAGAGGTTATTCTTTCACAAATTCAAATATCCCGTAATGCATTAGAATACGCTTCTAAACAACTAAATGTTCTTGAACATTCGGTTCTGAAGAAGGCTTTTCGAGGCGAATTGTAATACTGTCCCTCCCAAATCCCAAACGGCGGGATGGAAAACCACCATCCCGCCCT
>CAYOHX010000250.1:0-5876 GCA_964403875.1 uncultured Anaerolinea sp. | reverse complement strand
ACGCCGGTCATGCCGGTGCCGCAAAAGCCGTCAAAAACGATGTCGCCGGGGTCCGTGTAGTGCAGGATGTAGCGCATGATGGCTTTGTGCGGCACTTTGGTGTGGTAAGAGTGCGCGTTGTAAATGGGATCGTTTTTCCCTTCCGAAACATCCGCAGCAAACGGCTGGCGCGTGTCCATTAACTGCGGCTGGCGTTCATCATCCGGCAAGCCAAGCGATTTGCGTGTTTGGCGGCGTTCTTCGATCCACTCTTCTAGAATTTCACCCATGAACGGATTGGGGCAGGCCGTGTAGTAGGGCGGGTCAGAAAGCTGCAAGATGGCTTCATCGGTACCGATCGGGAATCCCTCGATTTTACGAAATTCGGGGTCTTGCAGAAGCAGTTTGAGCCTGTTGCGGTAGGCTTCTCGATCAACCTGGGTTTCATGTGCATGGTACTCGGCGCGTGGCTCCGCAATAAGATCGGGTTGGTGTGGGTCGTTAAAGTCTGCCATTTCTCACCAGTCAATCTGAATTCGAATCTTGGTTGGGTCTTTGCCTTCCAGAATTGGGCGCAGGAAAGCGCGGAAGCGGTGTTCAAACTCTTCGGACGTGCAAGGCATTCCAGGGCGGGTCAAAGCCAGCAGCAAGTCCGCGCCTTCAATGGCCACTTTTTCCAGCCCTTGCAGCGTGTCGCGCAGCGCGGAAATGAACCGTTCGGTCATTCTTTCCGGCAGCACGCCAGTCTCAATGAAGGCTGTGATTTCTTTGCGTTCCTTATCGGTGATCATCGCAAGATTGGTACGCGAGCTGTCGCTTTTTAGGTTTTCGCGCAGTCCATTGACCCACTTCAGGTATAACTGACCAAAGTCGTTGGAAACCTGCTGGAGCTGCTCGTCGGCTGAGGATGTAACTGGGTGGGTGCGTGGCACGAACCCGCACGAACTGCAAAACGGGCGGGAGCGTAGATCAGCCGCGGTCAGCGATGGGCAAGATTTCAGGTCGGTCAAGCGGTCTTCCAACTTTTGCAGCTCTACCCGGTTCAAGAAATCTACCCCGCTCAGAGCACGCAATTGCCCCCAGCGCGGGTCGCCGGTCATACGCTTCTTTTCCGCGTCCTGCGCCGAGTCCAGGCGCGCCTTGCGGTGCAGCTCCAGGTATCGCTGGATGTAGGCGTCCTGTAAATTCGCCAGGCTTCCTTTCAGCCTTGCCAATAATCCGTTGCCTGGGACACTGGCAGCGGAACGCAGCAATCCAATATGCTCTGTCCGTACCCTGGCCGATTCAGCTTGCCAGGGATCATCTGCCGGCAGCGTAATTTCCGCCTGGTAGATATAGTCCAGCGCAGATGCCAGGGCGCCAACCACCTCAAATAGATGAATGATCTCCTGCGCCTTCTTGCGCGAGCGCAGTTCATGGCGCACCTCGCCCTGCCCCAAAGCAAAATTACGCAGTTTTCCAGGGGAATTGAGCGTTTGCAAGGAGGACAGGAAATTCTTATAGTCGGTCATCTCTTTGCGCTGTTGTTGAAGTTCAAGCGGTTCCAGCAGGCTTTCACGCCAGTAACGAGGACCTTCACGCAGATTGTCCTGCAAGATCACCACGCGATTCAATTCCTGATCAACCGCAAATTTCAACTGCGAAATAGCCAGTTCATGGCTTCTAGGATCACTGATCAAATCCGCGTTCAAATCCAGGCCTTCAAACAAGGCGCGCAGGCTTTGCTCAGGGATCGGCTTGGGCCGGGAAACCGCGTTGAAGCGCATCAACATGGGCAATCCAACCCGCCCCGCTTCATCCAGGTTGGCGGAATCGATGCGGACCCCGGGGAGATTTAGGGAAATTTCGCCCTGCCGAACAAGCGCAACCAGCACCACCATAAACCATTCTGGCTCTAATCCAAATTGCGTATCGCGTTCAGCATCCCGCGCGCCCTGGATCAAATCAGAACGGTTGATGACTTTCTCCTCTGGTAATTTGTACAACCGCTCAAGAATTGACCGAGCGTACACACTATCCTCGGTTGTGAAAACGAGCTGTCCATTTTCCATATGCGCCAGGTTGAGGCCATCCAACACAATCTGCGCTGGCCGCGTAACCGCATTGCCCAGGATTGCTCGAATGGCTGCTTCGGCTGCCTGGGGCATTGTTTCCATGGTGAATTCAAATCCATTAAACTTGGGGTAGAGTGGATACTGCTGTTTGAAGCGGTCACCTAAGAAAGCAGATGCAAGCCGAAAAACCTGGTCGCGCAAAGAAAGGTCGCGAATATTCAGGTGGAATTGAGATAATGCTTCGGGAACGGATACCTGTTTCCCTTTGTATTGAATCGAGATTACTCGGGTGAGATTATCCCTGAGCCATTTATGAAGGAAAATGCGCGCCTGATCGGCCTTTCTTTCATACTGCTCTTTATTGCTGCCGGACGAGATTGAGCTCATTTCTTTCGCGCCAGCATAGCGGCGCATCATGTCCTCAAAATCCATGTTCTTTTGAGAAATCCGAAAGAATATCTCATCCGGTTTTTGGGATAATTCAACCTTTTCCTCTCCATAGGGGGACAGAAAGTGGAGGTAAAAATCCCGCTCTGGCTGAGCCGTCGAGCGCTCATTGGTTGCGCCTAAGAAGATATATCCTCGCCGGCTCATTCCCTGTCCAGCCCACGGAAGTTCTCTGGGCCAGATGCGAAAACCAGGTACATAGGTACTTTCATTAAGCTCAAGCCCGCGAGCGAGCATATCGAAGAAATACCGGTTTAACTGTTCCGCATCCAGAGACTGGGTTCGCTGTTCAATCAGCGAGTCAAAATCAATATCCTTCTTTAGGTCCAGATAATACTGATCATTTTCAGAGTTTCGAGATATGAACTGCCCATTCACAGCCCGAGAGATTTCGTGGAGAACGGACTCGACAGTCGTAAGAAGGAAGTCAGCATCGTCTTCGGGAATTGGCAGGTACAGGCACAACTGGTCGCGCAGTTCGCCAGGAGTGAGTCCTACAGGCGCGTATAGATCGGTGAGCGTAAGGCGGTGCACTGCCAGCGCAGCGATCATTCGCATGGCTGCCGGGCGATAATCGCGCATATTTGGAGCAGTCTTAATACGATCCTGCAAAACCCTGGCTTTCTCTTGTACTTCTCGGATTTCTGGAACCGAGCGGTAAGAAGGATCTTCGTTCAGTATTGCCCAGTACTCATCAAAAGAAAGCAGGCCGGTTTCATTGGCGGGGACCTCAAGATCTAGTTTTGACTCCATCTGGCGGCTTAATGCTTTCAGCAAATCACGTTTTTCAACAACCGTTACCCGTTCAAAGATCTCAAGATACGAGGGGTGGATAGGGTATAAATCAATATACTCATCCAGGTGTTCCGCCATCGCCATATAGAGCGCGGTGAATTTTTCGAGATGTTTGCGTATTTGCTGTTTCTGCAGTTCCGTCTTGGCTAAAAGACGTCGTGACACTACATAGGCCATGTCTTCACGCACGATCCGCACCTGCTCAAACCGGGCTTTCACCCTTCGAATCGAATCCGCAGCAAATTGGAAGCGCGGGCTGTCAAATAAGGATTCTTGGATACCAGCAATAAAGCGAAACGGCGATATCTCGCATGCCTCACCCAACTCGCGAAGAAAATTCAAGTCCAGAGCTAACTGCTGGTCCTTACGACCACGCAGGTAATCCAGTAGCTCATCCATGGCGACCAATAACCCATACTCAGGGAATACTTTTTGAAACTCCCGCATCATTTCAATCAGCAAATCCTTGTTATTGGAAGCTTTTTCCATCGAAGGGAAGTGATATGCCACTCCCATGTCGTTCAGGTGCTTTTCAAGATCTTCCAAGATGATATCGCGCAGATTTTTTTCGGTTGCACCGGTCTCTTGACGGACAACCTTGAACTTTCCTGCGATTGGCTTTAGTCCTTCAATGACAGCGGGGTGCGTAACCCGCTCCAGTAAATCTGGGTATTCAGCAATCGCTGTGATCCATGCCATGAGATGTGACTTACCAGTGCCGTAATTGCCGACGATAAATAAACCATCTCCGGGACGGTCCAGATCACACCGCAGACTTGGTAGAATCCTGTGGAGAATCACATCGGTCATTCGATCTGAGATGACATAAGTGGAAACGAGTTGTTCTGCTCGGGCGCGTTGGTCAGCCTGCCTGAGTTGGATAATGTCAACCACTGGTTCAAATTGGATAAGCTCTTTGTATTTCATAGTTTCCCATTTATTCCTTACAAGCTGATTCGATGCGCTGCCGAATGTCTGATGAAAGCATTTCGTCTGCGAATATGATTAAATGCGTCCTTGCCCTAGAACAACCAACATACAAAATAGCTTCAGGTTTAAAACGAATTGCGTCATCTACCTCTACCAAAATCACAATGCGTCGTTCAAGCCCTTTAAAGGAGTGTACTGTCGAAACCTGAATATCGTTTTCCCACTTTCGATTCCCATCGGTCAATACAAAGCTCCCCAGCCGGGTACCGACCTTAAAAATTGTTCTCTCTTGCCCCCGCGGCGTCAAGATGACAATATCTTGAGGAGCGATATGCTCATCTACAACCAGATGGTGAAGCTTAGCCTGAACCAAACGGGAAAGACTTCCCTCATTTTTATAGAAGAATAATTCCGGTGGCCGGCCAAAAGGCGCTCTGCAAATTAATTCGTCCGGCTGGTTGTGAAATTTTACAACGAAGTTATGAATAGCTTTCGTATTTCGACAATTCTCAGGCAGTATAAATGGATCGTCATCGATGACGCCTTTTAGTACATCCGCCCCGCTATACAAGTTTTGATTGTCATCATAGAAAACATAGAAGATTCCATCCGGTTCCAACAAAGCGCCAAGTGCTATCCAATATGTTTCTTTGAAATCCTGACCCTCGTCCACGATAATTGCATCAAATTGAGGGCCCAGTTGTTCTGCCGCGTCCAATAATTCCTCGGGCAGAATCACATCGTTATATTCTTGCTCATTTGCCGGCCGGCGTAATGAAAAGCCTTTTTCCTGGGCCATCTCCTTACATAAACCGTGAAAATGGTAAACTGCCACTGAGGATGGAGCGCAATTCCTGAGATATTGCGCCAATGCCACATTGAAACAAACAAGCAGCACACGAAATCCTTGGTCACCGAGTAACCTGGCTTTGTTCAATGCCAGCATCGTTTTTCCCGATCCCGCGCACCCGGCAATTGCCGCGCGTCTACGTTTTCGCAGGATCTGCAAAATAAGTAATTGTTGCTCGGTTAATTGAACAATTTTTTCATCTTCCTCTTCCAGTTCCATACCTAATGGGGTGCGAAATGCGAAAGAAGATGCTAGAAGATCCTGAACCACCCGAGTTCTGTCCATACCAAGTGGTTGTTTTCTGCCGTTACTTGCATAGTATTCGAAGATACGAAGAACTGCTTTTTCGATTTCCTGGATATCATCGTGATCTATGATTATTTGACGGGGCAAATCCAATTTCAGAGAATTTGCTGGCACATGGATGTTTGGAAAACATACCGCATGGCCAATGTTTACATACCGGTTCCGATCCCAACCAGGCAAATCACATAATTTTTCGAATAATGTATAGTGACTTTTCTTCGCCTGTTCTACCGGATCATGAATTTTATGATGCAATCCATTTCGATCAACAGTAAACCATTCACCCGAATCGGCGTGGTATTCAATCCCGCCTCCCTTCACTTCAAGAACGATTATTCCCCAGTCTGGGTGAACAATAACAAAATCGGCTTCACCATCACGCGCAACGCCATCGCGCCTTGCCTGCCAGGCAACGCTGTAGAAAACCAGGATTTTTGATTCCATGGTTGCCAAAGCATCATACATCCTTATTTCTGCTTTACGCTTTGGGTCGTTTAAGATTGTCTCAGGAAGAT
>CAYOHX010000249.1:0-5929 GCA_964403875.1 uncultured Anaerolinea sp. | reverse complement strand
CCAACTACTCGTCCAAAGGTGGTGCCCTTGACCACGTTTAAGTGCTGCTATACCGATGATCTTCCCCCCCTAAAAAAGTATAGAATATAGGAAGCCGGGGAAACAGGAGCGTAGAGATATGGGGTCTGTCCTGACAGGAAAAATTCTATTACAGCAATTTCGCGTTGATCAACATATTGCATCCACCAGTATGTCGGATGTTTATAAGGTATGGGATCTTCATCGCAATGTGCCTTTGGCAATGAAAGTTTTGAATGCGGATCTAGCCGAAGATCCCGCAATGTTAAAACGGTTTAAACGTGAAGCTCAGGCGCTTAAGAATTTGCGCCATCCGCATATTGTCCCGTTTTATGGTCTTTTGGAAACAGAAGAAAAGTATTTTTTACTGGAGGCTTTCATTGATGGCCCAAGCTTAAAAGATATTCTTGAACAATTGCCAGGCCATAAAATGGGCATTGATGAAGCCCTGATCTACTTGAAGTCGATCTCTGCAGCGCTAGGCTACGCTCACGCCAATGGCGTGGTGCATTGCGACATAAAACCTGGAAATGTGATGGTGGATCAAGGCGGAACCATCTATCTGACAGATTTTGGTATAGCTCGCCACGCAGATAGTAGCACAACCACCATGGCCGGAGCAGGGACCGCTGCCTATATGGCGCCCGAACAAATCAAAGAAGAAGTGGTCACGCCCACCGCCGATGTTTATGCTTTAGGAATCGTGCTTTACGAGATGCTAACCGGCAGGCGACCCTTTCGGGGCGACGATGCGGAGGTTGGCAGTTTGGGGCGTTCGACCAATGAACGTTTACGCCATGCTCATTTAGCAGTTCACCCGCCTGACCCTCGTCGGTTCCGACCTGATTTACCCAAAGAATTAGCCGAAGTTATCCTAAAAGCGCTTAATAAAAAACCAGAAGAACGCCAAGCCTCAGCCCCTGCCTTTTTCACGGATGTATGCGCGGCGGTTGGAGTCGCCGAAAGAGATGTCAGGGATCGTATCCATTCGCTTTTTGGCCCAAAACTTCAGGGTACAAACTCAGAACCTGCCAATGGAACCGTTTCTAAGCCCAAACGTCAAAAACATATTCCAGTTTGGGTTTGGGTTGGAGGCCTCGCCATCTTTGTCTCCGTTACTATCTTGCTCGTCATGAATTTGCCTGGCCTTGGTGCTGGGCTCGATGCAGAAACCGACGTATCAGAGGTCGAACCTTCCCCCATCATCGAGCCATCTCCCGAGACAACTTCTCAGGTCACCCAACACATTGCGCCGTCTCCAACCGCAATAACAGAAGCTTTCGCGACACCCATCCAGCCGCCTGCTTCTGCCACCGCTTCTCCTTCACTTTCCCCAGAACCCGAGACCGCAACCACAACTTTGATCGTCGAGTCTGCCGCTGCCTTTAATGATTATGCAGACTTGGTCCTCATTCCAAAAGGTGAGTTCGTGATGGGGTTAGCTCCGGAGCAAATTTTTATCTTATGCAACTTGAGCCCAAAATGCAACTTGGAACGATTATCTTACTCAGCGCCAGATCACCGGGTTTTCTTGGGAGACTATGCAATTTATCGTACAGAAGTCACGAACGCGCAATATGCGCTTTGTGTAGATGCTGGCTTCTGTACACCGCCTCACGATGATTCACAATACAAGGTGGATTCTTACTTCCGCAATCCTGCCTATGACTCCTACCCGGTTGTTCACGTCGATTGGTACCAGGCAGATCAATATTGCAAAGCGGCGGGCGGCAGACTACCTACTGAGGCAGAATGGGAAAAAGCAGCCAGAGGAAACGACGGTAGGCTGTGGCCTTGGGGAAACGAGACGCCACAAGACTATCATGCAAATTTGAGTGACACAAACATGTCAACCATTGACGGGACAACCGCGGTCGGACGTTTCAGCCCAGCTGGAGATAGTCCCTATGGTTTAGCTGATATGGCCGGGAATGTGTTTGAATGGGTGGCGGACTGGTACTCATATACATATTTTGGAGAATCCCCCTATGAAAACCCTCAAGGACCTATCGAATCCAACCGGTATGATCAAGGGGGGCCGGTCAAGGTAGTAAAAGGCGGATCCTCTGGGTATGAGTCATGGGCCGCGGCAGCAGGGTTACATGATTTCTTCGAAGCAAGTTCAGAAGGACATGCCGTTGGCTTTCGATGCGTGCGACCAGCACCGTAATGAGTAAATAAAAGGCGTTCATATGGCTAATCAATTAATCAACAAAGTCCTTCTCAATCAATATCGGGTGACGGAGTTCATCGCTGCCGGAGGAATGGGGGCTGTCTATAAAGTTTACGACCTGACCAAAAACGTCTATCTCGCGATGAAGGTATTGAATATTGACGTTGATGATGATCCCAGTGTCATCAAGTATTTCAAGCGTGAGGCGAACGCTTATAGGAATTTATCCCATCCAAACATTGTTCCCTTCTATGGAATGGAACAAACAGATGAAATGCTCTTCATGCTCCAGAAATATGTGGACGGGGATTCCTTGAGAGCGATCTTACTAAGACAAAAGGGGCATCCACTAGCCGTGAAAGAAGTTCTGACGGTGATGAAAGCTCTATGCGCCTCTTTGGGATATGCTCACTACAAAGGTGTTGTCCATTGCGATGTCAAACCTGGGAACGTATTGGTTGACCAGGGTGGAAACATTTTCTTAACAGATTTTGGGATTGCCCGTCATGCGGAAAGCACGAATACCAGCATGGCAGAGGCGGGCACGGTGGCATATATGGCCCCTGAGCAAATTTTAGGAGAAAGTGTCTCTGCTGAAACTGACATTTACGCGATGGGGGTGATGCTATTCGAGTTACTGACCGGGCAGCGACCATTTCGAGGAAAAGAAAGTGATTCGGGGCAGCAGGCGTCTACCAAGGCGCAGATCAGGGCCTCACACTTGCACGAACCTGCCCCTGACCCACGCAGCATAAAACCTGAGATTCCCGAACAAGCGGCGCGGGTTGTATTGAAAGCGCTGGAAAAAAATCCAAAAAGCCGATTTCAAAGTACCCAAGACCTATTTGGTGCGTTGTGCGCTGCTTATGAAACAAACCCAGAAGCGGTCTCCGAAAGGATCTCACCAAATTTAGTCCTAAAGGGGAGACAAGCAATTCCAGGTGATGCCCAAGGAGAAGGGCCGAAACCAACCCGAGACGAGGAGAACGCTCCAGCGCCTGCTCCAAGCCATCGGGTACCTGTATGGTTGTTGATGATTGTCGGCATAGCAATTTTGAGCGCATTTGCAATCCCCTTGATGTTGCCGAATGGAAATAATGGTCAAGAGAGTGTGCCAGCGTCGGCTCGGGAAATCACAACTTCCATAACGGGGGGCGTTGAAAGCAGCGGCGCCGGAGATGGCACAAACCCAACTGAACCCGCTCCTGTCCGTGCGCTCCCCACCGCCACGGTCGCTCCTTCAAAAACTCCGACTGAAGAACCCACTCGTATACCCCAAGCTGGCGACACGAAGTCTGGCCCCAATGGTATGCAGTTGGTTTATGTTCCTCCTGGTGAGTTCTTGATGGGAACACATCCTAACGACCCGTATTCGGGTGAAGCAAAATTTCAAGATGAACAGCCCCAGCACACTGTCTTTGTTGATGGGTTCTGGATGTTTGAGACCGAAGTTACGAATGGAATGTTTGAGGAATTTGTTCAGAGCACAGGTTATAGAACAACGGCTGAAACTACCGGGACCGGATTTGTTACACTCATGGATAGGGAGGCCTCTAGTGAGGTAGGTGGAGCCGATTGGCGTAATCCTTATGGTCCAGGGTCGGATATTCAAGGCATGGAAACCTATCCAGTGACCCAACTATCCTGGTATGACGCTCAGAGTTATTGCGAATGGGCTGGTGGTCGTTTGCCGACCGAAGCTGAGTGGGAGAAAGCTGCGAGAGGAGAAAACGGCAACATCTACCCTTGGGGAAATAAAGAACCCTCAGGCGCCGAGGCCAATTCTGCTGACGCCGCATTAAATTCTGATTGGTGGTCAGACCGTTCGATCAATGACGGCTTTCGTCTGACTGCACCCGTTAAATCATTTCCTGCTGGAAAAAGCCCATACGGATTCTACGACATGGCTGGGAACGTTTGGGAGTGGGTTGCTGATTGGTACAATCCCAATGGCTACTCTTCAGCAGCCGTGACAAACCCGATAGGGCCTTCTAACGGGACAGAGAAAGTATTAAAGGGGGGCAGCTTTGTGAACGGAAAAAAGAATATCCGCTCTGCCAGAAGAGGGTCAGTGGAACCTGAGACCTCGTTAGATGTCTATGGGTTCCGGTGCGTTATCCCCTAACTATCCAGACTCCCCAGGAGCTTTCCACGCTACTTTCTAATGATGCGCTATTCATTCCCAGTGAACGCGTAGTATTGCGCCAGAAAGTCATCAGCCTTGCCTAATTCTCCGTTTAGCAGTGAAAGGCGAGCCTGGTCAAGGGCAATATAGGCAGGCAAGTAATTGGGCGAGGAGAAATATGAGCGAAAGAAGTGTTGCGAAGCATCCTTAATCCGTGAGTTTATTTCGATCAATTCTTGAGGGTCAACGGAGAGAGGCATATCCGTCTCGCGCAATGCCTGTCGCCATTCACTCTCCAACTCCACAAGCGTTTTTCCATAAACGCTTTCATATTGACCGTTTGAATAAACCTCTCCTAATTTTTCGACCCCATAAGCGCGAACCATATATTGAATGAAACACCCTGCGGCATAATAATTTTCAAGGTCGTTATTTTGGCCGCGATAGGTCAACTCTTTGTCGGATATTTGGGGAAGGACGCCTGCCACATCATAAGCTTTGCAAAACTCCTCTAGCGGTAAGGTTCCCAGCCCTTGAACAGCTTCTTTTCCTGAATAGACGGCCGCGCCCTCGCTAAGCAAATAGGAATACGGCTGTCCAAAGGTATTCCACATATAAAAATGGGTAATCTCATGAGCCGCTAAATACTGTTGATCAACAGCGTCACCACTACCATCATGCAAGAATACCAGGTAAAGGTCTTTGCCAAAACTGTGGCCGCGCAGGTATTGGTTGGGGGCTTCAAAAAAATTTCCGGCGGCAAAAATATCAAATTCGAGATTGAAAGGTCGCCCAAATATCTTTTCGGCGTTCGTTAAACCGTTTTCAAACAGAAAAGCCAGAGCAAGAGGATCAATAGCAGGGTAAGTCTTGGGAATGTAATGAATTATGAAACGATCTCGCTTTAGGGAAAGGGGATAGGCAGGGATCATTTCATTAACCAAGTCACCTTTTAACCTTGAATACCAGGGGTATTCAGGCCGCCAGGAAGATCCGGGGTGGATCAACAATTTTTGACCCGGAATCAATGCATTACCGTGCATCCAATTATTCGTTCGCAGTAAGTCTGCTGGAATTCCGTAAAAGCTCGCTATACTCATCAGCGAGTCGGTTGAGTTTACAACATGATAGATATTTCCATCGCTGTCAGGCGTTGCTGACATCAATGGAGTTAAAACAATCTCTGTTGGAATTGGTTCCGGGAATGGTGTGGCAGTCTGTGGGTATGGGGTCGGTGTAGATGTTTGGAGAGAAGTTGTGGAAAAGTAGGACGGGCTTGGACTATCGTTAATCGTGGCCACAGTTAAAACGGACACCTCGCTGCGGTTTTCGCTTGCAGGGTAGGTGGCAACAAAACTTACCAGAATCATTGCGAGAAAAACGATGGTTAAAATTACCCCCAGTGGGAGGTTGTTTGTTCTTAGTCTCATCTTTCCACACGGCAAGTAAGAGCAGGATAATCAATTCTTCACAGAATATTATAGAACAGTTCGCATACTCTAAACACCAGCCCGAAACAAGTTTTTCCCTAAAGTACCCCCACCCGCGAAATGGCTCATTGGGAATTAGCGTGGTGAAATCCGCATTTAGGGGTGTGTGAGTGGCGAAGCCAC
>CAYOHX010000248.1:0-5994 GCA_964403875.1 uncultured Anaerolinea sp. | reverse complement strand
TTCTATTTCCCCGCCCCAAGACTGGGGCGGGGTTAGGGGTGGGGCTGACTTTGGATAAGCCATACAGTTCTCTATGGGACTGATTCAGGGGATGTTCAAGGTTGTGTTATCATCGGTGGTGAATTTGCTTGACCTAACCATGATTGTAAGAGGAATCGCAATGCAGTTTTCTGGCATTTGCCTGGTGACGGAAGATGTAGCCGCCCTGGTGCGCTTTTACACCCCCATATTTGGTTGCCAGGCCGAGGGGGATAACATCCATGCTGAGTTTCACGTGGGCGGGTTGAATCTGGCGGTGTTTTCGCGCGCCGGGATGGAGGAGATGGCCTCCGGCTCCATGCGCGGCGCGGGCAGCGGCAACGTCACCATCGCTTTTGAAGTGGAGAATGCGGATGTCGAATACGAACGCCTGGTGACGTTGGGTGTCGAAATCATCAAGCCTCCCCAAAGCCACCCCTGGGGCGCCCGTGCGTTTTGGTTTCGCGACCCAGATGGCAATATCGTCGACTTCTTCTCGCGCGTTTAAGTCGCCCCATTTTCTACCAATCGTGATTCTTCTGGTATGATTACGGCTTATCGCGAGTTCACCTCGCTGTCACATCATTATGACCCGCAACGGACCATCTTATGAATAAAGGCATTCTGTACGGCGCAGCCGCATATATTTTATGGGGCTTTTTCCCTATTTTCTTCAAGGCACTGCACGAAGTGCCTGCCTTTCAGATCACCATGCACCGGGTAGCCTGGTCTTTCCTGCTCGTGGCTCTGGTAATGCTCCTGCGGCGTGATTGGCGAACCCTGCTGAAAAGCATTTCTCGCCGCACGCTGGCGATTTATGCCGCCGCGGCAATTTTCCTGGCGGGCAACTGGCTGCTGTACGTGTGGGGCGTCAACGCCGGTTTTGTGGTGGAAGCCAGCCTGGGCTATTTCATTAACCCCCTGGTCAACGTGCTGTTGGGCACGCTCTTTTTGCGCGAAAGGCTTCGCCCGGCCCAATGGATCCCGGTTGGCCTGGCCGGCTTGGGCGTTCTATACCTGACCGTGACCTATGGACGCCTGCCCTGGATTGCGCTGGGGTTAGCCTTTAGCTTTGGAATATATGGACTGCTCAAGAAAATTGCCCCGCTGGGCTCGCTGCAAGGACTCACAGTCGAAACGGCCGTTTTGTTTGTCCCTGCCTTGGGCTTCTTGATTTTTGCCGAGGCACAAGGCTTTGGCGCGTTCGGACACGTCTCCTGGAGCACCAGTCTGCTGTTGGCGCTGACGGGCGTGGTCACCACCATCCCGTTGCTGTTGTTTGCTTCCGGCGCTCGGCGCATTCCACTCACGACTCTGGGGTTGCTTCAATATGTGGCGCCAACCCTCCAATTCCTGATTGGCGTCCTTTTATATCACGAACCTTTTACGCACGACCGCATGATCGGATTCAGCATCATCTGGCTGGCGTTGATACTTTACACCGCCGAGAGTTTCTGGCAATTTCGCAAAACTTCCGCCGCTGCTGCGGCCTGACCTCCGCCCGCCAATCCATAAATCCTCCCGCGCTTGGGCTGAAAACCGCCTGAGTTTGCTTCTTCCCTGCAAGGTTGAGACCCTTTTTAGGGCGAATTGCCGACTCAATTAACAGTTGAACCAGGGTTCCCTGTGAGGCCACTGCGGCAACTCCCGGAGAGGCTTTCCCAGCTTCGGTGTAGATACCATTTGTCGACGAATTTTGTTAGAATACAATATAATGTGTGCGTAGTGTTTACCCGACCCTTGGGTCGGGTCATTCATGGTTCTCGTCAACTCGGGTACGCTTGGTTGGGTTGATGAATGGATTGATGACGCGCGAAGGATGGGGTTATATGTTTTTCCGCTGGGGCACGATTGTAATCAGCTTGGTGATCATTGCTCTCATAGGTACCGCTTGCGGGACATTCAACTCGGCGGCTCCCATCGAAATTACCTTCTATAAGCGTGGTTATACGGAAGGGGGCGAAGATATCACCTCCGTCACCATCGCTCAGGCGGTCCAGGCGTTTCAAGCAGCCAATCCCAATATCAAGGTGAACGTGGTGGGGGTTTCGTGGGCTCCCGAGGGCACGGCTTTGCTCGAACAAGCGTTGGCAGAGAGGACTGGAATCAATGTTTTCAGCGTGGGCAGTTCCGATCTTATACGGCTGTCCCGCGCGGGAATTCTCTCCGAGTTGGACCCCTATCTAACCCCCGAAGACCGGCGAGATTTCTATGCCAGTGGATTAGACGCGGCGCGCGCGGATGGAAAAGTGTATGCCTGGCCGGTGTGGGTGACGGCTGTATCCGTGATCGCCAATCCCGACCTTTTTGCCGAACGTGGCGTGGCGTTGCCCAGTCTGGAAGACCCCTGGAACTATGATGAGTTTGTGGCTGCTGGTAAAGCCCTCACCTTCACTCGTTCCGATGGCACGGTGGTGTATGGCTTCTCGGTGCCCGCCGCGACCGGCAATGTGGCTTACCTGCCTTTACTGTACATAGATGGTGGGCGAGTTCTAAGCCCGGATGGTAGGAGATTTGTGCAAAATGACCCCGATGGTGTTTCGGCCTTGCAAAAGCTGGCCGACCTGTCTCTTAAACATCACATTACCCCGCCGGATTTTGGCTTGACCGACCAGCCAACGGTGCTAGAGCAGTTCAAAACGGGGCAGATAGCCATGATGATGGTCACGCCTAGCATCGTCTCTGAACTAGAAAAGTCCAGCATGCCCCTGGCGGTGCTGCCCCCACCCACGGGCGATTTAGGCCAGGTGGTTACTACGGGCGCGTTTGGAATGTATGGCGTGGTTAAAGTAGAAGACGAAGCAGTTTTGGCTGCCTCGCATGAGTTCGCGCGTTACATCACCGGCAGCCAGGTGGCGGTGGACGTTCCCGGTTATCAACAAGCCCCTGGTTTGCGCCGAAGCAACACTGCTTACGCTACAACCCCGAACCGGGAAGTAGTTGCCCGCCTGGTCAGTTTTGGCGTTTATGAAGCGCCGGTAGCTACCTCGACGGATTTGCGTGTCCAATGGGAAATGGCCATGCAGGATGTATTAACAGGCAAACAAACCGCCCAAGAGGCATTGGATGGCATCGCGGCAACCTACCAGGCGGAATTGGATGCGCAGTTTCCCTGATTCGTAACCCAGCATGTATCAACCTCAAGGCCCCATTGCTCGCCGCTTGATCTGGACCTTTGCCGGTCTTGCGTTGATTGCTGTTGCGATTTCCGTGGGGTCTGTGTTTGCTGTTCGCTATACAGAAAGCATCCTCCTGCAAGTGCAAGTGCAAGCCGAGTTGGCGGCGCGCAGCGCCCGCATCCGCTCCGAAAGTCTGGCTCTCACCGACCTGGTGCGCCGATATATTTCGGACCCAGCCCAGGAGCCTGACCTGCGCCAACGAATTGCCATTCAGCGTGAATTGCTGGACGGGCTTGTGCTGGAAGTGGTTGATCTGGTATCACCGGGGGACGTAGACCACAGTATGCAGATCAGCGAAATCCGGCAGTATTTGTTCGCCTTTGGCTCTCAGGCCAACCGGGTGTTGCAATCCTATGACATCGAGCAAAACGCGGGCGCTCAAACGCAATACCAGTTGACAATTTTGGTTCAAAACTATCAAGACCCTTTGATTCGAGCGCTGGAACGCTTTGAACTCACCGAAGCCGAGCATACCACTCAAATTCGTGAAGAAACGCGCCGGGCTGTTCGCTCCACCACATACCTCTTGGTGACTGTGGGCGTCATCGTGTTGGTGGCGGCGTTTTTTATGGCCCGCGAGGTGTTGATCAACATCGTGAGGCCGCTGAGCTTGCTGCGCAAAGGTGTTGAAGAAATTCAGCTAGGACATTTTGACGCCCCGGTCCATATTCGCTCAAAGGATGAAATGGGCGATTTAGCCCGGGCGTTGAACAGCATGGCAGCCGAAGTCCGCGACTCGCGAGCGAAATTAGAATCTCATGCCCGCACCCTGGAAGACCAGGTCGAAAAACGCACGCGTGAGGCTGAAAAACGCGCTCAACAAGCAGCGAAGTTGTCCACCATAGCCCAAAACCGGGCCCAAGAGCTGGAACGAATGGCAGTCCAGGCTCAAACCGCCGCTGAAATCTCAAGCTTTACCAGCGGCACGCTGGATCAAGCGGTGTTGCTGCAGCACAGTGTTAACCTCATCCGTGAACGATTTGATATGTACTATGTGGGCCTCTTTCTCTTGGACGAGGCCGGTCAGTTTGCCTGCCTGCGTTCAGGGACAGGTGAGGCAGGCAAGCAAATGATGGCTCGTCAGCACAAACTGCCGGTCGATGAAACCTCACTGGCTGGCTGGGCCATTAAGAATCGGCAGCCAAAGGTCGTTTCCAATGTGCAAGTCGAGCCGTTACATTATGCCAACCCTGCGCTGCCCGAGACGCGCTCCGAGGCCTCTTTCCCACTCATCAGCCGAGGCGAAGTGATTGGTTCGCTCACCGTGCAGTCGGTACGCCTGAACGCATTCCAGGAACAGGATGTGGCGGTTTTGCAAACCATGTCTGCCCAGTTGGCGAACGCAATTACGAATGCTCGCCTGTATCAAGATTTACAGCGGGAAAAGTTGGCCGCCGAATCGGCGAATAATGCAAAATCGATCTTCCTGGCGAACATGAGCCACGAAATCCGCACGCCGCTGAATGCGATCCTTGGCTTTACGGAGCTGCTTCAGCGGGACGAAAACCTCAGCTCATCCCAACGCGCCAATATCAATGTCATTCACCGCAGTGGCGATATGTTGCTCTCGTTGATTAATAATGTGCTGGATCTTTCCAAAATCGAAGCTGGACGCATGATGATGAACGAGCAGGTTTTCTCGCTTCGTTCTTTGTTAACTAACTTACAAGAGATGTTCCGCCTGCGAGCTGCCGAAAAAGACGTTGACCTTTTCTTTGAATGTGACGAGAAGGTGCCCACGCTGCTGCGCACCGATGAATCCAAGCTGCGCCAGGTGCTTTTGAACCTGCTGAGCAATGCCTTGAAGTTTACGACCGCGGGCCAGGTCGTCTTGCGAGTTTCTGAAGCAGCCCCCGGCTCGCCTTCGCTTTTGCACTTCTCGGTAGAGGATACAGGCGCGGGCATTTCGCCCGAGGAGATTAAAGGAATCTTCGAACCTTTCACCCAGGCTACCAGCGGACGGAAGTTGCAGCAGGGCACCGGCCTGGGATTGGCGATCAGCAGTCAGTTGGTGAGCATGTTGGGCGGCGAGCTGGATGTGGAAAGCAAGGTGGGTGAGGGCAGCCGGTTCTCTTTCACCATCCCCGTGTATACCATTCAGGCTTCCGAAGCGCCTGTGCGTCGCAGGCAATACCGGATTGCTCGACTGGCCGATGGACAGCCCACCTACCGCTTGCTGGTGGTTGATGACCAACCAGAGGGCCGCCAATGGATTTCTGGTGTTTTGGAACGCCTGGGTTTCCAGGTGCGAGAAGCATCGGACGGCAAAGAGGCTGTGGAGATTTGGGAAAACTGGCACCCCCACTTGATCTGGATGGACATGCGCATGCCGGGAGTTGATGGGCACGAGGCTACCCGCCAGATTAAATCCACACCAGAGGGGTGGCGCACGATTATAATAGCGTTAACGGCCAGCGCTTTCGAGGATGATCGAGACCAGGTTCTGGGTGAAGGTTGTGACGATTTTCTCCTCAAGCCGGTGGGGACCCAGGACTTGATCGAACGTCTTGAGCGTCACCTGGGGGTGGTTTTTGTGGAAACCGGCGAAATTCACGAGCCTTTGCCTGCTCTTTTTTCCGACATCGATCTTGCCGCCGCCTGGCAAAACCTTCCGGCTGACTGGCTGGCAGATTTGCGGGCCGCCGCTGGCGAAGCGGATTTTTCCAGAGCGCAGACTCTGGCGAACGATGTTCGCGCTCAGTATCCTGACCTGGCAGATGTGCTGGATACGTTAATCAATAACAGTAGTTTTGCAGATTTAACAATTGGCGCTCAAAACGGGCAGTGCCGGGGCCGA
>CAYOHX010000247.1:0-6003 GCA_964403875.1 uncultured Anaerolinea sp. | reverse complement strand
ATTGCCTGGCAACAACACTGATGTTCCAACAATGGAATTTATCTACCATGATACGATTCCATTCTGGACTGAAGCCAGACAATTGGTCACACCTGGATCCAATAAGCCAAATTCAATGTATTTTTCTGTTCGGAAATTCTATGATGGGCTGGGGCGGTTGGTACAGACTCAAAACATCGTTTCTGATTCCAGTGGAGCTCCAATCGAAACCATCGTTTCGGACCAGGCGTATGACGCCTACGGCAGAGTGGTGCGCCAATCTATTCCTTATTCCATTGCGCCTATTTCCGGAAAAGCAACACCGGACCTAAACCAGGCCGCGACGCAAACCCAATACGATCTATTGGGGCGCCCGGTTGCTATTACCGCCCCTAACGGCATTGTCACAACTTCAGATTATGATATTGTCTCCGTCCCGTCGTTGGGTTGGGTGTATGCGACCACAGTTACCGATGCGAAAGGCGCCGTAACTACACAGTATAAAGACGCCCAAGGAAACCTGGTCCGAGTCGTGCCGGCGGAAGGTCCTGGCGTCGAATACGTTTACGACGACTCCAACAGGCTCAGCAGTGCCATTTACGGAGGAAACTCTACCACATTGACCTATGACCTGGCGGGCCGGAAACTTACCATGGACGATCCAGACATGGGATTGTGGACATACCAATACGATGCTCGGGGGAACCTAGTCCGCCAGGAAGACGAAAAACACCAGGTGGTTTGTCTTTACTACGATAGCCTGGCAAGGGTCATGGGAAAGCAATACTTAAACGATCCAGCGGACCATGCCATTAATAATTCTTGTCCATCCAGCCCATCTTTTGCTGTAACGTACACCTATGACGAAACCACCTCATCCTTCGGCAAAGGCCAAAGGACCAGTATGTTCGATGCGTCTGGAGTTACGACCTGGCAATATGATGCCTGTGGACAACTCATCCAGGAAGAACGAAACATAGAAGACGTAATTTACAACACGCAATGGACGTATAACAGCGCCGGTTTACCTGTTACGATGACCTACCCTGGGAATGGCACGCCAAGAGAAATCGTCACAACCACATACGACAGCCGCATGCAGCCGGTTTCAATGGTCAGCAATCTGAATGGCGCTTTGGTCACATCTGCGGCATACGATGCCCAATCCCGGCTTACTCAGCAGACCTACGGCAACGCGCTTGCGACCAACTTCAATTACCATCCTTACGTATATGGCAATCCTGCGGATAGCAAGGAAGGTCAGTTACAAAGCATCCAGGTGGGTGGATTGCTCGACCTGGGGTATGAGCAGTATGACCCGGTTGGCAATATCACCCAGATCAACGATGTGCTTTCAGCAACCGATACGCAAGTTTCAGAATACACGTATGATCTCCTGGGGCGTTTGACCACCGCGACGGCCTCAGATACCAGCGTTTATCCGGGTTATTTCCATGATTACGGTTATGACTTGGTAACCGGCAACCTGAGCGAACGAACGTTGGATGGCGTCACAGAAGAATATACATACGATCCGAGCCACCCTCATGCAGCCACTGAGTTAGGGCTGAACACCTACGAATACGACGACGTTGGGAATATGACTTCACGCACTGAAGATGGGATCACGTATACCCAATCCTGGGACAAGGAGAACCGGCTGCACATTGTCACCTGGACCGATGAAAACGGTCAAGAACATACCACTACGTTCGTGTATGACGGCGACGGAGCGAAGGTGATGAAGGTTGAGCGTGGGCCGGGAGCCTGCCTGGACAATGTGTGCGAGATCACGACGGTGATGATTGGCGGGTATTATGAAAAGCAGATTGACACCAAAACCGACGATTTAACCTACAAATATGCTAGCGTTACGAGTAATGTCCAGGATCCCGAAGCGAAGTTAAAGGCTCTGGCGTCTTTGCTGCCGGTAGAAGAACCAGTCGAGAGTCCGGCTCCATTAACTGCATATCCTCCAGGAAACTATGGGCCAGATAACTCTGCTTTCACGCACACTGGCTCATCGCCTGGTGATTGGCAGGTAACATACGATGGTTTGAACGGGCGGGCTGTCGGTAGAATTAAGACCGCGAATGGCAGTTACATCTTGCAATTCCAGGGTCAGGGAGTCACGATTGACTATAATATGTGTTGGGGAGCCCCGTGTGGCAGTGATTTGATGATTTACATCGATGGAGTGTTACTGGCGCAAATTTCCCAGTATGGGTACGGCTGTGGACCAATTGATGCACAGAACTGCTACAAGGGTTGGACTTCAGCCACCTATCCCTCTGGTCCCCACACACTGCAAATGAAAGTAAATGGGACCACTCAGGCCAATTTCATGAATGTACGGGTGTGGGGAGATGTGACCTCTCCAACCAATCCAACCAGTGCAACCGATTTGAACGGCGCGCCAAACAATGTTTGGCAAGGCACGAAGAGCGACCCAAATTTCACCTGGACCGGAGCCGCCGACAATTCAGACGGAACGGGTTTGGCCGGTTACTATGTTTATTGGGGCCCCCAAGCGGACGGGATAAGCCAAGAATACAGGACTAGCGCAGCCTACGATCCTTCTCCTGTTTCACCCGGTACGCGTTACCTTCGTGTACAAACCAAAGACAATGCCGGTAACCTGGCTGCCTGGAAGACCCTGTTTACGTATAAGTATGACAACTCTGTGCCGACAGTTCCGACAAGTATTGTTGAGACGCATAATGTGACCAGTGGAGTGTGGCAAAATATTACCTCAGATCCGTATTTCACCTGGACAGCATCGCAGGATTCGGGTGGAAGTGGCCTGGCTGGGTATGAAATTTATTGGGGAAGGTACCCCGCCCAAATGTCGGGCGAAATTGTTAACGTGACAACCGCCGCATATGATGGTGTTGTTATTTACAATACTCAAAATTGTTCGTATTTCCCAATTGATTATGTTAGATATCGACCACCATTCCCCAATCACGATCGCAGTCTGTGGGGAGAATACTATCTTCGGATTAGAGCCAAAGATAACGCAGGAAACACGTCTGAGTGGATTGATGCATTTTCGCTCAAATATGATGGCTGCCTACCTAGAGAAATCGGAGAGGCTATTGAACTCCATGGTGTCCAAAGTAATTTCTCGCAGTCAATAGTTTTCGATCCGACTTTCGAATGGACAGTGTATGCAGATCAACCACAAACTTCTAATAGTGGTTTGGCTCGTTATGATTTGTATTGGGGAATCGACCCATCCGAAACCACGGTTACCAACACAACCATCACTCCAAGTTTTGACCCGCCCCAACTTTCTTCCGCAGGGACATATTACCTGCGCGCGAAAGCGGTGGACAATGCTGGAAATGAAACCGCATGGAAGACCTTGTTCACCTTTATCTACACCGGCGTTCCACCTCAACTGACGATCGAATCAATCGACGCCCTTCCAGGTTCGTCCAATATCCACATTAATGGAACAACTGCCTACTACACCACCACCGGAACCCCCTCCAGCGGCTCGATCGAGGTTGCAGCCCGCACCGGGGCGTCGGGTAGCATGCTCTCAGTGGGCCTGGATTCCCTATCCTTCCCTGATCTGGGCGGAGGCGTCACGGTCATCCCATTGAACGGAACTGTTCAACCCGATATGTACTCTCAGGTGTACGCGCTTCCTCTAGCCAACCATGGTGAACAGACCGTTACGCTGACCGACCTCTCGGCCAACACCTCCAGCGACACCTTCACGGTCATTTTAGACGACGATCCTCCTATGGTTACTGCGACCACCATCCAGGCGGATGCAGGCAGCGGCGGCATGTACGGTGACGCCGACAGCCTCTACTTCGCCCCGTTGATCCCCCAATGCCCCGACTGTGCAGCGCCGGCGTCCGGTACTTTCACTGTGTCTGTTCAAGCGGAGGATATGGGCTCTGGGATTCAAGACGTGACCTTCCCGGCCCTGTTCGGCATGTCGCAGGTCGTGGTGGATAACACCGCGCCCTACGAGCACACCTACACGGTGGATCCCGCCTGGGCCGGCGTGGGCAGCTATGCCATCGTGGTGCGGGATCACCTGGGCCATACGACCGAGATCCCGGTGAACATCGTCAGCGATTTCACGCCCCCGACCATCGGGGCAGTGAACCTGCCCGACAACCCCTCCTTGCAGTTCGACGTGGCCTGGGATGCCGCGGACGGAGATTCGGGCGTTCAGTCCTACGAAGTGCAATACACATGCACCGGCTGCATGCAGCCCGGCACGCTGCCGGTGGTCAACGCGCCCAAACACAGCGTCTCCTTCACCGGACAGGATGGAATTTCCTACACCTTCTCGGTGCGCGCCAGGGATCGGGTGGGGAACGTCTCGCAGTGGGTATCGGCGGATCCCGTCACGGTGCAAACCGAGACGAAGTACTACCTGTTCGGCGGCAGGCGAGTGGCCATGCGCCAGGGGAGTGCGGTATACTACTTCCATACCAACCATCTGGGCAGCGTGGTCCTGACTACCGATGCCGCCGGCGCGGCGGTGAGCCAGACGCGCTACCTGCCCTTTGGCGAGGAGCATTGGAGCAGCGGCGGGAGCCTGAGCGACTTTATGTATACAGGCCAGCGCAATACCGACTTCGGTTTGATGGATTACAACGCCAGATTCTATTCGAGTCGATTAGGGAGATTCGCGTCGGCGGATACGATAGTTCCCGGCGCGGGACACCCTCTGGCATGGGACCGATTTGCTGGGATGGGGAATAATCCCATCAATAGGGTTGATCCGACTGGACATGCAGACATTTCTACAGGTGGAGGATGTGATGGTAATCCGGAAGCTTGTAAGTATAAGTATCTTGAATCTAGAGCAAGGCTCATCATGCGCAAATTGGGTGGAAAAAACGACTTGGAAGCGATGGCCCTAATTATCGATTATTCCGCGGCGACATATAAGGATTATGATCAGATGATACCTGCACTATCCGAGATATTCTTGGGGCTTAGAGAATCGAGACCTACGACAGTTGTCCACGCCGCAAACTATCGTGGAGATTATGTTGATGCCTGTGGTGGAGTGGGGAGAGATCCTGGGGATTGCTCGGCCAATGAAGGCCAAGGAAATCATTTCAAAGACACCGGTTTTCATGAAGATTTCCAAGATGAGCACAACCAATTGTTCCACTACTGGGCTTATGTTGCCACAACAGCTTCAACGGACTGGAATATTCCTTTAGATTTTATCGTGGGCGAATACGTTTCTATTGCTGCAAATATCGATCACGAGATATTTACATATGATGATCAGGCGACCTGGGCAGACTTCGCTTTAGCCCAAGCTGGAGTTGCAACCGGATTTGCAATCGGGACAAACCTGATCCCCCCCAACCAACTTGGCAATTTTGTTCGGGGCGGTCTTGGGGAGTATGGTCCTGGCAGCTATGGGATGGTTCCCCGCCTGGTTGCAAGGTTTCCGTTGTACGGAGATGATAGGTAGGTGGATAAATGCAGAAACGAAGGCTCGGATTTTGGATCGTAATATTTTCAAGCCTGATCCTCTTAACAGGCTGTTGTGCCCTGTTGGCTAAAACTTATATCGATTATAAAAAGGAGATTGCCCTACAGGCTGCCGATGACTATAAATCAAAGACTTCTCCTTTAGCAGAAGATGTTGTTCAAGACCTGTGCAATAAACTAGATTTGCCCGCCCAAGATTGGCGCTGCCAACCGGAGACAATTGTCTACGCTCCTGAATTCTTTGATGATATCAAGAGCTATTTACGGAATTTGCCCCCAGCATTATCCAATCGAGAAGAAGTGGATAAATTGCTCGGACCGTACTTGCTATCCTGCGATCCGCCACAAGTAATCAATAATTTTGGAAAGCCATACCGTTGTTTATACGATATACATGGAGATGATGTCTCCATCATCGGTGTGTACTTCGCAGAAGATGGCTCGATAAATCGTGTCCACGCATCGACCGGAGGATCATGAACCGGAAAAGTTTAGCGCTTGTGATGATGAGTGATTTTTTCTTTACCCTCACCCCACCCC
>CAYOHX010000246.1:0-6044 GCA_964403875.1 uncultured Anaerolinea sp. | reverse complement strand
CTGCGAGCATGACGATGATGGAATATCGATTGGATTTCCCTCCACAAATGAAAAGGATGTTCACGATCCCGAACAATACTAACGCTAGCGAGAAGAAAATATTAATCGCACGAACAGCGGCCACCAACTCTGTCGCATGCGGGTCGATATAGGCGTACCAGTTCCACAATCTTGGCACAAAGAAATGCCAGATCCCAAAACCAATCGAGGCGCTGCTGCCAATGATCACGAAGATCTTAACCAGTGGATCCATGAATGGCTCCTCACGATCGTCCTATTCAACCTCAATGCGGTCCACCAGGATCTGCGAACCGTTGTAATCCGGCACATTGCTCAGCAGGGTTCCGTAGACATGAACGACCTTGCCGCTGTCGCGCAGCACCTCGATCTGGAGCCTTAGCGCCGGATCCATTGAATCGATCCCAAAATAAATGCTTTGGCCCATGTCTTGTCGTTCGAAGTAGTCATCATACTGTGCGCCGGGCGGTGTGCTCTTGATGGTGCCCCACCAATCCGTCACCGCTTCTGAGGCGCCTGGTGGCATGTAACCGCCAGAGGCATTTTCGCCTGGCCTGCCACCACCTACATCTGCGGTTGCCTCTCCAGGGATCGCATGTGTCGAGCTTGCCTGTGCTCCGGGGCCGCACTCTCCCCGAAAATAAGCCCACTCATCACAGGCGCTGCCATCTGGAAACACACACACACCGGATTGGCTGCCATCATCGGCAGTATGAATTTCGAGTTCGTTGCCATTTTCCACACAAAAGACTGAAGCGGGATTGGGCATATTTGCCTGCGGGATGCCCGTCGCAGTCGGTTCAGGTGTCTGGGCCGGGCGAGTGGCACAGGCTGTGAGTGTCAGTAACAAGATAGTGAATGTAATGGGTCTTTTCATCTCTCTGTAAGCCTCGATTTTCAAAACTCTTTTTGTTCTCATTTCATTCCACTTTTCTCATTTCTGCCAGTCGACATTGAAATGACTACATTCCCCTTCTTATGCCCTTCTTCTGCATAGCGGTGCGCTTCAGCCGCCTGATCCATCGGGTAACACCGGTCAATGATCGCCCGGATCTTCCCTGCTTCCACCAGACCTTTGACTTCGATCAGGTCTTCCAGGCTTCCGGGTGCAATGGCGCAGATCACCCGCTTACCATTGCCCGATCTGGAGGTCCACTGCATTTGCACAAGCTGTTTCATTTTGAAACTAGCGTGAAGCAGGATGCCGTTGGTTTTGAGTGAGTTTTTACAGTGTGAAAAATCGCTCTTACCCAGGACGTCAAAGATCAGGTCATAGGTCTCGCCGTTTTGGGTAAAGTCTTCCACGGTATAGTCAACGACATGGTCCGCCCCCAGCGCTTTGACAAAGTCCAGGCGCGGGGCGCCACACACGCCTGTCACTTCCGCGCCAAAATGCTTTGCGATTTGCACCGCGGCGGACCCTATTCCGCCAGAAGCGCCGTTGATCAGCACCTTTTGCCCCGGCTGGAGGTTGGCCTTTCTCAGAAGATTGAGCGCCATGATTGCCCCATAGGGAACCACCGCGGCCTCCTGATAGGTCATGTTGGCCGGTTTGACGGTCAGCGTCCCATTTTCGGGCACGCAGAAGTACTCGGCATACGCGCCCATACTTTGACCGAGATAACCAAAGACCGAATCACCGGGCTTGAAGCGCGTTACCGCGCTGCCCACCGCTTCCACTTCCCCGGCAAACTCACTCCCCAAGATCGGGTTTTTTGGCCGGCGGAGACCAAAGGAGATCTTCGCCAGCAGCCAGATCGGGAACATCATATTGAACTGGCGCGGCGAGATGGCCCGGTAGTTGCGCGCGATCAGATCGCCAAAGTTGACGGTTGTGGCATGGTTATGGATCAAAACCTGGTTGTCTTTAGGCGCAGGCTTTGCGATCTCTTCGATGTGTAGAACATCGGGTGAGCCATAGTCTTTGTACACAATTGCTTTCATTTTTTTGCCCTTCTTATGGATTTAACCGGTTATGCAAACGCAGCTTGTTGGACTGGTGACTGTGCCTGACGGCTTTCCAGCAGCAGGACGACTCCAAGCCAGATCGACCAGACGATCATGCCCGGACCAAACATCATGCGCGTGGTTTCTACCCAGTTGGGGATCATGGTGAGGATGCCGGCACAACTGACCACAACCCCAAAGATGTTGAATGCCCGAGCAAAGCCCCTGGTTCGCAGGGCAGTGATGCTGATGAGCAGCACCCACAGGCTGCCGACCAGCTCATTCCCGCTCACAATCCCGTTTTCCACGGCTTCCAGCGCCGGCCACAACGCGGCGGCTTGAGCGGGGTCCTTCGCGTACAGGCTGGCAATCACACCGCCGTCCGACAGCATCAGGTTGGCGCTGCCAATAATCAACGCCGCCCAGATCAGCCCAAAAACCGTCGCTGTTTGCGCCAGGATGGGCGAACCGGCCTTTAAGCTGTGGTAGAGCGCCAGCGCCATGAAGACCAGCGTGATCGCGGATCCCCAGTAGCTGATCAGGTTCCAGAGGTACACCAGAGTTGGGTTCTCTGCCACAAAAGCCACATACTGGTCGGGGTTAGCCTCTAGAATGGGGAAAATGAGGGTTACCCCCAAGACGATGCCCACGATGTAGGCCGCTGCATGCAGCAGCGCGGCGATACCGCCCAACTTCAAAAACGTTTTCATTCTTTCCTCCTGTTCAAATACGAATCGCTTCTTTTAGGTTTTTTCACTGTCTGGGGCCGCCCGGCTGGCGCCGACCCGGTTTACTGAGACGAGTTGCATGCCCGCGTCACGCACCTTCCGAAGCAGGCCGAACAATGCCGCCTGGTCACTCACCTGCCCGCTGATCAGCGTGTCGCCGGTCTCTTCCTGGGTAAGGGTCAGGCCCTCAAACCAGTTGGCCCAGCGAACATCCAGGTGTCCACGAATGCGAATTTCGTATTGACCAGCCTCGTTATGGTCCTGATCGGGTTTGCCGGTTCCGCTCATCTCACCTCTCTTATGCTTGATCGTTTCAAGAATACACGGCGATGTGGTGAGATGTCATCACCACATGATGTGATCGATGTGGTGATTGTTGGCGGAAAACGAAAAACCCTGGCAGTAACGCAAGCTACCGGCCAGGGTCGGGAATAGAGAAACCAGTTCGGTTAGAGCAAGCCGAGTTCCTCAGCGCGACGGACGGCTGCCCGACGGTTATTGACCCCCAGTTTGTTAAAAATATTCTTGGTGTGGGTGCGCAAGGTGTTGAGTGACACCAGTAGTTGCTGGGCAATTTCAGGACCACTGAGTTCACTGCGCAGCAGCCTGAGAACTTCCAACTCACGATCGCTCAACGGCTCAACCAAATCCGGTTTGTGAGAAACCGTGGCCAGTTTCAAAGCAGTCGCCGGTTGTTGAAATGCAGCCAGCAATTTGGCGGTATAACCACTAATCGGATGATCGCGGCTGAGCGATTGTTTTTCAATTAACCACCGCATCGGTTCGCCTTCATCCACAAAGATGCGAAGATAACCTTCCGGTTCGGCCAATGTCAGAGCATGTTCCAACGCGGCAAGAGCCTGCGGCTGGTCACCTTGCGCTTGATGCGCCAGTGATTGCACGATCAGGATTTCGATCACGCTTCCCGTCCGCCCGCCGGATTCTGCGGCATGTAGAAGGCGCGCCAGGAGATCCAATGCGGCCCGAAGATCGCCATCCACCGGGTCGGTCTTATGACGCAAGATGAGCACGCGGGCCAGGGTCAGGTACTCGAATTCGCGCAGGTAGCTAAGCGCGTCATCGGGGGAAAGGTTTTGTTCGCGCGCCCATAATTCCGCTTCGGCCAACCGGCCTTGCCTGGCCCACACCCGGGCTTTTAATGCAGCGATGGAACGTTCAGGGAGGGGGTTGAGAACGTACCGGCGTTCCGCTTCATCCAGCAACGCGAGAGATCCAGTCAGGTCGCCCTGAGCTTCTTTGAGGCGCGCTTGCGCCACGCACAGGCGATGCGGCCAACCGGTCAATGAGCCGTGTTCTCCCAATTGTTGGGCCGTGTCTAGATGCTGGGCCGCGCTTTCGAGATTGCCCTGCTCGCACAGCACTTCACTCAAGCCGCGATGCAGATCCGACGCGCCCAGAAAGGAATGCTTCCCCCGGCTGACGGCATCTTTTAATGACTGCCGGTAGGCGCTGACCGCTGCCTGCAGCCGTCCCTGGATCAACAGGATGTTTGCGAGGACAAAGGTGATGCTGATGGCATTGGCGAAATTATTGGCCTGCCACATCAGCGCCTGAAACTTGCGAAACTCCCGTTCGGCGGCTTGCAAGTTACCATCGGCATATTCGGCCATGCCCAACAGCGCCGTGGCCTGGGTGTGGTGGATATCTCCTTCAGAAACGAGCGCCAGCGCTCTGCGCGCGTACTTTTTCGTCGCATCAATATTGCCCAAAGCCAGGGCGCGATAGGCGCGCGCAGCGGCGATGGAGGCGGGCAGCGACCGGAACTCAGATTCGTCCACAACGACCATTCTGTCGCGCGAATCTTCGGTTGAATACTGTGCCGGTTCCAACCAGCGTTCTGCATCCCGTAAATATGCTTCGCTGGCCTCTATCTCGCCGACGCCTAACAGCGCCCAACCATAGCCGGCGCACAGCACCGGACGCGAGCGGATGACTTCTTCAGGCAACCGCTTCGCCCAACTCAGCCAGGCGGCCGATTGGTAGCTGAGATCCATTGCCAGCCAGACCGTTTCGATCAGGCCTGCCGCCCGATGATAATCTTTCGCAGCCAGCGCGTGGCGAATGGCCTCGGCAGGGAGTTCATGCTGTTCGTACCAGAGGCTCGCCCGGTAGTGGAGCAGGGGCGTCCGATCGGGATATGTCTCATCCAGATACGTTCGCAACACTTCCGCGAAGAGGTGATGATAGCGATACCACTGGCGCTGGTCGTCGAGCGGAATGACAAACAGGTTGCCGCGTTCCAAATTTTCAAGCATGGCTTTGCCATCGTCCTGTTCCGTGATGGCATTGCACAGCGGGCCACACAAACGTTCGAGAATGGATGTTTGCAGCAGGAAATGACGCACCGGGTCGGGTTGCTGCTGCAAAACCTCTTCAACTAGATAGTCGAGCACAAAACGGTGGCTGCCGGTGAAGGACAGGATAAAACCGGCTTTATCCTGGCGGTCCTGCATGGAAAGTGCGGCAAGTTGCAGCCCCGCGATCCAGCCTTCCGTCCGGGACTCCAATGCGGCGATGTCTTCCTGCGACAGGGATAAGCCCATCACCTGGTTTAGAAACTCGGCAGCTTCGGCAGGGGTAAAGCGCAGGTCAGCGGCGCGCAATTCGGTCAACTGGCCCCGGGCGCGCAGGCGGGCAAGGGGCAGGTGGGGATCCTCACGCGAGGCGATCACCAAGTGCAACTGGGGAATCAGATTCTTGAGGAGAAAGGTGAGCGCTTCGTCGACCGCCCTGGAACCGATCATGTGGTAATCGTCCAGCACAAAGACTATGCTGACCGGGATGGAAGCAACTTCATTGAGCAAGCCTGTCAATAGGGATTCGATCGGGGGCGGCTGAGGTGATTGAAGCGCCGCCAGTACGCCTGCGCCCATCTCTGGCGCAACGGTCTGCAACGCCTTGACGAAGTAGGTCAGAAAGGTGGTGAGGTCGTTATCCGCTTCATCCAGCGACAACCAGGCCACCGGGTGCCTACAATTGGCGACCCATTCGCTGACCAGCGTGGTTTTCCCAAAGCCGGCGGGAGCTGAAATCAGGGTTATTTTGCACTCGGAAGAGAGACTCTCATTCAGCCGCTCGACCAAACGCGGGCGGAGGATATTCTTGCGCCGAGGCGAGGGGATATAGAGTTTTGATGCCAAAACTGGCGTGAACATAATAAGATTATATCCTTCCTCGCAATCAACCGATATTTAGAATATCGGTTGAAAATAAGGGACCAAATATTTAGTCAGTAGTTTTGCACTTTTAACAATTCTATAGCAAAAGGCCACAGCTGTCTGATAATAGGGTTTACCACAACTCATAATCAGGAGCAACCATGGCCCACCC
>CAYOHX010000245.1:0-6073 GCA_964403875.1 uncultured Anaerolinea sp. | reverse complement strand
CGCAGCCAGATCAAATCCCCTTCGGTACTAATGCGTCTTGCGTAAGTCCTATTATGGTTTTTGCGCTGTTCAACATTATTCTTTACCGCCAAATACCCCCCCCGGTATCCATACTCAGGAATGGAATGGTAATCACTCTCCCAATAAATTTTTAAGAACAGCTCTTTTTTTTCGAGTAGGTTGACAAACATGAGGCGATGCCCCTCATCCCATGTCTTCGTGGCTCCGATTTGATATAAGGTCGGTTGCATCATCTTATCCCATAAAAACTGAGGAATCGAATAGATATCACAAAAAAGCGTGTAGAAAGTAGAACGAGGGATGCCACTTACCTGACACAAATCAACTACTTTGACTTCTGATAGTTTTTTATGTTGAACTAGAGTCTCGAGTGCCTTATAAATTTTGTCACGATGCTCTTCCTGTTGGCTCACAAAGAAACCTCCTTGTTCTTCCGTGGTCAATGGTTTCGGCCTAAGCACGGCTCAATTTTAAACCAAACTAAGCAAATGACGGCGAATTTCTATTCGCTATAATCGTAGACAATATTAATGGATTGTCCAGAGAATGAAAGGCTTGACCGTTCTATTTAGACTTGTGCGTCGTAAAATATATTGTGTTTCTATTCAGTAGTTGAAACATTTTTTTCAAAATAGTTTCTATACATTCTATATCAGGAGAAGCGGATAATGGCTAAGATATCGTCACGTCGAGATTTCTTGAAAATTGCAGCGATCAGTTCAGTGGGCGCCGGTATTGCAGGGCTCACAGGCTGCAGTCCTAAAGTAGTGACTGAGGGGACTGGCAAACCTCAGGAGGACGGTTCCGGCGGAGATAGCGCAGTAAGTGTACCAGAGCCCTTAACACTTGCAGAGTTCAAAGATTCCTCTGTCGTATTAGAGCCCATTACAGAATTCGCCGGCGAAGTGACAGCCGATATCATCGTGGTTGGGGCAGGCGCAGCCGGGGTCCCGGCGGCGATTACAGCGGCCGAAGAAGGCAATTCTGTTGTCGTCCTACAAAAACATGACACACCCGTTTCGCAGGGTAACTGCGGTTCTGCGATCATCCTTGATGAGAGCGACCCGGAAGGTCTGTTACGGTACGTCCATCATACCAATAGCCTCAATAATTGGCGCTCAGATACAGACCATCTGAAAGCTTATGTCATGAATTCGGGCGAAGCTGTCAACTGGTTATATGACCGGGCCAGATTGAATGGCACTTCAGCAGAAAAGCCGAATGACAAGGGATTGTTTATTTATCTCAACACCAGCCAAGACTTCACCGGTGAATGGACGGATGGCCGCTACTGCAGATTTGATTACGGCGAAGCAAAAGTCCACATGTACGCCCCTTGGATGGGCCCCAAGCCGAATAACGTGGGCACCATTATGACCTATGTGCTTGAAGAGGCCGTTGCGGAATTTGGTGGCCGGTTGAAGGTCTTTTTTGAGACTCCAGGCGTTCAGCTCATTCAAAACAATGGCAAGGTTGTTGGCGTTGTTGGAAAACGCGCTGATGGCACTTACGTCAAGTTTAATGCCAATAAAGCAGTCATTCTGGCGACCGGTGACTACCAAAACAATGCCTCCATGGTAAAACACTGGTGCCCGGATGTTGCGGGATTTGACAAGAAACAATATTCAAAGACTGGCGATGGTCATTTGATGGCTGTTACCGCCGGCGCAGTCATGGAAAATCTAGGCCACACAAAAATGCTGCATGATTTTGATGCAGGACTCATGTACGAGGAGCCTTTCCTCTATGTCAATATGAAAGGCGAACGTTTCTGCAATGAGTTTGTTGGCTTTGTCTATATGAATGATATTATGCTTCACCAGGGTGTGTTCAAAGGCGGCAAGAACTACGCAGATCCTGAAAAAGGATCCATGGGGTGGTATTGCCAGGTTTACGATAGCACCTATATGGACAATCCTGCCGTGTCAGGCCTGGTTCCTCCTGAAGTCATGGAAAAATACATGCCAGAAATTTCTGACGAGGAATATGCCGCGTCTCATGGTGGTCCGCGTGTGGGTGTCTTCTCCCACTTGATTGACACCTACCGGGCAGATACCCTGGACGAGCTGGCAGATAAATTGGGCATCGAAGACAAGGCTGCCTTCCTGGCTTCAGTCAAGCGCTACAATGAATTGTGCGGTAAGGGCGTTGATGAAGACTTTGGAAAAGAAGCAAAGTGGATGAATCCCATTAAGAAAGCACCTTTCTATGGAATTCGCCGCCACTTGCGTGTTTCTGCCCTGTGCTCTGGCGTTTACACCACCGCCAACGGCCAGGCGTTGGATGCCAACAAACAGGTTATTGAAGGTTTATATTGTGTCGGTAATTTGGGCGGCCAATTCTATGGCGGCGCAGATTATCCCTTCCATGCTACCGGACTTTCCCTCGGCCACTGCTACACCAATGGACGACTGGCAGGAAAACATGCCGCCAAACTTGGCGGTGGAACGAACAAGATTGAGGAATCGCTATAGTAGAATATGGGGGTGTCTGCGGTAGCCAGGCAATTCAAGCCCGATAGATTCACCCACCATAAAACAGGAAGATACGCAGTATACCCTGCGCACCTTCCTGTTTTTGATTGCTTCCTACCCTGCTGGCGACTCAACAAGTTTTCCAACCATTTTTACCCGGTCTGGTATTGGGCTCTATGACGGCCATAACACGGATCTCGGGCGCGGAGGAAACTTGCCGAATTTAGCAGAGCGTTTGATCATGAATGCAAGCAAGTGGTTTCAAAGAGAGCTACCGTTGATAGCATTCACCTTGTTATCCTTTTTGGATGCCTTTCATGTATATACTGATAATGCTCTCGATCTTTTCGTCTGAAAGCGAGACTGCGCCAACATGCGGGTATAAGTAGGGATACATCAATCCCAACAATCCCCAGGTGGCAATCTCAGCATCCATTTCACGAAACTCACCTTGTTCGATACCGGTTTGGATCATTGTGCGCAGCTTTCCGGTGAATTGCTGGTGGTAAGACACATTAAAAAGCTGCCTTGATTGCTGGCTTAATTGACCCATTTCCTGTGTTCCGAGGCGGATGACCGCCCGCTGCTCGGTGGGCTGAGTCAGTACGTATTCCATGAACAAACCTATTTTTTGGAGACTGGTGACCGGCTGATTGTCAATCGAGTCGATCATCTTGCCGATCTCTTCCAGACCACTGTTCAACACGGCGCAGAAAAGTTCTTCTTTGTCTTTGAAGTGATAATACAAAGCGGGTTTTGAGACGCCCACCTTCTCAGCAATCTCGCGCATCGACAAACCGCGATATCCGTGTTCGATGAACAGGCTCTTTGCCTTTTCTAGGATCGTGTTTCGCGTACCGGATTCATCTACCACCATTTTCGACCTCGTTTAAGGTTGTGCCGGATCATTCAGTTGGTTGCTTTGCACAGTAGACAATTCTTGCTGCCTGTTCTTTAATCTCAGGGTCAACAAAATCATCACCAAAGCCACCACACCCACCACGCGATAGGCTCCGCCATAACCGGCAACACCACCCCCATTCGATGCCGCCACCGCGCCGATGAGCGCGCCACTGGCCAATTGGCCAATGCTGGTGAAGAGCGAGATCAGCCCTTGTGCAGCGGTGCGATCTTTGGCAGAAGTTTCATTCAGCATGATGTATCTCATGGGCGCTCCCAGCAGCGATGAAAGACCAAAGCCGATCACTGCTCCTGAAAGAATGAAGCCCCAAAGTGTCTCCGAGATGGAGCTTGTGCTCAACATGATCATCCCCACCGCCAACAATAACGTGCCCCCAAAAACCATGACCTTGGAACCGAACCGGTCCATCAAGCGGCCCACCAAAGGAGAACCAATGGACATGGCCAGGACCACCGGCAGAATCATGTAGCTTGAAGTTTGTGTATTAATGACCCCCGGTAAGGCGGCAACGGCAAGCGCCGGCATGAAAGATAAGCCGGATTCGCCGAGACCAGCTCCAGCCGATAAGACGCTTGAGAGCCTTACCTGACGGCTTCGGAACAGACTCATGTTGACAATTGGATCGGTGGCTTTCCGCTCTATGACGGGGAAGACCAACGTCAAGGCCAAACCGAACAGCAGGAATGGCAGCACATGCACAGAAACCAGACTGCTAAAGAAATTCTGAGTATCGATTTGGTTAAGGCCAAAGGTGAATGAAGCCAGGAGCACGCTCAAGACGATCAACCCGGCCCAATCAAAACGCAACTGTGTATCTGAACCTTGGGACGGCAGCAGTCGCCAACCCATCACGATGACCACCAAGGCGATTGGCAGGTTGATGATGAATAACCATTGCCAGGTGGTGATCGACAAGATCACCCCACCCAGCACCGGGCCTACCAGGAAAGCCAGACCGAACACAGCCCCGATCAAACCCAGCGCGCCACCACGCTTTTCAGGCGGGAAAGTGTCGCCGATGACAGCACTAGCCACCGGGAAAATGCCTCCAGCGCCGAAACCCTGCAGGGCCCGCCCGACCAGTAACACAGCAAACGACTTCTGTGGGGACAACGTAATCACAATGGAGCCCAGAGCAAACAGCACCACATCGAGAATGTAGATGGAACGGCGCCCGAATTTATCAGACAACTTGGCCATCAACGGCGTGCCGATCAAGTTAAACAGCACGTAGATGGTGAAGGTCCAAGCCAGGATGCGTTCGCCAATACCAAAGTATTTCTGGATAGATGGCAAGGCCGGAGCCACAATAGCAATATCCAGCGCGCCCATGAGAACGCCCAGGAATAGCACCAACAAGATCTTGTTACGGGTTTTGTCGTTCATATTAGCAATTCAGCTCCTCTTACTTACCGGTCGGTAAGTAAGAGGAGTATACTACATACATTTTCGCGAGTCAATGTTGATTTATACGGTGGTTGAAAAGGTCTTCATCCACAAAGACCGTTCACTGGAGGTTACTATTCGCTGAAATCTCCTCCAGACCATTCAACAACAAACTACTGCGCGCCGGCAAGCACCGGCCTAAATTTATCGCGGTATATACAACTCGGCCCGCAGAACAGATGTAAAAGTTTCAATTTAACCACCCCGTGTCACCCGCCGCAAGCGGCGTTCAACTTGAAGACTCATTCGTAACGAGCGCCACGTTGGCTGTGCGGACTCGTCTTCCGCTAGCGGAGCGCAGCGGTCCGTGTGCAAACGGTTGTTGGGCTGTCCAATAACAACAAGAGACTCTTTGGAAATAGACTCACGAAACGACTTGTTTTCCGGGTTTTGCACAATCCGCATCCTGACTACCCCGAGAAGCTAATCGCTTATCAACTTCTTCGTAAAGGGTCACATCCAACGTGTTCGTTTCAGACACGAATTTTCCTTTCGCGCGGGTCAATATCCAACCCGTAAGCAACAAATCCCCGCTAGCTCCCGCCGCATTGGTCGTCAAGACGAGCACAACTGGGAGAACCGCCGAGAAGGGCAAAAGCCACAAGAGACCCACTCCCCCTAGCGTGATCAGCACAAACGGGGCCAGCGCTATTACCAGATATTGATTTCGAGGTATATACCAGCCGGGCGAAGAAGCATAAGCCCAAAGCCCCGTGAAGCCGAAACGTGGTCGCTCACGGGTAAATACCCTAAGAAACAAGCCATGCACCAATTCGTGCAATACGATAGAAAAGATGGACAGCGCAAGAAAAAGCAAAATTGACAGAGGATTTATTCGTACCTGTACTTCATTCACCTCGGGGCGCAACCCAGCAGCGATTTTCAAGAAAACCAAACCCCAAAACGCAAACAGTAGAGCCGCAACCATATTCAACCCAACTGCGATTTTGGGATGAGACAAATAGCAGGTACCACAAAGTTTGTAGGTATTGGGTAATGATTTCGTCGAATTCATACTTTCACTCTTTACGCACCACTTTGGACTGTATTAAAGGCAAACCAACTATGTTTTATCCAGCCATCTGTATAAAACCCTGATTGGTTATCTTATACAGTCTTTTGGCCAAATAATCACTTATCCATTTTAACAATTATATAGGACTTACGCAAGACGCATTAGTACCGAAGGGGATTTGATCTGGCTGCGCAA
>CAYOHX010000244.1:0-6121 GCA_964403875.1 uncultured Anaerolinea sp. | reverse complement strand
GCCACCCCAGGCAGCGTTGCCACCCACCAGGCCACCAGCAGGTGATCGCGCCCGGCGGCGACCATCGACCCCCAGGCCGGGACTCTGGCGGGCAGCCCTAACCCCAGAAAGCTCAGGCTGGCTTCCATAATGATCAAAAAGCCCATACGAAGCGTTGCCAGCACAAAAATGGAATGGAAAATGTTGGGGAAAATTTCTTCAACCATAATCGCCAGTGGCCCCTGACCGCTGACTTTGGCCGCCTCGACGTATTCCTGGGTCTTTTCGGCCAGCATGGCTCCGCGCACCAGACGGAAGAATTCCACCCAGCTCTTGAAGGTCAGCGCCAGGATCAGGTTGACGAAACCTGGCCCGAGAAAGGCCATCATGCCGATGGCAAAGATCAAATAAGGGAAGGCCAGCAACAAATCGGCAAAACGCGACACGACCGTATCCAGCCAGCCCCGATAATAGCCGCTCAACGCGCCGAGAATGCTTCCCACCAGGGCCGAAATCCCCACCGAAAGGAAGCCAATCGCCAGGGAAACACGGCTGCCAAACAAAATGCGCGTCATCAGGTCACGGCCCTGGGCATCGGTTCCTAGCGGGTACTGCCAGGTACCGCCCTCTTCCCAGACCGGCGGGGTCAGGCGCGCGCGCAGGTTGCCCCGGCTGGGGTCTACAGTCGTGATATGCGGCGCAAGCAGGGCCAGCACAACATAAATCAATAACACCACACCGCCCAGCAGCGCCAGCGGGTGCTTGCGTAGATTGGCAAATAGATCGAGAATATTTCTGCGCCAGGTGACCAGGCGAATCCGCCAGCCTAGCCAATGATTTGATACAGAAGATGGGCTCAATGGGGCTACTTCCAAGGGCGTGCTCCTTTCATAACTGGATCTTGGGGTTCAGGTAGGTATAAACCACGTCGACTATGAGATTGGTCACCACATAGATAAAGGCATACACCATCACCGCCCCCTGAACCAGCGGGAAGTCACGGTCGAAAATCGCCGAGACGACGGTACGTCCCAGGCCGGGCCAGCCGAAGACCGTTTCGACGATCATGTTGCCGCCCAGCAGCACCCCTACCTGCAGCCCTACCACGGTAATGGTAGGGATCAACGCGTTGCGCAGCGCGTGGCGCAATACCACGCCGCTTTCTGGCGCGCCTTTGGCCCGCGCCAGGGTGACGTAATCGGCGCGCAGCGTCTCCAGCATGCTCGACCGCAGTACCCGCGCCACCACCGCCGCCATCGGCGCGCCCAGCGTGATCGAAGGCAGGATCAGATGACGCAGGCTGCTGATCAGCGCCTCTCGGTTGCCGGTGAGCAGACTATCCAGCACGTAAAATCCGGTCACTTCCTGGAGGGCGATGGTATGGTGAATGCGTCCCTGCACCGGCAGCCACTGGAACTGCACGGCAAACAGCAGCAAGAGGACGATCCCTAACCAGAAGCTGGGCATCGAGATCCCTAAAAATGCGCCGGCCATGCTCAGGCGGTCCAGCCAGGAATTCTGGCGCACCGCAGAGAAAATGCCAATCGGGATCGCAATCAACAGGCTGACGATCAAGCCGCCCATGGCCAGTTCAATGGTGGCCGGCAGCCGCCCGGCAATTAACTCCACGACAGGCCGTTTTTGCACGTATGAATTTCCCAGGTCGCCGCGCAGCATATCGGCCAGGAAAATCCCCAACTGCACGTGCAGCGGCTTGTCCAGGTTGAATTCCGCGCGCAGCTTTTCCATCTCGCCCGTCGAGACGGCGCCGCCCTGACCCATCATAATATCCACCGGATCGCCGGGCATCAGGCGCATGAACAGGAAGACGATCACCGCCACGCCGATGACGATGGGGATCATGATCAGGATGCGTTCAATAATTTTAACTAAGCGCATACATGCCTCGGTTCTTGGCGGGGATACATGCACAGGGGGGTGGTGCTATCCTGCGCATGTATCCCCAAATTTACGCTGTGAGGTCCAACGGCTTGTCGTTGGGGCTACGGAGCCAGGCAAACATCGTGCAGGTTGACACGGCTGTCCGAGGCAGGCTCCCAATTCATGACTTTCATCGAAGAAGCTTCCACTTCTTCCGGCAAAATCAGGAACACGGCCGGGGCCTCATCATAGACGAGCTGCTGTGCCTCATCATAGATTTTCTGGCGCTCAAGCGCGTCTACCGTGGTCTCCCCCATCTTGATCAGTTCATTGACCCGCTCATTGTTATAGCCCGAGAAATTACCACGGCCATAGGACTGGCCCTGAACGTATCCATGCCATTTGGCCTCAAAGTGGCCCACCGGATCAAAGGCCGAGTCGCCCCAATCGTCCAGATAGGCCTGGCGCTCACCGGCCAGCAGCATGGGTTGGACCACACTGTATTCCCAGAAGCGCACGCTGGCATCGATGCCCGCTTCCTGGAGCAAGTTGGCCACTGCCTCAGCAAGCCCGCGGTGTTCTTCCAGCGTATCGATGGTAAACGAAAGCGCCTGACCGCCCTTATCCACAATGCCATCTCCGTTGGTATCGGTCCATCCCGCTTCTTCGAGCAATTGCCGCGACTTTTCCAGATCATACGGATAAGGCTGCAGGCTCTTGTTGACAAAGTTATTGAATGGCGAAAGCGATCCTGGCAGTTCCACGGCCCGCCCATCATAGATCTCCTGGATAATCAGGTTTTTGTCCAGGGCATAGTTCAGTGCCTGGCGAACCTTCACATCATCAAAGGGCGGCTTATTGACGTTCAGTTCGACCCATTTGGGCTGGGTGCCGGGGGCCGTCTTCACCGCCACATTGTCATTCTGCTTTAAGCGGCTGATCAGGTCGCTCGGAATGCTCTGGATGATCTGCACCTCGCCCGCCAGCAGCGCCGCAGCGCGCGTTGAGGCTTCCGGAATGGCGCGGAAGATCACCCGGTCCACGCACGCCGGGCCTACCGGCGCAAGGTCGGGCGACCCGCCGTAATAATCCTCAAAACGCTCCATCACAACTTCTTCCAGGCCATCGCTGGCCGAAACAAACTTGAATGGACCGGTGCCGATTGGATGCTCCACGAATCCCTGGGTGCCGACCTTTTCAATGTAGGCTTTGGGGACAATTTGCTGGTGAACCAACAGTTGCATGGCGGGGGGCCAGGGTGCGTTGAAATGCATCACCACGGTATAGTCACCGGTTTTCTCGATTGATTCGAGCGGCGCGATCAACCCTTTGCGGGGCGAAGAGTGTACTTCGGGGTATTCAATCTGATTTTCTTTGATAATGCGGTCAAAGGTAAACACCACATCATCCGCGGTCATTGAGCTGCCATCATGAAACTTCACGTCTTTGCGCAGCTTGATTTCCAGCGTCTGGTCGTCCATCCAATCCATCGATTCGGCCAGTTGCATATGAACACCGCTGCGCGTATCTCGCGTGATCAGGCCATCAAACATGTTGCGGATGACAGTCTCCGCTGGGCGGTTGCGGTGATCGGCAGGGTCGAGCGAAACCGGCGCTTCGGGTAAAGCTACCACAATTGTGCCGCCGACCTTCCCCTGTTCTGGAATGGCAGTTGCCTGGGCAGAGGCAGGCGTTGCATCGACTGGTGGGGCGGTTTCTTGCACCTGGCTGGGCTGGCAGGCGCCGATCAAAGAAGCGATCGCCAGTACGGCCAGCAGCATGCGTACATTGAGACGCAGCTTTTTCATCATGTTCCTCCCTTGTAGAACGGTATCGGGTTGGGCAGAGATCGTTGAGCTTATCGATAATTCGGCTGCTCAACGCCTGCTGATCCAAAACGTTTTGGATCGTTGAGAAAGAAAATTGCCCGCTACCACCTTGGAATCAGGGCTGTACAGTACCAAGATGGGGCAAATCGAAAGGTATTCTTAAATCTGTTCAATATGCCAATCATAATTATATAAAAAAACGGTTTGTGAGTCAAATATTTGCTGCGCGACCCGATAGCTTTTGCGGTATGGCAGAATATCGTATATAATAAGAGCCGGGGAATTAAAACGTTTTGGAGAAGTCATGCCGGTTACCATTCGCGATCTCGCTCAAAAATTACGGCTCTCGATTACCACCGTCTCGCGCGCGCTGGACGGTTACAGCGACGTGTCCGAAGAGACGCGCCAGCGGGTCGTCGAGGCCGCTCACGAGATGGGATATGAACCCAGCTATGCCGCCCGCCAGCTGCGCCGCAAACGCAGCGACTCGATTGGCTACATCCTCCCCACCAGTTCGCCCCGCTTCTCCGACCCGTTCTACATCAGCTTTTTGACCGGCCTGTGCGACGAGGTGGCCTCACACCATCTGGATCTGATGGTGACCTCCTGCCCGCCGGACAGCGAAAAAGAACAGCACCAGTACCGCCAATGGGTGCAGAGCCGCCGGGTGGATGGAGTCGTGATCAACCGCACGCGCCTGAACGACTGGCGCATCGATTTTCTGGCCCAGAACAACATCCCATTTGTCTCTCTCGGTCGGGGAGAAACCACGGCTGACTATCCATATGTCGACATAAACGATGCGGATGGCATGAAAAAGCTGGTTCTGCATCTGGTCGAAAAAGGTCACCGCCGCATTGCCTTTATTGGCGCCTCACCGAACCTGATCATCCACGCCAACCGCTTTCGGGGTTACCAGCAGGGCCTGGCAGCAGCCCGCATTCCCTTCGATCCGGCATGGGTCCGGCAAGGCGACCTGACCGAAGAACGCGGCTACCAGGTAACCCTGGACCTGCTGTCCAGGCCAGACGCTCCCACGGCCATTATCGGCTGTAACGATCTCACTGCGCTGGGCGTTCTGCGCGCTGCCAGAGAAAAGGGCCTGTATATCGGCACAGAGCTGGCCATTGCCGGGTACGATGGCATCAAAGAAACGGAATATACCAGTCCGCCCATCACCACCCTGTACCAGCCCACCTACGACATCGCGCGAACATTAGCCAGGATGCTGGTGAAGAACATCCAGGGGGAGACCCTGGATGAAACCTGTGTCACTGTAGAGCCAGAGCTGGTCATTCGCGCTTCAACAGGAAATTAGAGACGGGGATACAAGGGAGGACCGATCGATGGACGACGCACAACTATACGCATGGGTAATCCTGCCGCTGCTCATTTTCGTGGCCAGGGTGGCCGACGTGACTCTGGGTACGCTGCGCATCATTTTTGTGTCGCGCGGCAAGCGCCGGCTGGCCCCCATCCTGGGTTTCTTCGAGGTGCTGATCTGGATCGTCGCCATTGGGCAGCTGGTCCAGAATCTCAGCAGCGTCACCTCGTACCTGGGGTACGCCGCCGGTTTTGCCGCGGGGAACTACGTTGGCATGTTGATCGAAGACCGCCTGGCCATCGGCACGCAGGTGGTGCGCGCCATCATTCCCGGTAATGGGGAAGAAGTGATCCGCCATCTACATGACGCCGGTTTTGGCGTTACGGGCGTGGATGGCCAGGGCGGCTCCGGCCCGGTGAAGCTCATCTATGCCGTGGTCAAGCGCAAACACATCAAAGAGGTGATGCGGGTCATTCATGATGTGCACCCCAAGGCGTTTGTCACCGTGGAGGATGTGCGCTCCTCGGAAGAGGGCATCTTCCCGGCGGGAAAATATGATGATAAAAGAAAAATTTTTGAACGTAAAGGTAAGTAAGGAGGTATTCAATCATGGCAGCAATCGCTGGAATTGCTTTGCCCAACGCGGAGCAAAGCGTAAACCAGATGCTCGAAAAGATGGCCCACCGTGGAACATTTCATTCATCTGTTAAAACAATAGACGGCGTCACAATGGGGCTGTGCTGGCCTGCCAGCCAGCCGGATGCCGGGAAAGCCCTGGCGCAAGGAACGGCAGAGGATCGAGTCAGCGACAGTCATTATGCCAGGGCGCAGATCCAGCAGGGTTCTCTGATGCTCACCCGCGATCCGCTGGGGGTTTCCCCTTTATATTATGGGTATACCGATGATGGCGCCCTGTGCTTCGCTTCTGAGGTGAAGGGACTGCTCGGACTGGTGAATGATCCCCAGGAACTGCCGCCCGGCAGCACCATGACTGGCGATTCGCTTCAAACCGATTACAGCCTGCGCCTTGAAGAGCCAGTCGAAGATCAGCGGCTAGATGTGGCGGCCAACCTGCGCAAGCGCTTAGAAAGATCGGTAGCCAAACGCG
>CAYOHX010000243.1:0-6240 GCA_964403875.1 uncultured Anaerolinea sp. | reverse complement strand
TTCGCCCCACCAAACACCACAAACTCAAGACTTCTCTGAGTAGTTATGAAAAACCTGATTATGAGGTGAGTAGTTACAGGAGGTGTAACGGGCATGGGTGCTGCCGACATCATCCGCGGAATGCTGCTGGTGGTTATCATACTTTTGGCGCTGATGGCATTCCTTTACCTGGGCCGCCGTCGGATGATCTGGCCGGCCTATCTCGTTTGGGGGCTGGTCGCCGTTGTTGTGCCGGTACTGGGGCCCATCCTGGTCATCGCGTTGCGGCCGGGCGAACCATTGGACAGGAGATCCTCATGAAGGAAGATCGCTTTCTGACCGGCATTCTAATCGGAATTGCCGTGCTGGTAGTGGCAGCAGTGGGACTATTTTTTCTACGGCGCGGCGCGCAAACCTATGGTCCCGAAAATGATCCCGCCGGCGTGGTAAGAAATTACATCCTGGCACTGCAAAAGCAAGATTATGAGCGGGCCTACACCTATTTGGCGAGCCTCGACGAAAAACCCACGCTGGCTGAGTTTCGCAGTCCCTTTGTCAATTATCAGGCCCAAGAAGTGAGCGGCACAGTGCTGGAGCTAGTGGAAATGGACAAGCGGGCCATAGAAACCACTGTCTCGCTCACCTTGCTGCGTGGTTCCAGCGGACCGTTCAGCAGCCCCAACCGTGAAGTAGCCCTGGCACGCTTGCGGCTAGAAGGAGAGCAGTGGAAGATCGTCGAAATGCCCTATCCCTTCTGGTCTTACGAGTGGTCTTACACCGATAAGCCCTGATCTTATGCGCACCATCCGTCGCTTATACTTTTATGCCCTGGCCTTGATCGGGCTAGAAGCCCTGGTATGGGGAGCCGTTAACCTGCTGCGCACCATCCTGGAAACCGGACTCACCGGCAGCGCCGCCACCTCTCTGGCTACCGGCCTGGCTCTGGTCCTGGTGGGTGCGCCCGTGTTTTTATTGCACTGGTTGACGGCTCAACGAGACGCCCGCCAAGACGAGGAAGAGCACACCAGCCGCATCCGAGCCGTGTTTTTATACGGCGCGCAGTTCGCCTTCCTGGTGCCGGTGGTCTTTAGTTCGTTGGCCTTGCTCAACCGGTGGATCACTGCGGCAATGGGTCTGCCCGCAGGCGGAGCCATGTTCGCCGCTACCCAGTCCAACACCGATAATCTGGTTGCGTTGATCATCACCCTGGTCGCTTTCTTATATATCCGCCGGGTACGCCAGGCCGATTGGGCTACACCCGCTTCCAAAGTGTTCCTGCCCGAGACGCGCCGCCTTTATCGCTACCTGTGGGTGCTGGTGGGGTTGGTCATGACCGTGGGCGGGGCGCAGGGATTGATCTCTCACCTGCTCTGGTCCACACCCTTTTTGGGCGCGGCGGGCGGGATGCTGCCCAACAGCCTGGCGCTGCTGCTGGTTGGATTGGTGGTGTGGCTCAGTGCCTGGCTGCAAATCCAGGCTGGCCTGAGAGAGGAATCCGAACGGACCTCGCTGCTGAGGCTGGTGGTGCTCTACCTGGTCAGTCTGGTGGGCGTGGTGGGACTGTTGACATCGGCCGGAAACGTGCTGTCCACGCTGCTGGAGTGGCTGTTCGGCAGCCCGCAAACCTGGAGTGGCTTCCTGGATCAAAGTGGCGGCGCGCTTTCAGCAGCCCTACCGCTGGGCGTGTTGTGGGCTTACCACGGGCGTATCCTGGAAACCGAAAGCGAAGCCATTCCCGATGAGCCCCGCAGGCAGGCTGTGCGCCGCCTGTATCACTCGATTCTTTCAGCGCTGGGATTGGTCGTCACTTTTACCGCGGTGATGGCGATCGCCACGCATATCGTGGAGAACTTGTTCGCCGAGACAGCCAGCACCCGCCAACTGACGCGCGGACTGGCAGCCCTGGCGGTAGGGTTGCCGCTGTGGTGGAAGGTTTGGCCTGCCTTGCAGGACGAGGCCGCCACTCGCAACGAACAGGGCGACCGCGCTCGCCGCTCCGTGATTCGCCGGGCTTACTTATATTTAGCGATCTTTTTGCTCGTAGTGGGTGGCATGGGTGTGTCGGGCAGCCTACTCTACAACCTGTTTTCACATCTACTCGGCTCGCCCATCTCCAACCTGGATTGGGTGACCACCAACCACCTGACCATGCTGGCCGTGATCGCCGCCTTCCTGGCGTATCATCTGACCTGTTTACGCCGGGATGGGCGCATCGCCCAGGAGTCACTGGGAGAGCGGCACGCGGCCTTTTCCACCCTGGTGTTCGTGGATGAAGAGGGCGAATTTACTCACGAGTTGACTCAGGCTGTGCAACGCCACACCCCGCGCCTGCCAATACGATACCATCTGCTGAGTGAGCCGCTGTCGGAGGCGGGCCTGATGGATGAGATTCACGCAACGGTGCTGCCAGGAGGGGCGGCCCTCAACCCGCCGGAAAGCATCCGGGCGTGGCTAGAAGCTTTCCGTGGCAAACGGCTGCTGCTGCCCCAGGCGCAAGAAGGAGTGGTCTGGTTGGGCTCAGGGCGCAAGGCTCCTCGCGAACTGGCTCGCGAAACCGCCGCTGCGCTGCGACAGATGGCCGAAGGCGAAACAATCCGCGCCGGATTGCCGGGCAGCCCCTGGGCTGTGGTGGGATTGATTCTGGGTGGCCTGGCTGCCCTTCAAATACTGGCGGGACTCTTTGGCGTGCTGGTCAACGCCCTGTGGAATTAAGAAATTTAAGCGGTAAACAGAATCCAGGGTGAGTGTGGCGCTTTGCCATCTACACACCCTGGATTTCGTAATGGATTGGCTATTCCTTCAGTCTGAGCGGGCGCAGGCCGTTGAAGGTGACCAGCAGCGACACGCCCATATCCGCCAGCACGGCCATCCACATCGTGGCAAAGCCGCCCAAAGCCAGCAGAATGAAGATCAGTTTGGTTCCCATACTGAAGGCTACATTCTGACGAATGATGCGTTGGGCCTGGCGCGCCAGCCGCATGGCGAAGGGCAGGCGTGCCAGGCTGCCGTTCATCAACACTACGTCGGCGGTTTCCATGGCCTGGGTGTTGACCGCCCCCCCCACGGCGATTCCTATGTTCGCGGCACTGAGCGCAGGCGCATCGTTGATACCATCCCCAATCATAGCCAGGCTGCCATGCGTCGCGCGCAAATTCTCCACGGCACTGACCTTGTTCTCGGGCAACAGCCCGGCCTTGACCTCGACGATGCCCAGGCTCTGGCCCACGCGAGCCGCGGCGGCGGGGTTGTCACCGGTGAGCATGGCCGTGCTCACGCCCAGCTTGCGCAGTTCAGCCAACACGGCAGGGCTTTCGGGACGAATCTCGTCGGCCAAAGCCAGGTAGCCGCGTACCCGGTCACCATCGCATACCAACATGGTGGTGTGTCCAGCCTGTTCAGCCTGCTCCACCCAACTGCACAACTCGGCGGCATGAGGGTGCTGGTCGTCGAAGAGGATGTGGCTGCCAACCGTGGCGATTTTACCATCCACGCGCCCTTGCAGTCCGCGCCCGCTGATCTGAACAATGTCCTGCGCGGCAGGGTAACGTTCCAATACACCGCGACTGGCGGCTGCTTCCACTACGGCCTGCGCCAGGGGATGGGCGCTGCGCCGTTCAAGAGCCCCGGCCAGAGCCAGGACCTCGTCACAGCGCTCGCACTCGGCTTCGCCGGAGCAGTCGATGGCGCGCAAGTGAGTTACGGCCGGACGGCCACGGGTGAGCGTTCCCGTTTTGTCAAAGGCCACGGCCTTCACGGCGGCCAGCGTTTCCAAATACAAACCACCCTTGATGAGCACACCCTTGCGCGCGGCGGCCGAAATTGCCGAGATGACGGTGACGGGCGCAGAGATAACCAGGGCACAGGGACAGGCAATCACCAGCAGCGCCAAAGCCCGGTACAGCCAACCGTGCTCGCTGCCTGCATTGAAGAATGGCTGACCGAACATCAAGGGGGGTACAGCCGCTACCAAAACTGCTACTCCCACCACGGCAGGAGTGTAAACGGCGGCAAAGCGATCGATGAAACGCTGGGACTCGGCCCGGCGACCTTGCGCCTCGGTAACCATGCGAATGATGCGGGCCAGGGCGGTGTCATCGGCGCGGCGGGTGACGCGAATCTCCAGCGCGCCGCTGCCGTTGACTGAACCGGCAAAGACCAAGTCGCCGGGCGCTTTGGGCGCAGGCATGGACTCGCCCGTGATGGGAGCCTGATCCGCCTCACTGTGACCAGCAAGCACTTCGCCGTCCAGGGGAATGCGCTCGCCAGGGCGAACCAGGATACGCTCGCCCGGCTGCAAGGACGCGACAGGCGTCAACGCCTCGCCTTCCGGGCCCAGGCGTAAGGCTTGTGCGGGAGCCAGCTCGTGCAACTCACCCAACACACGCCGGGCGCGATCGGTTGTAAAGCCTTCCAAGGCCTCGGCCACGGCAAAGAGGAAGATGAGCGTGGCCGCCTCGCTCATTTCACCGATGATGACCGCGCCGACGGCAGCGATGGTCATGAGCAAGTTGATACTTACCGAGCGGTTGATGAACAGGTTAGCCAGGCCGCTGCGCGCTACCGGGTATCCGGCCACAGTGAGGGCGACCAACTGCAACCCGGCGGAAACCAAACTGGGCAGGCCCAACCATGCCGCCGGCAATGAGAGTAAGAGCAGCCCACCGCCGATCAAAGCCAGGCGGGTTTCGCTCTGGCCGAGCAGGTAGCGGAAGAAACCGGGCAAGGAACCTTCACGGGGCGCGGGGGCGGCTGAGGGCTCGCCCAGGCGGTAACCCAGAGCTTCCACTCGCCCGCGGATAGATTCGAGAGGGGCTTGTCCCTCAAAAGTGAGCAGGCCGGTAACAAAATTGACCTCAACGTTCTTGAGACCCTCCAACTTTGCCACGCCTTCCTGCACATGGCGAGCGCAATCTGCGCAATCCATGCCTTCGATGGAGTACTGTTGGGAGCTCATCGTATTCCCTCGCTGGCACGATGGCGGATATGTTCCAGGCCGCGAGCGAACAAGTCTTCGATGTGGCTGTCATCCAGGGCGTAGTACACCACGCGGCCTTCCTTACGCGTGCGGGCCAGGCGCAAATTGCGTAAAACGCGCAGTTGGTGCGAGACAGCCGATTGGGTCATACCCAACAGGGCTGCCAGATCACACACACACAATTCCTGCCCCAACAGGGCAGATACAATGCGCACGCGAGTGGGATCGCCGAGGGCCGCGAATGTGTCGGCCAGATCAGCAGCGGTAACCGGATCCACCAGCGCGGCACGGGCTTTTTCGATGCGCTCGGGGTGGAGAATGGTTTCTTCACATAGGTTGGGAGAGGCGGTCATAAGGGGCTCCATATATGAATAAATGCTCATATATTCTAATATAAAACCAGCGTTTTGCAAGAGGTGAGTTTTGGGTCTTTCGAAGCTCCCGCGGCAGGAGTTCCAAGTCGCTTACACGAGGCCGGCGGCCAGGACAGCGCCAACCAGCAGCAACAGCGCTCCTACCAGAATCTGGATAGCGCGCAGCGTCACCTTCTTGATCAGCCGGGCGCCGAAGAAGGAACCGGCAAACGCCGCCAGGGTTGCCGCCAACACCAATCCACTCACCTCTTTGAAAATGCCACTAAACTGACTGGCATAGAATCCAATTCCATAGACGAACAGGCGCGCCACATCGATGATGACAGCGCACATTACGCCTGTGCTGATAAAAGTCTGTTTATCCAATCCAGCCTTGATCAAGAAGGCCGCCCGCAGCGCGCCCTGGTTGCCCGAAATTCCCCCAAAGAATCCCGAGAGCAACCCACCCAAGGGCAAGTATTTGCGGTCGAAGGCCAGGTTTTGAAAGCGCGGCAGCAGATCCAGCAACGCGAACGCGATAATGAGAATGCCCATGACCAGATTGATGGCGCTGACAGAGAACTCGCTTCCACCCAGCCGGTAGGTGGTGAGCGGCGGCAGGGCGGCAAAGTAGTTGAGCAGCAGCGCCCCGCCCACGGAGGCAACCACGCCAGGAATGGCGAAGCGAGCCACCACGCCCCAATCGGCGCCGCGGCCAACCAGCCCGGCCTTGAAAAGATTATTTGCCAGGTGCACCACCGCCGTGGCAGCCACTGCCACGGGCAGAGGAAAGAAGAACGCAAACGCGGGCATGAGCAGGGTTCCCAGTCCAAAGCCGGAAAACAGGGTTAATCCCGCCACCACAAAGGCAATCAGGCATACGATCAGGTAGGGCAGCATTTGCCAATTATACCTGGCGAAATCGTAACTACT
>CAYOHX010000242.1:0-6245 GCA_964403875.1 uncultured Anaerolinea sp. | reverse complement strand
CTGCCGCTGTCCTGTTAGTGTCGGGAATGCCCTTAGTTGGTTAGTTTGATGCCCCAACGAGCGAATACTTCAAACACGGCCAATTTTGCTTCCACCGATTCCGGGGAGAGGTTGCGAGATTTGATCGTTTCGTTGGCTTCCCAAACGGCCCCGCTCAGGCGGTCGCGCAGCCCGGCGGGCAGACCGGGGAAGGCTGCTATCATGCGCTGGTTCTGTGTGTTTGGGCGAACCATTTGCAGCGTATCATAGATTTCGGGGCCGAGCTTATCCGCCAGGGCCAGAACATCATCCCCTTTGGGCGTCGCCGTGCCTTCCATCCACAAAACCAGATCGGATTGACTGACGCCCAGAAAACGGGCAAAGGCATAATACGATTGCGAGCGGCCCTGAGCTTGCTCCCAATCCTGAAATTTTTGAATGAGCCATTCTTTACAGGTTGCCATACCCTTTCTCCACCATCCAGATAGGATAAGTATAATGGTTCTTTTGGAATCGACGGGATAAATCGCCCTTTTCGGGAAAATGCGGCGAAGCCTCTCGCTCCTCCACGGCAACGCCTAATGACACAGTATAATAGAATTCCATCTCAACACAAACAGGTAAAGAAATGGATCGTCCTCAAAAGCCCGATATTGTTGTTGCGCACCGAGAGAGCATCTCTTCTGATCGGCTGGATGCACTCGATAAAATGATCGACTATGCCTTCTTTGCCGAGTGGGGCCCTCCGTCTGCGGAAGATGCGTCTATTGAATGGGCAGCGCCGGAGGTCCTTTTCGTGGCCTACATCGAAAACAAACCCGTTAGCCATGTGGGGCTGCTTCGCCGGGCGGTGCGGGTGGCAGGAGTTGAGGTGGTGGTGGGCGGGATTGGCGGAGTATCTACCCACCCCGATTTCCTGCGCCGCGGTTATGCGCATCTACTGATGCGGGAAGCCCATGAGTACATGCTGCGGGATGGCGGCTTTGCCTTTGGGATGCTGTTTTGCGATAAACGCCGGATTACCTTGTACGAATCATTGGGTTATTCTGTGTTGACCGCGCCTTTATGGATGACCCAACATGGCGAACGGAAATTGTTCGATTCGCAGAAAATGGCCCTGCCACTGACGTCGACCCCCTGGCCGGTAGGTGAAATCGATATTCAAGGATTGCCGTGGTAAGCCGAGGGCTTGCTTTATTGGCTGCGATAGTGTTTATAGCGGCGAGATGAGATTCGGTAGAGGAATCTATCCGATCCTGGTAGCCTCGCCGTCTGATCGCGAAGACCCTCATCTCCGACCCTTCTCCCCCTGGGAGAAGGAAACAGAACGGGGCCCGCGAATATAAAATCCCTCCGGGTTGGAGGGACTGGTTAGTGAGCGGGAGACGGGATTCGAATATCACCCCTCGACGGGGCCCGCGAATATAAAATCCCTCCGGGTTGGAGGGACTGGTTAGTGAGCGGGAGACGGGATTCGAACCCGCGAATATCAGCTTGGAAGGCTGATGCCTTACCACTTGGCGACTCCCGCGTCGGCCATATTATACCACAGCGTTATTCCTGTGAATCAACCACCCAAATATCCACGTACACCAAACACACCGATTTCGTTCCATTGGCCAGCGCCCAAATTTCACGGTAATATCCTGGAATATCCCAGGCCTGCCCTTCAATTTCGAAACGGTAGGTCTGTCCTACCTCGACCGGATATTCCAGATCGCGGCGCGTTGGGCTGGCGCGGAAAGAGCGGTTGTTGAGCGCCGCCAGGTAAACCACGTCGATGTCGCCCGTAGACCAGGTCTTAGCCGTGTTGTTGAGCGCTTCAAACTGCACCGAGAAATATTCGCTGGGACCAAAGGTGTTCTTGACCAACAACGAATTTGCCACCAGAGCGCAAGCCGGGGCAGCCTGATCGTAGCTTATATACGGCGGCAGCGGGCCTTCCACCACCGGGATCGTTCCGCCATTGAACGCATGGGTGTTCGCCCGGTATACCCAGGCGTTTCCATCGGCAGAGACCGGGAAGGGGACTTTCAGGCGCAGCCACAATCCGTCCGCCGATTGCCCGGTGACCGGATAGATCTGGCCGCGCAGGGCATAGCCAATGATTGGATAGCCAAATCCGGGGCCAAAGCGCAGGTTAATGGTGACCACGGCGGCAGCAATCGGTTGGCCTGGGGTGACGATCAAGCCCGCCCAGGGCTCCAGCGGAGGCGCATACACATCCGCGATATTTTCTACGTTGCGTGTGGTAAGGCTTTCCGCGGTGATCCAGCCACTGCCCGCGCGGACGATGTCAGTGGGCAACCGCACCTGCCAGTACAAATTGTCTGCGCTCTTCCCTAAAATTGTGAAGTTCATGCCTGCCAGAGCCGCCATGACCGCGGGATAATCAGCGTTGGGGCCAGACCGCAGCAAGCCAGGCGTGGCAACAATTCCGGAGGGATCCGTCAGGCTGGGCCAGGCCAGGCCACCCGGCGGAGGCGTGGTTGTAGGGCGAGCCGTGGGCGTGGCGGTTGGGGTGGCTTGCTGTGCGGGGGGTGTGGCAGTAGGGCTGGCTGTTGGCTCAGGGGTGGGCGTGTTGGTGGCTTGCAGCAATGGTTCAGCGGCTGCATGCACCACTGGCGCGCAAGCTGAGAGGATAAGAGAAATGCAAACGATAATGATGATTACGGGAGAAAAACGCATGGCAGCCTTGACGGTTGAGAGCGATCACAAATCTCACCAAATTATAGTACAAAACTGGGAGATTCTATATCGCAGATCTCACCACACCGATTCCCAAAGAACCGTTTCTACTAGGATTGAAGCAACTCGCGGAAATCCAGTCCCATTACACCGCTCAAATCATCGTTGACCCGACCCAGTAACGAGCGAAGCTGTTCAAAGCAACGATCCCGCTCTGCCAGCAGTGGGTTGCTGCGCACTTCGCTGCGCAGGCGGTAGAAGCGATCTAATTCGCCCGCGCTGAGCATTTCGCCCTCAGCCTGTCGCTGGGTCAATTCGTCCGCCAAAGCCTGCACTTCCGCCTCCAGGTTGCGGGCATGGGGTTCAGCCTCCACCGCCGCGCAAGCCTCCAGGTAGGCCCGCATGACCGGGTTCTGGCGCAGCGCTTCGCCGAGATCGATGGCGGCTTGTTGGATTTCTTGGGGAACAGATCGCGTTTCTTCCATCATGTTTGTGGGGCCAGACCTGGCCCTGAATCGTTCTACCCTCAGCCGCAGCCACTTTCGGGAATGTTGGCGGCAAAGGGAACTCCCGCCGACTGGCTGACGAACTGGTCTACGGCATCGAGAAGCCCGCGCAGATCGCTTTCCGCGTGGCGGAACGCGCGCATGACCGGCAAAGCTTCCATTTCGCCTTGCAAATCACGTCCGTCGTCAGCGCGCATATAAAATGAGCGCCGCGCCCGAATCTGGCGCGTTAGAGCAACAACCTGCTCATCCAACGAAACGGCTTGCGAGCATTCAACAAAACGGGCGTACTGCGGAGTCTGCTCCAACAGCTTCCCCAACCGGCGGGCAGAATCGCTCACGCGGGTTTCGTCGAGGGTCGAAAAATCCAGGTTGAACGAATTAATTTCCATCATCCTTTGCAATATGACCAATAAAGCCAATTATACCTGGAATCGGGCCACACTTTGTTCACACTTTGGAGGGCCCTGGGGGTTGCGGCAAACTGCCACGGTCATTCCGCGTGAACCAAACTTAACAGATATCGATCGTTCGGCGAGTATGCCGGACGCGCAAGATGGCGATTTTGGTGGGATGGTTGAAAGGGGCGGGGTCGGCTGGAGCGTTCGATTGTATCGTGGCTGGATAACCGGTGATATCCTGAGGAACCGGAATGAAGTCTTCGATTTCCATGTAACCACCCTGGCACATGTCCTCCAGGCTGCGCAAATAATCGGAGCCGCTGAGGAAAAGAGCGTTGTTCACGGCCACAATGCGCCCCCCATCGGCGGTCAGCGGGCGCACTTTGTTCACCAGTCGCGCCGATTGATGAACCTGGTCGACGCGTCCGCCCTGGGTGGCGGAGAAAAAAGGCGGGTCCAGAATGACCAGATCGAAACGCTGGTTGGAGTGGCGCAGTCGTGAAGTGATGGCAAAGAAATCGCCTGCCATGAAATCTTTGCTGGAACAGGACAGGCCATTCAGTTGACAGGATTGCTGCGCGAGGCGTAAAAAGGCCCGGTCCAGGTCGGTGTTCAGCACGCGCTGTGCGCCGCCTGCCCGAGCCGCAATGCCCAGGCTGCCTGTGTAGGCAAAGGTGTTCAACACGCGTAGGCCGAAGCTGTTGGCTTTAAGCCAGCCTCGCAAGTTGCGCGTGTCCAGGTAAAAGCTGGCGTCCTGGTTCATTTGTAAATCCAGGGCATACCAAATTTCGTTTTCAACAATCTTGTGGTCTGGTGACCCACCAAAGGCCAGCAGGCCGCGTCGCTCCGCGGGGCTGCCCGCGCGAGTTTTGATCACGGCTGCCTGCGCCCAGGGCAGGCGTTCACGCAAAAGCGCCAGGGCTGCGCTGATCCGGTCGGGGCGAGGCGGGTTGGCATAATCGAACAGCACCAGGGTCCCGCCGTAAAGATCGACGACCAGTTCGGGGCAACCTTCATAAAAGCCGTTGAACAGGCGCAGCGCTGCGGAACGATTTGCGTCTAGCAGCGCTGCGCGAGCATTCAGTGCGGCGGTTAGAACAGGAAGAGCGTGCAACGATGTTTCTAATGCACCTTGACCAGCGTGTACGACTTGCGGCCCTTGCGCAGGATGATGAACTCCCCTGAAATGGCATCCTTCATTCCGGTAGTCTGGGCGACATCGCTGACGCGGTGGTTGTTGAGGTAAATACCGCCCTCGCTAATCGAACGACGAGCCTCGCCCTTTGACTTGGCCACCCCGGCGATTACTAGCAGGTCAATCACGGGCATTCCATCACCACCCAACTGCTCTTTGGTCAGTTCACAAGAGGGCACCTCGGCGAAGATGTCAGTGATTTCGGCAGCCGAAAGACCGTCAATTTCGCCGCCAAACAAAGCCTGAGAGGCCTGCTCGGCGCGGGCCAGGGCCGTTTCACCGTGAATGCGGCGAGTCATATCCTGGGCCAGAGCACGCTGCGCTTCGCGGGCTTCAGGTCGCTCGGTCATGCTGCTCTCCAAAGATGTGATCTCGTCTTGACTGAAAAAGGTGAAGAATTTGAGGTATTTGATCACATCGCGGTCGTCTGTATTCAACCAGAACTGGAAGAAGCGATAAGGAGAGGTCTTTTCAGCGTCCAGCCAGACAGAACCGGATTCGGTTTTGCCAAACTTTGTGCCGTCGGCTTTGGTGATCAGGTGGTAGACCATGCCGTAAGCCTGTCCGCCGCGCATGCGCCGAATCAACTCGCCACCCGCGGTGATGTTGCCCCACTGGTCACTGCCACCCGTTTGCAGCTTGCAGCCGGTGGTTTCGTACAGGTGCAGGAAGTCATACGATTGCAGCAGCATGTAGCTGAATTCCGTAAAGGATAGGCCTTCTTCGCGCTCAATGCGAGTCTTAACCGAGTCCTTGGCCAGCATGTAATTGACTGTAAAATGCTTGCCGACTTCGCGGAGAAAGTCGACCATATTGAGCTTCAGCAGCCAATCGGCGTTGTTGATCACGCGCGCCGGGTTGCTCTTGACCTCAAAATCAAGCAGATGGGCGAGCTGTTTCTTGATGCATGAAACATTGTGTTCGATCTGCTCGCGGCTGAGCAGGTTGCGTTCGGCGCTCTTGCCGCTGGGATCGCCGATCATGCCGGTGCCACCGCCCGCCAGAGCAATGGGTGTATGCCCAAAGCGCTGAAGGCGAGCCAACGCAATGAGCGGGACGGTGTGTCCCACATGCAGGCTGTCGGCGGTGGGGTCGAAGCCGTTGTAAATAGTAACCGGCTCCTTGGCCAGCAGTTCCGGCACACCCTCGACAAAATCGAAGATCAATCCGCGCCATTTGAGTTCATCGAATGCGTTGTTTGCCATACTCTTTTCTCCAGGGTTGAAACGGGGCTAGTATAACACTGATTAGGAAAATAAAAAGCAGCCGCCCCGATGGGTGGCTGCCAGTGACCGGTAGTTGCGACCGCTGCCTTAAACCCCAACGGGTTCTCAGAGGAGAACCGGATAATAGGGGTAATCAGCGTACAAACGGCGGTTAAACATAGTGATATTTTACCTTCATGTTATAAGACTGAGAAGAGGGGAAAAAGATAAGGGGATGTCTTTTCCAAAGTCAACCCCACCCCTAACCCCG
>CAYOHX010000241.1:0-6309 GCA_964403875.1 uncultured Anaerolinea sp. | reverse complement strand
ACCGGAGTGCCAGAAATGCATCCCAGGATCGCCAAACGGGTTTTTGATCTGCTCAGTGGAGCCAATGAACCGGGCTACCTCTCCACCTCGGGCATATTGCGGTTGAGAGAGAGCCGAATGTTATTTTCCGAATTGGGGATGGCCACACAGAATGTCATTGAGGGCGAAAACTGTTGGATATTGTTTCCATGGACAGGCACGAAGATTGTCAGAACATTCGATCTTTTGGTTAAATACGCCGGCTTTCAATCGGAATTTCCGAACATGCTTTTTCCCTGGGTGATGGTGATCAAGCGCCCAGATGAAAGCACAAGCTGGAGATCATTGCTTACGAATCTACAGGAAAAGGCGGCTGAGTTTGAAGACGGTGTCAATCTGATTGCCGAAATTTCTGATGAATTACTCCGAACCCATAAGTTCGATCAGTATATACCTGAAGAATTAATCAGGAAGAGGGCCGCCGTTGAGTGGATTGATTGGGAGGGGGTAAAAATATTTTTAAACGAACTCCACCCATAGATTTCAGTAAAACCCTTATTGGAATCTATCAATTTACCTGTTAAAAAATACCCCCGTTTTGTCAATATATAAGTGAAAGGTGTTGCCCAGGAGGTTAATTGTCAGTTACGATGGAACCTTCAACTACAAGAAATACCAGCTTACCGATCTCGCAAAAAGAAGTTGTAAGCCTGGCAATCGAAGCGCATTACTCTAACCTGCAAACTGGTATCCGGGTGTTGGTCGCCAGATCAGGCTTAGTTGATGGGGAAACAAAAATTGTCGAAACGGCCAATGAAATTCTTCAAAACACAATTGAAGTCGCACTTCAAGCTGCGGACCGGTTTGACCCCACTCGCTCGTCCTACTCTTGGTTGATGGGGATTGCTGTCAATAAGCTGAGAGAGATGCGCCGAGATGCCAAATATGAAACGAAGCGCGTCCAAGTTTTTGAAGACAAAGATGTTGACAATGATGGTCCAAATGAACGACGAGAATTGAATGATAGCGAAGACAGCACTGCGGAAGAGCGAATCGATGCGGTGTTGTATCGTACTTCGAACCGCAGTGCCCTTGAGGATCAACAACAACCGCTTAACGAAATGCTTGCGTTGGTCAATGAGAGCGATCGAAAAATTCTAACTTTGGCAATTGTTGATGGTCTGAGCGGTGTTGACCTCGCTGCTACGTTAGGGATTCGAGAGGGAGCTGCTTATGTCAGGCTGGCCCGGGCGAAAGAACACCTTCGAAAAAAGTATTTCGCGACATTCGGTAGAAAGGATTCTTGATGATGAACCAGCCTAATTCAAAAGCTCAAATCGAACGTTCAATTACTCGGTATGTCAGGGCTTTGGACGCTAGCAATCTCGACGAGATTGCTGAGGTGTTGCAGATCGCCGAAGAAGATGCCGAGCTGGACCGGATTATTGGAGAGATCAATTGGGCATACGCTGAAGAAATTGGTCTCTCAGTGAATTCGGTAGATAGTGAAAAGGTTCGCAAATTGCTTCAGGAAAACTTTCTGAGTGTTTTCAGCGAATCAATTGAAATTTCACCTATTACGGTAGGCGAAGTGACCGCACATTTGATCGCTAACCAACTAGTTCCTCCGGCAGATCAGGAAAACAGCCTGAAGCTTTTACATATTAATATCCCTTTGCCCAAATGGCTTAGTCTACCAGAAATTCGTAGCCTCAGTCATCAACTCAGTTTGAATGTCAGCGAACGTTTTCTCAAAGTATTCCGTGATGCCGCAATACAGATGAGCATGGGCCGCGGGCAGGCACAGATGACCGCGGCGCGACGCAAGACCTCCTGCCGTTCCGGTAATGATCGTTCAAATAAGGAGAATAATGCCAAGTAGCAACCTCTTTGATCCTCGTATAAGCCAGGCGGTGCGGTCGGTTTGGGTAGATGCCGGTATAGACGAACCATATTTCGGCATTATCCCTCTTTTCGATCTGGTTGCGAGTTATCCTATCTGGGTATCTGAAGTCGAAGACCTGTCAATTGAACGCGCTGGCGATTTCCTTGCCGAGAAAACAGGTCAAAAACCTGAGCTGGGGCTGGAAAACTTTGGGCCGATTTCCGGTTTTTTCTATGCTTATCAATACCGCGGCGGCTTTGTTGGCTGTATCCTAGTCGAAAAGCGAGATCCCATAGTACGCCGCAGGTTTTCAGTTGCCCACGAACTCGGGCATTATAAGTTGCATTTTGAGCCCTGGCTGGCCCAGCTTTCGCCTGAGCAGATGGAAGAGGGAATACTGCTCACAGACGCAATGGTCTATCCTAAACAATCTGAAAACGCGGATACTCTTACTGCCGGCGCAGGCAATGCACTGCCTTTGCACATGGGCGAAGTGGTCCGGCAACCGGCGATGATCATGAGTGATAAGCAGGAAACTGAAGCAAATCAGTTTGCCGCCAGCCTGCTGATGCCCGAAGACACTGTCAGGGCAAGAGCCGTTCAATTCCATCCACCCGTCGGCCAGCCGCGCGGATACCTGGCGTCGCGCCTCGCAGGCGAATTTCTCGTCAGCAAAGAAGCAATGGCTTATCGTTTGGCCACCTTGGGCTTGTAGGAGGTGATATGGGGCTGGATTTCGTTAAGAACTATGGAGGTATCCGTCTCGAAGGCGGCTCCCCCCTGCCCGACCAATTAAACGCCCCCTCCAATGATGAGGAGGAAGGACAACAGATCCGGCTTGATATCGAGTTCGGCCTGGGGAATTGGTCTGCAATTCAAATTTCGAACGTGGATGGCTGGCGCCCAGACGAATGGGACTATTCCCCCATTCGCTTCATTGATGGAAAAGATGTCGGGCAAATCATCGCCTGGATCCGGTCACCCGAAGGTTATCCCGTTCCCATTCGCTTGGCGCAGGTTGGCGGGGTTGCGATGCGAATTGTAGATGGAAACATCCGACGTGAATTCTTCCAAACTGAAAAGGTTGCCGCAATGCCTGCTGATCTCTTCCCGGCAGACGAGGTGGAAAGCTTTGCGCTGGCATTGCAGGAGCATGGCTTCCGCCTGCTGCCGACTGCCCAACCCAAAGATGGGTATCAGGAGATATTGGTGAACTATGAACGGCTACGCGGTCTAGACGATCAACGCACCCGATTTGAAATGTTGAATCTGGAAGAAGTTGCAATCGCTCAGGATGCCTATATCCCAACAATTGTCGATGGAGCATTGGATATGCACGCAGGCGGCTTCGATAAGGACACAAGCCCAGTATTTGGGGTGATCAAGAGGCATTATCGCAACTACCTTCATACGGCAGGTCAACTCATGCTCTATAGTCTACAAGCTGGCGAGAGAACCCCCGCGTTCGTGATTACTCGCACTCAACGCCCACCGCTTTTATCCTGGTACGTCAAAATCCATAGCGACGTTGGAATCACTCCTGACTCCGGATACGTGCGCGTTGAGGTTCTGTACGATTGGTTTTTGAACCAGCATTTGGATTGGGATTTTTCAAACCGACTTTCTAAAGCACTCCTTGAATATCGCTGCCGGCAAAAATCGTACAACCGGGCAGCTGTATCGCTTCATCCAATTGTTCGCGCTGAAGAAAGCCTCGGATCATTGTTTCACCCCGAATCAAGCCTTTACCAAAGATTTTATCGTGTGACGGATATATAGCTGGAGGAATGAATGGATCTCACTGCTACTGTAAATGATCATGACATAGAAGAACAGGAAACGCCATTAATTGGCCGCGTCGCTTCGCCATCGGGTAAAGAAGCGACAGCTGACCAATTTTATTTTTGGGTAGACCGCGAACAGATGGTAGAGAATACACAGATTATCAGAACTGAGAGCCAGATTGGGGGAAACAGTTACACATTCTATGCGGTGGTTGAGCAGGTATACCGCATTAGCCGACAGAGGGATATGGGCGAAGCGGTCGATGTCAACGATGGGGACGCTAACAGCGAACCGCCATTCAATTCAGATGGCATCACATACGCTTTGGCGCGTATCTTGCGTACCGAACCTGAAGTTTACGCACCACCTCTCGACCGTAGTAGGGTGTATCTCTGTAATGATGTTGAGGCTGAACGGTCATACGGTGCAGACGAAAATCCCAACCCGCTTTCCGTGGGACAGATTAAAAATGGCGGTGCGGCAACTGCCGGCGCAGGAAGGATCGACCTGGATTATCTGCTTGGAGCGAATGGCGGCCACATGAATATCAACGGCGTGGCTGGGCGGGGAACGAAGTCCTCCTTCCTATTGTTCACGCTCTACATGCTCCTTCAGAAAGCTGAACTACAGCGGCAGACAAGTCCTTCCGATCCAAACCGGTTGCGGGTGGTCCCCATCATTCTAAATGTGAAGGGGTTTGACCTCTTCACTATAGACCAGCCTAACAAGAATTTCGACCCGGACGAGCATCTTGCGGCTTGGAATGCCCTCGGTGTTACTGCCCCGCAACCCTTCCAGAATGTTCGGTACCTTGCGCCGCAGATGCCAGGTGGTGCTATTGCTATCTCCACACCCGCCTACGGCACGGTTAATCCCTACTCCTGGAGCCTCTCTGATATTATCGAGCAAAACTTGCTCCTATATCTGTTTTCGGAGGAGGATGCGGACGATATCAATTTCAGCGCTCTCGTCCTGGATATTGACGCCTGGCTCACTGATGAGCATGTCCTTGCCGATGGCACAACCACACGGCACCTCAAACCTGCAATCAATGCATCTACCACTAATACCCAGGAGAACGGAGATGATGAGGGAGAAAATGACGGAGCTGGCACGAACAGCTCCGACTACCACCGCATTCCACAAACCTTCACCGAACTGCTGGATTGGGTAAGACGAATGTCGCGGATGAAAACATCGGCAATTCCAGAGTGGTCGAGCCATTATCCAGGCACTTGGCGCAAGTTATCCCGCCGGCTGGGGAAAATCCTGGCCGAGAGTAGGGGTGTTCTCCGGCGGACGGAACTGCATGGTCATCCGATCCATATTGAGGCAACTGACACCACTAACCCCGTTGTGATTGATCTTAACGGTATCACTGGCAGTTCCAGCCTGCAACGCTTTGTCGTTGCTACCATCCTTCGCCAGATTGTGGATGAGCGCACAGGACCGAATGCCATCAATGGGCTGGTTTACCTGGTTGCCTTGGATGAACTGAATCGCTTTGCACCGCGTGGGAGCAAAGACTCCATTACCCAGTTGATCGAGCAGGTCGCAGCAGAAATGCGAAGCCAGGGAATCATCCTGCTCGGTGCGCAGCAGCAAGCGTCCAAGATCTCCGAACGTGTATTTGAGAACTCCGCGATCAAAGTGGTTGGACGCAGCGGTAGTCTGGAAATGGGACAGACCATCTGGAAGTTCATGTCCGAAGCATCGCGGAAACGGGCGGCAAATTTACAGGCAGATGAAAAGCTGATCATCCAGGACACCTTCCGAGAGCCTATGTTAGTTGCGGTTCCATTTCCAGCCTGGGCTATGCGCCCGGCGGAAGTTAGTATACCCACCCCCGAGGACGTTACCCTCGACAGCAACGGAGAGCCTGAAATCATTCTTTAGGGAGTAATTCCACCAATGAAGATACTGCATACGAGCGATTGGCATTTGAACGAACGACAGGGTCATGTTGACCGGCAGCCGGATATTGTGAAGCGTTTAGAAGAGATAGCTGGATACCTTGACCAGCACCAGGTTGATGTAATGTTGGTCTCGGGCGACCTGTTTGCCAATACTGTCCGGCTGGACCAGGCACGCAGCGCCTTTGCGGATGTATCACGGATCTTTCGCCCATTTCTCCTTCGTGGTGGAACCATGATCGTTATCGGAGGCAACCATGATAGCGAAGATCTATTCAATATGTGCCGCACAGCAATGGAACTGGCTGCTCCACAGGAAGCCTCCGCAGATAAGCCAAAACTTTCCGGCCGGCTCTATTTGTACGACCGCAGCGCGTATATGACGCTGGCTAATCGTTCCGGTGGGCTTGTCCAATTTGTCTTGCTCCCCTACCCCTTTCCTTCCCGTTATCTACGGCCGGATCAGATGAACTTCAAGACTGTCGATGAGCGAAACAGCATTGTTCATCAGGAGCTCAAAAATCAACTGGGACGAATCAAAACCCAGTTTGTGAAACCGGAGCATCCAACGATACTGGTAAGCCACCTGCACGTGCGTGGTAATCGTGTCCACAGTCTCTATCATATTAGTGAATCCCAGGATGTCATCTTTGATCCAGCTGATCTACCGCTGGAATGGGCGTACTCGGCCTTCGGGCATATCCACTTGCCACAGTTTATCCGAGGTAGCAACAGGGCGCAGTACGC
>CAYOHX010000240.1:0-6318 GCA_964403875.1 uncultured Anaerolinea sp. | reverse complement strand
GGCGTGGTGAAATCCGCATTTATGCGGGACCTACCACGGCAACTCCTAGAGAGCCTGAATGGATTGGTCTCTTTCTTCACTCTGGGAAAAGAAGCCCTTAAAACAAAAAGCCGCTTGATTGCGGCTCTTGTGTGCGCTGGAGAGGACTTGAACCTCCACGGGTCTCCCCACATGGCCCTCAACCATGCCTGTCTGCCAGTTCCAGCACCAGCGCGGGTGTGGATGTATTATAATCGGCTCTGGGTGGTTGTCAAGCATCCGGCGGCTGCTTCCTGCGGCGATTTACCTGATATTTGTCACTCAACCACCAACACCGCCACATCTTATGACGAGAGGAAAACCTATGACCATCATTTTGGATGCAATGGGCAGTGATGATTATCCCTTACCCGAAGTTCAGGGCGCGCTCGATGCGGCTCGCGATTTCGGCGAGGAAATCGTCTTAGTAGGCAACCAGGACCTGGTCGGCCCGCGCCTTGCCGAACTCAACCAGAGCAACTTACCCGTGCGTATCGTCCATGCGCCAGATGTGCTCGAGATGACCGACAAACCGGTGGATGGAGCCCGCAAGAAACCGCTCAATTCGATGGCCGTTGGCCTCGAACTGGTCAAAACCGGTCAGGGCAGTGCCTTCGTCACCGCTGGCAACACCGGCGGAGCCATGTTCAACGGCTTGCGCACGCTGGGTCGAATCAAAGGCGTCCAACGCCCCGGCCTCACGGCCGTCTTCCCCACCAAGACCGGTTTTTGCGCGGTGGTCGATATCGGCGCCAATGCGGACTGCCGCCCCGAGTTCCTGGTGCAGTTTGCCATCATGGGCAGCCTGTATGCCGAAAAACTACTCAACATCGCCGAGCCGCGCGTGGGCCTGCTCTCCAATGGTGAGGAGTCGATGAAAGGCAACCAACTGGTCAAAGATACTTTTCCCCTTCTGCAAACTGCCCCGGTCAACTTTATCGGCAATGTGGAAGCCAAAGAACTCTTCCAGGGCAAGGTGGACGTAGTGGTCACCGACGGTTTCACCGGCAATGTCTTGCTCAAGAGCAGCGAAGCGGTAGCCAAGTTGCTAATCGACACCCTCAAGAAAGAACTGACCAGCAAGTTGATTTATAAACTGGGCGCAGCCTTGGCCAAGCCTGCCTTCCGCAATCTCAAGCAAATGATGGAGCCCGAGGAAGTCGGCGCCGCCCCTCTGCTGGGCATCGATGGGCTAGTTTTTGTGGGCCACGGGCGCTCCAATGCCCGCGCCATCTACAGCGCCATTCGTATCGCCCGCCAGGCTGTCCAGAGCAACCTGCTCGAAGCCCTGCGCGGGGCCATCCAATCCAACCTCACGTCTGCCGAGTAAATTAACACCATGAAGATTATCGCCAATACCAAGAAAGTCAATCGTTACCGAAAAATCGGACAGTATTCGACCCTGGCCAGCCTTGTCATTTTGGTGGGTGGCTTTGCCCTCTCATTTAATGTTGACAACCTGAACCTCTCCTTCGGGGCGCTGTTGGTCGGCTTGTTGGTGTCTCAAGTAGGGATGTACTTCACCAATCGGTGGGGCCGATTACCTCACCCCGACGAGCGCATCACGGCCGGATTGAAAGGCCTGGATGATAAATACATTCTGTACAATTTCACCTCACCAGTCCAACATCTGCTGGTCGGCCCGCAGGGCATTTGGGTCCTGGTCCCCATGTATCAAAACGGCAGAATCAGCTTTGACGGGAAGAAGTACCGCCAGGCGGGAGTCAGCTCCTTCAATCGCCTGTTTGGACAGGAAAGCCTGGGCCGCCCCGACCTGGAAGCCGTTTCCTACGCCGAGGACATGAAGCGCTATCTGAAAAAAAACCTCCCCGGCCAGGAATTTCCCGAGGTTCAACCCGTATTGGTCTTTACCAGCCCCAAAGCCAGCGTAGATGCGCCCGAAGCGCCCTATCCCACCCTGGAAGTGGATAAGCTCAAGGATTTTGTCCGCCGCCGTGCCAAAGAAGCTCCCGTCCGCCCCGAGGCTTTGGCCCCGCTCATCGAAGCCCTGCCCAAAGAAGGGGATTAATTCACAAAAAAGAAACCTGCGGCAAACTCGCCGCAGGTTCTTTTTTTTTGGAAACGTCATGGGTCTTACGAATTTCGCTTGGGACGTGGTTTGGAAGCCGGCCTCCCCGTCGTTTTTCCCGCCGGGCGAGAAGCTGGCTTGATCGTGCCGCGTCCTGCCGAGGGCCGACTGGGAGCGCCCGTTCCAGGGCGAGTCGGGCGGCTACTGGGGCGCGCCGGACGATCGCTTGAACGCGCCGGGCGGCTCTGCGTCTCTGCCGCCGATCTGCGCTCGGTGCGCTGTTCCACTTCCTGACGAATGAACTTCTCGGTCGGCGCAACCCGGCGGGTGGGCCGGTCGGGCTCTTTACCCTCTTGCAGCGCTCGTACCTCACCGCTGGTCAAGTGCCGCCATTCGCGCGGCTTCAAGTCTCCCAGGCGCAGCGCGCCAATGCGCACACGCACAATCCGCACCACCGGCAGCCCAATCTGGGCGCACGTCTCGCGGATTTGGCGTTTGCGACCTTCGCGCAGCACCACGTTCAACCAGGAACCTTTGCCCTGGGTGGTCTCCACGCGCACCTCAGCAGGCGAGGTCTTGTATCCATCTTCCAGCACCACGCCGTGTCGGAAGGCTTCCAACTGCGCATCGTCTGGATGGCGAGCCACCAAGACCCGATATTCTTTTTGATGTCCAAAACGGGGATGAGTCAGCTTGTTCGAAAGCTCGCCATCATTAGTCAGCAGAATCAGCCCTTCACTCTCCACGTCCAGCCGCCCCACCGGATAAACCGACTCCGAGACCTGCACCAGGTCTCGCACCGTTGGCCGCGGGTCACCCGGAGCGTCCACCGCCGAGATCACTCCGCGCGGCTTGTGCAGCGCGATGTACACGTGCGCTTCTGCCTGCGGGATGGCGGCCCCGTCCACGGTGATCTTATCGGTGGTGGGGTCCGCTTTGCTACCCAAAATCGCAGCCTGGCCGTTGATCTTCACCCGGCCTTGCTCGATTAGTTCTTCACACGAACGACGCGAACCATAACCGGCCCGCGCCAAAATTTTCTGCACTCGTTCTTCCATAATTAAGATTATACTCGATCGCCCTGAAAATAACAGATACTCCGGGAAGGTTCATTGAGAATGAGCGGCCTCAGCCTCCCTCCCATATACCAAATTCATGAGATGCGGCTTAATCTTTCAGAATTCCGTTCTTCGGTTCAGCCTCTCCGCTCTCGTCCTCATCCGGAATATCATACGGCGGCAGCTCGATCAGCGAAGACAGGCCAAAATGCTGCAGGAATTCGCTGGTTGTCCCATAAAGGATCGGTCTGCCCGGCCCCTCCGAGCGCCCCACTTCCTGGATCAGGCCCTTGCCCAGCAGGCTTTTCATCACACCGTCGCTGTTCACGCCTCGGATTCCGTCAATCGTCGGGCGGGTCACCGGCTGGCGGTACGCCACAATCGCCAGCGTCTCCAACCCAGCCCGGCTCAGGCGGGCCGTTGCCTCCAGCCCCAAGAACTTTTCAACCTGCGCCGCAAACCCAGCGGCGCTGGTCAATTGCACTCGCCCACCGTGCCATTGCAGGCTCAAGCCGCGCCCATCGGCGTAATCTTCGCCCAAGGAGCGCAACGTTTCTTCCACGGCTTCAACTTTTTGATCCAATGCTTCGGCCAACTGCCCCGGCGTCACCGGTCCAGCCGCCACAAACAGCAGCGCTTCCAGCGCTGCCCGGAGTTGCAAATTCGTAAGGGGTTGGGGTTGTTCACTCATGCTATAATTGAGCGGGTAAATTCACATTTGAACAGGACATAGATGATGAAACCTATTGCCTTTTTGATATTGGTACTTGTGTTATCCAGCATCGCCTGCGGTTTGCCTACTCGTGACCTCCCACCGACTCCCACCGCCATCCCGGTAGATCCTGCTCAGGCTCAGGCCCTGGAAGATCAGCTTGCCACTGCCGCCGCCGAACTTGATGCCGGCAACATCGTCACCCTCACCTTCACCGACTCGCAGTTGACCTCATACTTCGCCGCCCAATTGGGCCAACAGAGCGATGTCACCATCGCCAACCCCCAGGTTCGCCTGACCAACGGCAACATCGAATTGAGCGGCGATCTTACCATCGAGAAGCTTTCGGCCCAAGCCACGCTGATCTTTGAAGCCTACGTCAATCAGGGCCGACTGCAAATTCAACTGCTAGATGCAAAGCTCGGCGCGCTGCCCGTGCCCGACCGCTTTCTCAACGAAATCAACAACGCCATGAACGCCAACATGGATGACATGACCTCGGTGGATGGCCGCCGCCTCGACATTCAAAGCGTCACCATCGGCGAAGGCGTCATGACCATCGTCGGGCAGATGGCCCAAAACTAAACGCACAAGGCAACGCACCGATTATACCCGATTTATGAACAACCGCCGACCCAAGCCAGCCCGCATCTCCCAGGCCGCAGCCGCCATTTTCCTCATCTTGTCGGCGCTCATTCTTTCCGGCTGCCTGCCGCTCACACCAGAGCAGCCCGAATCCTTCACAGTCACCATCCAGGTCGATGGCAACCAGACCACCCTCCAGGCCACGCCCGGCGACACCGTCCAGAATCTGCTGGATCGCAGCGGTGTGGCCATCAGTTCGCTGGACCGGGTCAGCCCGCCAGGCTACACGGTGCTTTCCCCCGAAACGCTCATCACCGTGGTGCGCGTGCGCGAAGAATTCGAAATCGAAGAAACCACCATCCCCTTTGACCGGCAAATCGTGCGCAACGAATCGCTGCCCGAAAAGCAAGAGCGCATCATTCAACTGGGCGTGAACGGCATCCAACAGATCACCTACCGCCAGGTCTACGAGGACGGACAGCCTCAGGCGCGAACCGTGTTTAAGTCCGAGCTCATCAAAGAGCCCCGCGCCGAAATCGTCATGGTGGGGGTCCAACGCCCCTTCACGCCCATCTCCATTCCGGGCCGCCTCGTATACCTGGCCGGCGGCAATGCCTGGGCAATGGACGGCAACACCGGGGTTCGCACCCCCCTGGTCACCTCGGGTGACCTGGATGGCTACGTCTTCTCTCTTTCGCCCGACCGTGACTGGCTGCTTTTCACACGCAAATCAACCGCCGCCGCCGATGAAGAGATCAACACCCTGTGGATGATCAACATTGCCGAGCCCGATTCCGAGCCAGTCGATCTGCGCGTCAGCAACATCGTCCACTTTGCCGAATGGGCTCCTAACAAAGTTCTCACCGTGGCCTATTCCACTGTCGAGCCTCGCGCCACCGCTCCCGGTTGGCAGGCCAACAACGACCTGTGGGTCGTGTCCTACTCAGGCTCGGGGATGTACATCAAGCGCACCCAACTCATCGAAGGCAGCTCCGGCGGAACCTACGGCTGGTGGGGAACCACCTTCGCCTGGTCTCCGCAAGGAGATCAGCTCGCCTATGCTCGCCCCGATGGCGCCGGCCTGGTCAACCTGGAGACCGGCGAGATGACCTCCCTGGTTGACATTCTGCCATACCAGACCGGCGGCGACTGGGCCTGGGTCACGGGCCTATCCTGGGCCCCCAGTGGGACCAGCCTGTACCTGGTCACCCACCAGTCCAGGCCGGGGCTGGAAAACGCCGAAGCTTCACCCATCTTTGACCTCTCCGCTGTGGTCATAGGCGGGCCCCTGGTCAAGCTGGCCGAGCAAAGCGGCATGTTCGCCTACCCGGTTGCCTCTCCAGTTGGCGAAGATGGCAGCTATCGGGTGGCATATTTGCGGGCCATCTTCCCCGAACTCAGCGAGACCGGTCGTTACCGGCTTACCATCATCGACCGCGACGGTTCCAACGCGCAAACGTTGTTTCCCGCCGAGGACATGAATGGCCTCGAGCCACAATCGGTGGTCTGGTCTCCAGAGGCTTTTGCCGATGGCAATACCCGCCTGGCTGCCCTATACGACGGCAACCTGTACCTGATCGATCCCGCCACGCGGGAATACCAACAAATCACCGGCGACGGCCTGATCCAGCACCTGGATTGGTGATCCACCGGAAATTGATGAGGAGAAATACATTCATGCGTGTTCTCGTGACCGGCGCAGCCGGCTTCCTGGGTTCTCATCTATGCGAAAGGCTGTTGAATGAAGGTCATTCCGTCATCGGCATGGACAACTTCATTACCGGCAGTCCCGACAACCTCGAACACCTGGCGGGCAACCCCAACTTCACTTTCATCCGCCACGATGTATCTAACTTTATCTTTGTGCCCGGCAAAGTGCAGGCCGTCATGCACTTTGCTTCGCCCGCCAGCCCCAA
>CAYOHX010000239.1:2012-6332 GCA_964403875.1 uncultured Anaerolinea sp. | reverse complement strand
GCCCTACACCCTGGCCGATGGGGTGGACGATGCCATGCGCATGTCACCCGATTACCTGATTATTGGGGAAGTGCGTGACGGTCGCGCGGCGCAGGCCTTGTTCCGGGCGATGATGACCGGACACTCTGGGGCTTGCACATTCCATGCAGACAGCCCACGGGAAGCCGCCAGCCGGCTGGCGACAATCATGGGCGCGGACGCGGGCGTGCGCAAGGCGGACGCCAACCAGATGACGGCTGACTCGGTGGATCTGCTGGTGCAGATCGGGATTCGCCACGAGCGGCGCGCGGTGACGACTATTGCCAAGACGTTGCCAGACCTGCGCGGCGGTGAGGTGTGGTTTGAGCCCCTGTGGCTTTATGACGAGGCCAGTTTGCCAGGCGAACCGCGCTGGAACCAGCTGGCCGAACTGAATGACGGAAAGGAGTAGGGAATGACTGTAATCATTGGATTGCTGGTAGCTGTGTTGGCCTGGTTGTTGTTTGACGGCCCGAAGATGTTGAGCCAGATGAAGAAGGGGCAAGCGTCTGCGGCGTTGTCCGATGCGTACTCGCTGGAAGGCGCGCAGCGCCTGAGCGAGATGGACCCCAAGACGCTTGCATACAAACTGGTGGCCTCCGGGGCGAACTGGAAGCCGGCCACGTTCCAGATTGCGCGGGTGTTACTGGGTATTGGCGGCGGGATGGTGGCCTGGACGCTGTTGCCGGGTGTGCCGGCGCTGGCCATCGGCGGTTTGCTGTTTTACATACCGATGGCCTGGTTGGACGACAAGGTGAAGGGGCGCGGTCGGGAGATCGACAAATACTTGCCGGTAGCGGTTGGGCGCATTTCGGCGGGTTTGCTGGCCGGCGGCTCGATGGCCGACGTGCTGGATGAGGTATCCAATTCGCTGGAGTTGGAAGGGAAAAACCCCCTGTCTGCAGAACTACACCTGGCTGCGGCGGAATTGCGCAGCAAGGAGCGCGGCCAGGCGTTTGAGAACCTGGCAACGCGCTCACCCTCGCTGTCGCTGGCGAACATCGCCCACCTGCTGGAGGGGTACGTGGAAGCCGGTGGCGGAAAACATGCGCAAGTGCTGGTGGAGTCGTCTAACCGGGTGCAGCAGATCCTGGTGGCGCGCAACCGCACGAAAGCGAAGGCCGGCGACTCGATGCTGAGCGCGAGGGTCATTCCTGCGGTTTTGGGCTTGATGCTGATCTATCTGTCGCAGGACCCGATGGTGCGCGAGAGTCTGATGGCCTTGCCGGTGCAGATTGTGCTGGCGTTGACGATTGGGGCGATGGTGATGGGCTATTTCATCATGCGCTCGATGGTCATGGAAGCGGCGTAAGGAGGGGAGCATGAATACTCTGATTCTGATGGTTGGCGTGATGGCGATGATCCTGGTGCTGGTGTTGACGATGGAATATGTTCCTACCATGCGCAAGGGAAAAGCGGCGCAGGCGTTAGCCGATAGCGACGTTCGGGAAGAAGACCCGGTCGCGGGGTTACGCAAAGCCCTGTTTCCGATGGAAAAGCCGGTGCAGAAGTACGCCGGCGCAAAGATGCTGAAGAAAGCCTGGTATGACCTGTATTGGGCGCAGATGGCCGACAAGTACGCAGGCTGGACAGCGATTCAGTTCATGACCGTGCGCGTCTTTGCGGGGCTGGTGGGGGGTGTTGTGGGCATGGTGGTCTTTCAGAACCCGATCTTTGCGGCTGTGGCGGCTTTCCTGGGTTGGCAGTATCCGGCGATGGGCCTGGGCGGGATTGCTCGGCGGGCTCGCCGGCAGTTCCAAGCGCAGTTGCCGGAGTACATCAACCTGGTGGCGGCGCAGATGTCGGCGGGTATCTCGATGGAGGAAGCCTTGCGGCGCACGTCCCGGTCGGAGAGTTTGCCGGCCAAATGGATGCGGCGGGTGATCCAGAAGGCGCAGGGGCGCACGCTGGTTGGGCAGATCATCCGGGAAGGCGAGGACTCGCAGCTGCCGGAATTGATCTCGATGGGCGTGCAGTTGAACTTCATCCAGCGCGGCGCCGGCCAGCAGCAGCTGCTGGCGCAGTTGTCTACGCAGATCGCGGCAGACTACATCGGGCAGACCGAAATGAGAGCCGAAAGAATTGGCGGTGAGCTGGTCATTCCGATGGTGATTTTCTACTTCCTGCCCTTCATGGTGAGCCTGATGCTGGTGATTGCCTGGCCGATCGTGGTAGGGATGATGTGATGGATACCAGGAAGGAGAAAGCTTCTTGGGGTGATTATCTGGGACTGGCCTTCTTTAGCTTTGCGACGGTGATCTCCGGGCTGGCGGCGTGGAGTCATCCCACGCTGCTGGCCTGGCTGTCGGTGCTGCACAACGGCCTGCTGGCTGTGCTGTACAGCATACGCCGGCCGGCGGTGAAGGCCGATCCGAGTGGGCTGGTGCTGGGCTTGCTGGCAGCTGGGCTCCCACTGGCCTCCTACCCGGATGTTGTGCCGGCCTGGCTGCTGCCGTTCGGGTTAGCTGGTTATGCCTTGACGATGTGGGCGTTACTGGCGCTGGGGAAATCCTTCGGGATTGGGCCAGCGGACCGGGGGTTGGTGAAGCATGGCCCGTACCGCATCGTGCGCCATCCGATGTACCTGGGGGAACTGGTCTACCGCGGTGTCCTGGTGGGAGCGCATTTTACTCTGGGCAACGCTCTATTATTAGCGACGCTGGTGGTTTTACAGGTCGCGCGCATCCGGCGGGAGGAGCGCATTATCGGCGGCTATGCCGAATACGCCGGGAGAAATCGCTGGCGGTTGCTGCCAGGGATCTGGTAGGGGAGGGATATGCACAAGCGGATCATGGGGAACCTGTTCCTGCTGCTGGCCTTTGCGACAACGGTGGGGTGGAGTCTGCCGGGGGAGTTGAAGGTGTATCTGGTGATTGTGATCGCGGTGGTCGCGTTCATGTCCAATATTCGAGGCCTGGAAGCGAGTGGGATTGGGCTGGCGGCGGCGAGCCTGGGGATCCTGTGGAGATTTTTCGAGCCGATGGTTGTTGTGCTGGTGATTTTTGCGCTAATCTTTGTTGGAAGTGGGTTAAGGGTCTTGGATGCTGCGGAAGATGATAAGCGGAGGTAAGCTGTATTCGGTGGAGAAGGGGGAGTTTAGATTTTGGGCTAAACCTTAGCACTCTCCGAGTTCTTTTGCAAACTCTTCTCGAGATCTTTTACTGAAGTGGAGACTGGAACTGACAACCTACTGATTCGAAGAATTTGAACGGGTGTTCTATGCCGTATATGTGGTGGATACTGTGTATCTATACGCCACCTATGCTGGTAAATCGTATATATTATCCACGGTGTATACCCTTTTTATGGCGATATGCACCCCATCTGCACCAAACGTTTGTTAAGGTTGAGCAGGTGAGTTGGCGACCTTGGTCCATGAGGGGCCTGGTCTTACTTCTTCAAACCGTCGATGATTTCCTGCAATAGGGTGCGCTGAGGTTCTTCAAGCCCTTCCAATAATCCTTCCGGCTGCGTACCAAAGACCAATTTCTGGACCCGATCGATGAGCTGGTTGTCCGGCGCAGAGGCGGATAGGGCAAGGTCTTTGAGCCAATCCAGCAGGGCCATCTTGTCCTGGACGGCGCCGCGCAGACCTTGGAGGCAGCGGGGGACGAAGTCCTCTGGGAGAGGGAGATCGTCCGGCTGGGGCTGGACAGCTTGTATGGTCGCTTCCAAGTGGGCAATGGCAGCCGGGATGCCGTTGGCTTTGGCGTCACGCAGGATGCCGAGCAAGAAGGCCAACCCCCGAGCTAGCTGCGGATCTTGCTCTTTTTGGTCCTGGATGTTATCTTCGAAGATGCCCTCGACGCGGCGATCCTGGAGGAGGATGGGGTGGTCCTCGAGAGCTTGGCGGATTTCGTCCAGGGAGCTGGCGTTGGCCAGCATCTGGATAGCCGGCATGGGGCTTGGCGGAGGTGCTTCCCCGCTCATAAGGTGGTCCAGTAACTGCTGGTGCTGAGTCAGGGAGCGTCCGATGTCATCCTGATCGAAGCGGTGTACATGGAAGAGTTGGATGGAGCGCTGGAGGAGGGGAATTGCCTCTTGAGCGCGGTTGAATCGCGAGGCGAGGAGGGAGGAGAGGAAGAAGAGGTCGCCGGCTTCGGCATGGGGCATGCCAGCAGCCTGATCGAGAGATATGACCTGCTCGAGGAGCGGTAGAGCCAGATCGGGATGTTCGGATTGGAGGTGGATGTGGGCCACCTGGAAAAGGGTGTTGGCCGTCCCAGCGCGGTCGCCGACTTCCTCGAAGATGGGTAGGGCCTGCTGGAAGTGTTGAAGGGCGAGCTGGGGCTGGCCGGTGTC
>CAYOHX010000239.1:0-1912 GCA_964403875.1 uncultured Anaerolinea sp. | reverse complement strand
AGGGCGAGCTGGGGCTGGCCGGTGTCGGCGTAGACGGAACCGATATTGTTGAGGGTGGCAGCCAAGCTGGCGCGGTTGGGTGAGGATTCGACGAGAGCGAGTGACTGGTTTAGGAAACGCAAGGCATCTTGAGGGAGACCGACGGCCAGGCACACCTGACCAATATTATCCAATATAGCCGATTCCAATTCTTTGTCGTTTCCCTGTACGGCCGCCAGGCCATCCTCCAGAATTTTCCGGCCCTTGAAAGGGTTGCCCAGGCGGTAGAGCAGGGTGCCCCAGCGGTTGGCATACCGGCCTCTCTCAGCCCCCTGGCTCAAGGCGAAGGCCTGGTCCAGGTCGGCCTCGCTCAGGGGCACCAGGTGCAGCAGCGGCCCACCCTGGTTAATAACATTGTATATCTCATTGAGGAGATAGGTGTAAACGGGCAGCATGCGCTCTAGGAGCGTGGCCTCCGGCGTGGCCGGCGGCAGAGCCTCGCGGGCGTACAGGCGGATGGGCGGCAGCAGGCTGTAGAGGAGCAGCTTGCCCTCGGCGGTGGGTACTTCCAGTCGCGTGAGCAGGCCTCGCTTAGCCAGGGCGGCCAGGCGCGCTGGGATGGGAGAATCTTCGTGACCGGGATCCAGGATCTGGGCAGCGAATTCAGGCGGGAAGGCGGCTTGGAAGATGCGCAGGTCGGTGAGGGTGTTGAGCAGTTCTTGTGATAGGTAAGCCGTGCTGGCGTCCAGGCTGGCGAAGAGGCTGCGCTGGCGGTCGTCGAGGGTTTTGTACTTGTCTTCCGCGCCTTTCAGGTGTTTGTCCACGTCCTTCGCAAAAGGCTCGAACTCCTGCGTCAGCTCAGCGAAGGCCAACCCTAGCAGGCGCAGGCTGAGGGGGTGGCCGCCCAGGCGGATGCTGAGGCCCTGGGCCTGCTCGGGGGTGACGCTATCGGCGCGCTGCCCGGCGGCTTCCAGGAACAGGCGCCCGCCGGCAAGGGGAGAAAGGCCTTCCAGCGCGAGGATTTGCTCGGCCTGGCCAAAGCCAAAGGCTCGCCGGGAGGTGAAGAGGATCCCGGTGGAGGCAGGCAGACCGTTCTGCAAGAAAGCCGCCAGGCGGGTGGATTCGGAATGCTTGCTTTCCACGGCCTCGATGAGGGTCTCGCAGTTGTCGAAGATCAGCAAGGTGCGGCGGGCCTCCAGGCGGCTGTGGATCTGGCGGGCAATGGTGTCTTCCTCCGGTGGGGTGGGCAAAGCCAGCCCCAGCAGGTTGGAGAGTTGGACCAGCAGATCCATCGTGGAGGGCAGCTGCTCCAGGGATAGGGCGTAGACTCCGCCGGGCCAGGCCCAGGCCACGCGCTGAGCGGTCTGCCAGGCCAGAGCGGTCTTGCCCTGGCCGCCCACGCCCAGAAGGGTGATGTAGCGCGGGCGGACATCGCCGGTCAACAGCTTGCCCAGTTGGATCTGCTCCTGGACGCGGCCCTGGAAGGCGCCCAGCACCGGCGGGAGCGCGCTGATGGCCAGGTAAGGCTGGTTGTTGCGCACCTCGGGCTGGCCGGCTTGCTTTTGAAAGCCCTGCGCTGGTTGGTTGAGGGAGGTGTACAGCACGGGCACGCCTACCGCCCAGGCACGGGGGTTGTCGCGGGACATTTCGCGACGGGCACGGGTGACGGCCTTCTCGATAGGTTTGCCGGCAGCCAGCCCTTCGTAGAGGTGGCGGGTGAAAACCAAGGCATCCACGTCCAGCACAGAAAAGCGCATGCCCAGGGCATAGGGCATGCCCAGTTCGGCCAGCAGGCGGGCCAGATTGCTGAAGGGGGTGGGGCCAGGGGTGGCGCTAACGCAGGCACTCAGGACGGTCAGGAAGGCCTGGCCTTTGACCTCCTGGGCGAACTCGCGAGCGGAAATGACCTGCAATGCGCCGGGCTCGCTCTCGA
>CAYOHX010000238.1:0-6403 GCA_964403875.1 uncultured Anaerolinea sp. | reverse complement strand
GTTCGCGCCGCCTGCTTCTATTTTGGGGTAGATCTTCCCCTATGGTTAGGTTATTGCACCGGCACGTAGATGTAGAAAACCGACTTCTCCGAGAAATCATCGAACTCCTCGGTGTAAACCTCCATGTCCAACCCGTCCTCCACTGGCTTCAACCCGGCTTCTGGCATCCATACAGAGTAGATATTCTGGTAAGTCTGCCGCAAGGTTTCCATGCCACCCCGGTGCGCAAACACCGCGTAGCGGTACTCGGGGATGCGCCGGGTAATCATGCCTTCCGGAATGGCAGCCCCTTCCGGCAGCTCCGTGCCAGCCACGTACTCGAAGTGTCCTTCCGGCAGGCCGGGGACCATCTTGCATACGCCGTAGAATGTGTCTTGCTTTTGCATCGCTGGGGTGGCTTTCTGATTGAACTCGCCCCACATCTGCGATATTTCGCTGTTTTCGTTTTTGCCGTGATAAGCCAAACCCACCACGGTAAAGGCCGGTTTCGTCACAAAGCGGATGTCCATCGCAATCTCCATTTCTTTCTTTGAATGAGTTCCAAGGACGGAAGGCCGAACGACCGGAATTTGGACTTCGATGACCTGGCTAATTTGCCCGCCCATCTGGGTATCGCGAAAGTACAACTCGCGAGCCGGGCCATTGGGCGTGTAATGCGCCGCTTCCATCCAGGCGTACATCTCGGTATAAGCCTGAGGCAGCGCTTCCACCGTGCCGCTGTGCACCAGTGAGGCCATCTCGGACACCGGCGGCAGTCGGCGCAGGTTGATCTTTCCGCCCACCGCCAGCCCTGGGCGGGCCAGCACTCCGGCATCGATGACCACGCCCAACTCTACGGGAATATCCCGTTCGTGGTACTCGCTGCTTTCATAGATCGCCATCCACGGTCCGGCGGGTTGAATGTTCTGCCCCGCCAGCCAGTCATTGAGTTCGCCGACCAGGCGGTTGAGGTGCTGCGGCAGGCGGTCCACCGAAGGGATCACCTCGCGGGTCACGGCCACGGGCATCGCCTCGATTCGTTTGACCAATACTGCGCTCGCGCCTAACTGCCCGGCGTGTTCGATCTGCTCCAGACGGGCCGCCACCATCACCAGCCGGTTTTGTTCGGTCACGATGCGTTCTTCTAATTCGGCTTGCTTGAGCCGCAGCATTCCGCGAATCTGCTCCACCGGCAGGTTATCCTTCACCAGCCCAGAAATTTGGTCCAGCGAGAAGCCCAGGTCTTTGAGCGCCAGGATGCGGTTCAGGCGTGGCAGTTGTTCCAAGGTGTAGTAGCGGTAGCCGGTGAAGCGGTCAGTCCAGGCCGGTTGCAGCAGCCCCAGGCGGGCATAATACCGCAGGGTCTTGACGGTTACATGAGCCAGCTTCGAAAAGTCTCCAATCTTGAGCATCTTCCTTCCTTGTCTGGGTACGGGAAGCTCGGGCAGCCTCCCACAGTTTGTTGATGGCCATCAACGAACCCAGTATACGCTATCCCCTTAGGGGAGAGTCAAGCGGTAGGAACTACTCACACCCAAGGTGAGTAGACACAAGGGGTAGATTGAACGAACTCTCGGTTATTTTAAAGCCTCGGCCAGCAAATCTTCCAGCCATACTCCCTCTGCAAACAGCCGGGACTTCCAGTCTGGAGCCAGCCGGTCGAGGAGTTCGCCCTGGGCCATGCCTGTATAGTAGAAGCGGGTATTACCTTCCAACCCGGCCTGCCGTTTCATCTGGTTCAGCTCGCTGTTCCACAAAGAATCCATCTGCGAGTAATGATGAAAGTTCTTGTCTTCCGCCAGGGCCAGGTCGGGCGCGTAATCCGGCGAGTGCGCGGCAGCCAGCAGGGTGTTCAGCTCAACGTATTTTGCCATGCCCTCCAACCATTCGTAGCGTTTTTCGTAAAGCGCCAGGTTCGCATCCGCCAAGGCCTGGCTGCGCCGTTCGGCGCGAATGGACAAAAACTCGGCGGCATATTGACGCAGCGTGATTTCGTCCTGTGCGTTGAGCGCGTCGAATAGGGCTTGCGTTTCACGCTTCCAGGTTTCCTGCGCGGCAGGGTCGTTCTCCCAATACCGTTCACTCAAAGCATACGCTTGTTCAGCATCGTCAAAGCGCGCCCTGGCCGTCTCGGCCTGAAACGCATGAAAGGACTCATGCACCAGCGCGCCCAGGTAGCGGTCTGTGCCCAGGGTGGGGGTAATTAACCCATAGGGAAAAACCTCCGCCAGTGCTCTGGGCAGTTGCCCCGAAATTTCCTCGCGCATCCGAATCCCCATGTACTCTTGAGTGGTCATGCTGCCAAACCACTGCCCGCCGATTTCGTGCGTGAAGGCCTGTGGATTGGGATAGGTTCCTCGAAAGCAGGACTGCCCTTCGGCGCGCTCCCAGCCGCCCGGCGCCTGTTCGATTCCACAAAGGAAAGTATAACGCTCGTTATACACCATCAAGGGGATGCCTGCGCTGCCAAACCCAGGCCAAACTTCGTCGCCCAGTTCGGATTTCAATTGTTGCGCCTCGCGGATGTGAGCCTCTGTGATCGGTGAGAGCGCATCCAACTGCGCCGACTCGGTAGGTAGGCCGCGGTTGATCAAGTACGAGACCAAACCGCCGGTCAAGCACAGCAGCAGTGGGGCCAGGAAGATGCCCAAGAGGGTTCGTTTTCTGAGAGACTTACGCTTGGTGTTCATAGTGGATAGATGAAGTATATCCCGAAAATTTACTCTCTTGCCATTCGGGCCCAACGCGGTTAAACTTAGCCGCAGCTCCCCCTCAAGAGGTTTGTGACCACTCATGCCATAGGTTGGATACTCCAGCTTGGGTGAGTGAAAACAGAGGATCGAATACATGGAGCAGCCCCAATGGCAGTGAACGTTGCGGGCCTTTTGTATTGCTTGTTGGGGGTGAAATATTTTATTTGCACCGAGGTATTTTATGGAAGCAAAGATCGGTTGGAAAGATCGCCTGCGGTATTGGATTGACAATACCTTCTCCCAGGGCACCATTGCTCTCATCGCCTGGTTAGCAGTCATCTCACTGCTCATCATTTTGGTTGCGGGGGCCATTTTATCCCTCACCGGCTTGACCCAGGATGACGGCGCGCAGATTGGCTTTCTGGAAGGCGCGTGGTTAGCCCTCATGCGCACCCTGGATGCGGGCACAATGGGGGGTGACACCGGCTGGGGTTTCCGTATTCTCATGCTGCTGGTCACCATTGGCGGTATCTTTGTGATTAGCACGTTGATCGGCATTCTCTCCAGCGCCATCGAGGGCAAGCTGGATGAACTGCGCAAGGGTCGCTCGCAGGTTATCGAGAAAAACCACACTGCCATTCTGGGGTGGTCGGAGCAGGTCTTTACGATCGTTTCCGAGATCGTTGCGGCCAACGCCAACCTGCCCTCGGCGTGCATCGTTATCTTGGGCGACCACGACAAAGTGGAAATGGAAGACGCCATCCGCGAGCGCGTTGGCGCCACCGGCAAGACCCGCGTCGTTTGCCGCACGGGCAGCCCCATTGAATTGGCCGACCTGAAGATTGCCAGCCTCAACCAGACTCGCTCAATCATTGTTCTCTCGCCCGATGGAGAGGACCCCGATGCCGAGGTCATCAAGACCGTGCTGGCCATAACCCATGCCCCCGACCGGCGCAGCGAACCTTACCACATTGTCGCCGAACTGCGCAACATGAAGAACAGCGGGGTGGCCAAAGTGGTTGGCAAAGACGAGGTCGAATGGGTGCTCGTGGGCGATCTCGTGGCCCGCGTCATTGCCCAAACCTGCCGCCAGTCCGGCCTATCGGTGGTCTATAACGAAATGCTCGATTTTGGCGGGGACGAAATTTATTTCACCCGCCATGCCGACCTGGTTGGCAAGCCTTATGGCGAGTCGTTGAATGCCTTTGAGACCAACGCCGTCATGGGCATTGCCCGGGCTGACGGCCTTGTGCAATTGAATCCCGCCATGGACTATATTCTGGGCGATAAGGACCAGTTGGTGCTGCTGGCAGCCGATGATGACCAGATTTTCTTCGCGCCCGGCAAGGCGCAGATCCTGGATGCGATGATCGCCTCGGAATCACCCGCCCAGCCTGAGCCCGAACGCACCTTGATCCTTGGCTGGAACTGGCGTGGCTCCGCCATCCTGCGTGAGTTGGACCATTATGTAGCGCCCAACTCCGCGGTCCTGGTAGCGGCGGACCTGGACTTCCTTGAAGATGAAATCCAGTCCACCAGCCAGGCATTGACGAATCAGCAAGTGCGCGTGCTGCGCGGCGATACTTCCGACCGGGTTTTCCTTGAACAACTTGGCCTGGGAGCTTTCGATCATGTCATCGTGCTGAGCTATGTAAACAGCATGACCGAGCAGCGCGCCGATTCCAGCACCCTGATCACCCTGCTCCATCTGCGGGATATGGCCGATCAGCACAATTTGCGCTTCTCTCTGGTCAGCGAGATGCTGGACGTGCGCAACCGCAACCTGGCCGAAGTGGCCCGCGCCGACGATTTTATCGTCAGCGGCAAGTTGATCAGCCTGATGCTGGCGCAGATTTCTGAAAACAAGCGCTTGAACGCCGTCTTCGGCGACTTGTTCGACCCCGAAGGCGCTGAAGTGTACCTCAAGCCGGTCGAGCAGTACGTTAAGACCGGCTCCCCGGTGAACTTCTTCACCGTAGTGGAAGCCGCCCGCCGCCAGGGCGCCACAGCCATCGGCTACCGGCTGGTAGCGGAAATGGGCGACGCGGCGCGCTCCTACGGTGTGCACCTCAACCCGCCCAAGTCCGCTCCGATCACCTTCCACCCTGGCGACAAGATCATTGTCCTATCGGAAGACTAGAGATTTCATCACGCCAATTCCCAGTGACCCAAAAGATCCATGCGCCGCATGGATCTTTTTTTAACGTGAGCTCGGGATAGTTCGCTTTTTGAGGTATCAACTTACCTCAAAAAGCGGTTTCTTTTCCCTAACCCGAACTGAGGTTTTTTAGGACTAGAACAACTTCAATTGTTCCGCTGGGGCCGGGCGCGGAATGTGCGGCGCGATGCCATACTCCGCGCAGCGTTTGTAAAAGAGGCGTGTCAACGCCTGAGCTTCGTTCGCCGGGCAGCCATAGCTCGCCCCAAAGCGCCGCTCGTAGCGCTCGCGCAGCCCAGGGAATAAATGCTCCAACCGAGCGTAGTAATAATCCCGCTGCCGGTCGCGCAGCGACATCCCAAACCAGGGGATGATGAACGTTCCCCCGTGCGCGGCGGTTTGATCTACGATCGCCAAAATGTTCTCGGGTTGGTCGGTGACAAACGGCAGCACCGGCATCATCGACACCCCCACCATCACGCCCGCCTCCGCCAGCGCTTGCATGGCCCGCAATCGGGCCGAGGGCAGCGGCGCGCCCGGCTCGATCTTGCGTGCCAGGGCATCATCCGTGGTGGTGAGGGTGAATGCCACGGTTGGGTTGGGAACCTGCGTCAGCAGTGGCAGATCCTTCAGGATCAGGTCGCTCTTCGTGTTCAGGTGTGCTGGAAAACCACGCCGCGCCAGCACCTGCAAAGCTTGCGAGGTCAGGTTGTAGCGCAGTTCCACCGGTGTATAAGGATCGCTCATCGACCCGAACCCCACCGGCCCCTTGGCGCGCTTGGAGGCCAGCTCTTTTTCCAGCAGTTCAATGGCGTTGACCTTGACCAGCACGTCCCGGTCGAAGTTCTCGATGCCGTAACACTCGCTCCGCGAATCACAGTAGATGCAGCGATGTTCGCAGCCGCGGTACAGGTTCAGGTTGTACTTCAAACCGAAAACGCGGTCTGAGCCGGGCACCCGGCTGACCAGTGTTTTGGCCTCAATCTCCTGAATCACAAACCCACTCGCCTACTTGGGCAGCTTTCCGATCACGCCCCAGATCCACTTGTGGAACTTGTGGAAGCCGGCTTTCCCGGCGAACATCATGATGCACTCGCCGCTGACCACATCCAGGTTGTGCTTCTTGCACAGTTCTAACGCCTCGGGTGATTCCGCCCCCTGCTGGATCCACACGCGCTGAATGCCCGCATCCACGGCCTGCTGCACCACAGCGGCAGTCTGCGCCGCCGGTGTCATGATTAAAACCGCTCCAACTTTCTCCGGCAGCTCCGTCAGGCTGGGGTAGCAGCGTTCGCCCTGAATGCTTTCCGCCTGCGGGTTCACCGGCAGAACCCGGAACCCGTTTTGTTTTAATTCGGTGAAAACGCCGTTGCTGAACTTGTTCCCGCTGCGCGAGAGACCCGCCAGCGCCAGCACCGGTTGAGAAACGAATTCGTCAACCAAAGCCTTGCTTGTCATCGAAAAAGCCCTCCCAATGTGGAAATACCTATTCAGTATACGACACATCCTCGGCAAAGTTGCAGGAAATTTCTGGGCTTTCTAGGAGTTGCCGTGGTAGGTCCCGCATTTAGGG
>CAYOHX010000237.1:0-6447 GCA_964403875.1 uncultured Anaerolinea sp. | reverse complement strand
CCCTAAAAGGCGGATTTCACCACACCAGATCCCAATGAGACCAAACAAGCGCAAACATGATATATGACCGGGCAAGTTAGAGAAAACATCACTTCCTCGCCTCGCAATTTAGGGGTATTCATAATCCCATGAAACCTATTACCCGTGAAGATGCCCTGGCTTACCATCATCTGGGAGAAAAACCCGGAAAACTGAGCGTGGTTCCCAGCAAACCGCTCAACGATCAACACGACCTGGGCCTGGCCTATACACCCGGCGTCGCCTATCCTGTTTTGGAAATCGAACAAGACTCGAATCTGGCTTACGAATACACCAACAAAGGTAATCTGGTAGCAGTGATCTCCAACGGCACCGCCATCCTGGGGTTGGGAGACCGCGGCGCGCTGGCCTCCAAGCCGGTCATGGAAGGCAAAGGGGTGCTGTTCAAGAAATTCGCCGATATCGACGTCTTTGACATTGAAGTCGATACTCGCGATCCAGAAACGCTCATCCAGGTGGTCACGGCCATCGCCCCCACCTTCGGCGGAATCAACCTGGAAGATATCCGCTCGCCGGAATGTTTTGAAATCGAGCGCACCCTCCAGGCCCGATTGGACATTCCCGTGTTCCACGACGACCAGCATGGCACCGCCATCATTCTGGGCGCCGGCCTGCTCAATGCCCTCGAGTTGACCCACCGCCGTATTGACGAGATCAAGGTGGTCTTTTCGGGCGGCGGAGCCGCGGCGGTAGCCTGCGCGCACCAACTGGTAAAAATCGGCGTGCCGCGCGCGAACATTTGGATGTGCGATCGCTTCGGACTGGTCTATCAGGGGCGTCCGGAAGAGATGTTCCCCGAAAAGGACTGTTTTGCCCAAGGTGAGCGCCCCGCCACCCTGGCAGAGACGCTGCCGGGAGCCGACGTGCTCATCGGCCTTTCGGCGGCCAACGTGGTTTCGCCCGAAATGCTGTCAGGAATGCGCCATGACCCGATCATTTTCGCTATGGCCAACCCCGACCCCGAGATCAAATACGAACTGGCCTGCGCCGCTCGGCCAGATGCCATCGTCGCCACAGGCCGCTCCGACTATCCAAACCAGATCAACAACGTCCTGGGGTTCCCTTTCATCTTCCGTGGCGCGTTGGATGTGCGCGCCCGGGCCATTAACGACGCCATGAAAACCGCCGCCTCGCGCGCTCTGGCCGAGCTGGCCCGGCAGCCGGTTCCACCAGCCGTGCTGCGCGCCTACGGCTTGGATCGGCTCGAGTTTGGCCGCGACTACATCGTACCCAAACCGCTCGACCAGCGCGTCTGCCACTGGGAGGCCCCCGCCGTGGCCCGCGCCGCCATTGAAAGCGGGGTGGCTCGCAAGATGATTGATATTGAGCGCTATCGGGCCTGCCTGGAAGAACGCTGCCCCTGCGAGGCCGTTTAATCAGCGTCCCCAAAATGCGGATTTCACCACGCCAATTCCGAATGCCCCCCAAAGAGCCTTGCTTTTTGGGGGAAATTCCATGCTAAAATAGGTCTATGGCGAAGAAGAAACACATCCCGCTGCCCGCTTTAACCGCCGATGAACGCGCGGCTAACCACCACCGCCAGGTACGCAACCAGATCTGGATCCCTTTGATCCTCACCCTGGTGGTCGTGCTTGGACTGGCCGGCTTAGCCATTTTCGGCACTGTGAAGCAAAGCAGCGAGGTCAACCGCTGGGGCAGCCTGTCCGCCATTCTGCTCATCCTCCCCAACCTGCTCACCAGCCTGGTCAGCATTGTGGCTCTTGTCTATCTCTCCCGCGGCGTGCGCTATCTACACAAAAAAATGCCCGGTTGGATGGTACGCTGGCAGGCCCTCATGGCGCGCATTTCAGCCTACGCGCACCGCTTTGCTGACCAAACCGTACGCCCGGTTCTCACCGTCAACAGCTTCCAGGCCGGCGTAAAAGCCTTTGGCCGTAAATTAGGGCGCAATCGCCCAGCCTGATCCCATCCATCACGAGGCGAAAATGAAAAGTAACTGGCAATCCAAAATTATCGTCGTAGGAGCCGTCGTCGGAGCCGTCGTCGGAATCGTCGCGGCGGTCATCATGGTCCAAAACGCTGAAAAAACCGGGACCCGTCCCCAACTTTCCGCGGGCGATGGCGTCAAGGTTGGCCTGGGATTGATGGGCGTGCTCAAAATGCTGGCCGATTTCGGCGCGCGTTGAGCCACCCCCTTCTGTCGTAACCAAGGTTTCCGTTCGCCCACCCTCGGAAACCTTTTTTTCTACCTCTTCCCCTCATCATGGATAGCATTCCTCACCTCCGTTACCTGATCTCAGGCCGTCTCAGCCGCGAATACACCATCTTACCTACCGGCGACACGCTCGAAGATGTCGCGGGGGGGGCTTTGCTGTATGCCGCCGCCGGGTTGGCCGTTTGGGATCGAGGAATCGGGCTGGTTGGACGGGTAGCGCGGGATTATCCGGCGGAATGGATTGAGAAGATGCAGCGTCAAGGCTTTGACACCCGCGGCATTCGCCGGCTGGATGAGATCTTCGACCAGCGTCGTTTCGCGGCCTACCCCGACCCAGAGACAGCGATCTATGACAACCCCGTGGCGCAATATTCGAACCTGGGGCTGCCGTTCCCGAAAAGTCTACTAGGCTACACCTCGCCCGGCCCTCAGGTAGACAGCCGGACCCGCCCCATCCTTACCACCGTGCGCCAAAACGACATTCCCGCCGACTACCTGGACGCCACCGCCGCTCACATTTGCCCCGCCGATTACCTCAGCCACACCCTCCTGCCGCCCACCTTGCGCCAGGGTCATATCAATACCATCACCCTGGACCCCGGCACAGGCTACATGAATCCCACTTTTTGGGACGATATGCCCATGCTCCTGCATGGCCTGACCGCTTTTCTGTGTTCTGAAGAGAAATTGCGCGCCTTGTTCGTTGGCCGCTCCGACGACCTGTGGGAAATGGCCGAGACGCTGGCCAACCTGGGCTGTGAAATTGTGGTCATCAAACGCGGGGCCAGCGGCCAGTATGTTTACGAACGCCCAGCCCGAGCGCGCTGGATCATCCCCGCCTATCCAGCCGCCATTCGCAGCCGCACCGGCGCGGGGGATGCTTTCTGCGGGGGCTTCCTGGCTGGGCTGCGCGCCGCCTACGACCCCCTGCAGGCAGCGTTGCAAGGGAACATCTCCTCCTCCTTTATTTTCGAAGGCACGCATCCTTTCTATGCGATGGACGCGCTCCCCGGCCTGGCCCAGGCCCGCCTGGAAGCGCTGCGCGATATGGTTCGCCGGGCATGATCCACTTTGGCCCTGACTTCACCGATCGCATCCTGGAAACGGCCTGCCGCATCCAGCAAATTCCTGCGCCCACCTTGGATGAAAGCCGCCGCGCCGCCTGGGTGAAAGAGCAGTTCCGCGCGTTGCGCCTTTCCAGCCTGGACACCGATGCCGCCGGAAATGTGTTGGGCTGTCTGCCTGGCAGCGGCAGCGCTGCCCCGCTGGTCATCAGCGCGCATTTGGATACGGTCTTTCCCATCGACACCTCTCTCACCCTAACCCGTCAGGAGAACCGCATTTGTGGCCCTGGCATCGGCGATAATTCCCTAGGCGTAGCCGCCGTGTTGGGCCTGGCGGAACTGTTCCAGGCACAGTCGCTGCGCTTTCCCGGTGACATCTGGTTGGCCGCCACCACCTGCGAAGAGGGCTTGGGCAACTTGCGCGGCATTCAGGCTTTGGTAGACCGCTTTGGCGCGCGTCCTGCCGCCTATATTTGCCTGGAAGGGCACGGCCTGGGCAGTATTCTGCACCGGGGCCTGGGGGTGGAACGCCTGCGGGTCACCGCGCGGGCGCAGGGTGGGCATTCCTGGGTCGATTACGGTCGTCCATCCGCGATTCACCATCTCATTCGCCTGGGCAGTCGGGTAGCATCCACGCGCGTGCCTGCTTCACCGCGCACCACCCTGAACATCGGGCGCATTGAGGGCGGCACTTCGGTGAACACCATTGCCGCCGAAGCCTGGATGGAAATTGACCTGCGCTCAGAAGGAGCCCGGGCGCTGGAACGGTTGAAAGCCAGAGTCAACCGCCGCCTGGAATTCTCCGAGGAGGGCGTCGAGGTAGAGGTTCGAGTCGTTGGCCGCCGTCCCGCCGGTCAAATTTCGGCCTCTCACCCATTGGTCACCACGGCCCAGACCGTTCTCTCAGAACTGGGGCTTCCCGCCCGCCTCGACATCGCCTCGACCGATGCGAATATCCCGCTCAGCCTGGGTTATCCCGCCATCACGCTGGGATTGACCAGCGGCGGGCGGGCCCACACCCTGGATGAATTCATCGAAACCATCCCATTCCAGAAAGGATTCAGGCAGGTCGTCAATCTGGTCGAGCGCCTGTTCGCTTAGCGCCTATGTCTCGTCTGTCTCGCGGTTATCTCATTGCCCTTGTCGGAACTGTCATATGGTCCACCACCGGAATTCTCATCCGATACCTGACCGTTCACTACCAGATGCCGCCGCTCATTCTGGCCTTCTGGCGAGATCTGTTCGCTTCGGGCAGTATGGTTGTGGTGTTCCTCCTGTTCGCGCGGCATTTGTTCCGGGTTCCCCAACGAGAGATCGGCTTTCTCATCTTCTACGGCTTTATTCTTTCCGTTTTTAACAGCCTGTGGACCTTCTCGGTAGCCCTCAACGGAGCAGCGGTTTCCACCGTGCTGGCCTATTCTTCTCCAGCCTTCACCGCGCTGCTGGCCTGGCGTCTGCTGGGCGAGAAGTTGGACCGCGCCCGAGCTGGCGTCATCGCCTTGAGCTTCATCGGCTGCATCTTCGTGGCCGGAGCCCACGACCCGCAGGTCTGGCGGCTGAACCCGTTGGGCATCATCACCGGCATCCTCTCGGGGGTGGCTTTTGCCGCTTACAGTCTGATGGGTAAATCGGCCTCCAACCGGGGTCTCAATTCCTGGACGGCCCTGTGTTACACCTTTGGCTTTGCCGCCCTGTTCCTGCTGGGCTATAATATCGTCAGCGGGCAGAGCGGAGACCTGTTCTGGCTGAAGGACTCAGCCGAAGGGTGGGGGCTGCTTTTCCTCCTGGCCATTGGCCCCACGTTGGGCGGCTATGGCCTTTATACACTTAGCCTGAATTACCTCCCCGCGGCAGCGGCGAATCTGATCGCCTCCCTGGAGCCCTCTTTCACGGCGGCGCAGTCTTATCTGCTGCTGGACGAGCGCTTCACATTCGCCCAGGTATTTGGCGCGTTGCTGGTCATTGCCAGCGTCATTCTTCTGCGCATCATCGAGAACCGCCGCCTTGCCTTGTCACCCTCTCCCCAGGAGTAACTATTTATGCATCCTCAAGCCGAAAAAGTCCAACATGCCCTGCTGACCGCCGGTTGCGGGGCCCAGGTTCGCGAAATGCCCGACAGCACTCGCACGGCCGTCGAGGCAGCCCAGGCCGTGGGCAGCACGGTGGGACAGATCGTCAAGTCCCTGGTCTTCGTCCTCGACCCGCCCGGCCAGCCCATTCTGGTACTGGTCAGCGGCTCCAATCGCGTTAACGAAGCCGCGCTTGGAGCCCGGTTGGGTGGCACGCTGCGAAAGGCCGACGCAGCCCTCGTGCAGCAAGCCACCGGCTACGTCATCGGTGGGGTGCCTCCCCTGGCCCACGCCACCCCTTTACCCACCTATTTGGATGAGGACCTGATCCAGTATACAGAGATTTGGGCGGCGGCGGGTACGCCTCGTGCTGTCTTCCCCATCGACCCGTCTACACTCCTGCGCATCACCAGCGCAACATCCATTTGCGTGCTTTAGAAAATATGACCACCCACTACAAGAAACTCGCCGGTTCCCGGTGTTACCTCTCTCCTCTCAGCCTGGATGATGCCGCCAAAATGGCCGAATGGGAGAACGATTTAGCCGTCACCCTGCCGCTGGGAGATGAAGCCTACAACACCACCAGCCAGGAAAAACTTGTTGAAGACCTGCGCGGCGCGATCCAGGCCAAAATGCACATCTTCGGCATCCTCGACCTGGCAACCGACCAGTTGATTGGCCGCAGCGTCCTGTTCAACGTCGATCCAGTCAACCGCAGCGCCATGCTGGGCATTTTCATCGGCGAAAAGGAGTACTGGGGCAAGGGTTACGGTACTGAGGCCGTGCAGTTGCTGGTGGAGTTCGGTTTTTACTTACTGAACCTGAACAGTATCGAGTTGGGTGTGTTTGCCTTCAATGAACGCGCCATCGCTTCCTACCGCAAAGTGGGCTTCAAGGAAATTGGCCGCCGCCGCCAGGCACGCATCATCGGCCCGAAGAAATACGATGTGATCCTCATGGACCTGTTGGCAGAGGAATACACCCCGCGCTTCATTCAGGCGTACTTACCTTGACGATTAATTTAAGATCCTAAGGGTCTCCGAAGAAGAACCTATCCTAATAATTATTGTGGAGGTTTGCGATTTTGAGGTTGTTGCGC
>CAYOHX010000236.1:0-6468 GCA_964403875.1 uncultured Anaerolinea sp. | reverse complement strand
ACCTAGCCTTCTTACAAGTCTTTGTTACTCCTACTTGACTTCCCATTACATCTGTTTATATATGCTCTTCATTTGATCTATGGATTGATCAAATCAGGAAACTGGAGGATCATGGCGCAGTTTCTTGTTCGCCGCTTATTCTTATTGCTGCCTGTGCTGGTAGGTATTCTACTGGTTACATTCATCATTGTGCGCCTCATTCCGGGCGACCCCTGCAAGGTCATGTTGGGCGAGAAAGCTACCCAGCAGGTCTGCGACGACTTCAAAGAGCGTTACGGTCTGAACGACAATCTTGCCATCCAATTTGGCCGCTACATGCTCAATATGCTCAGCGGTGACCTGGGAACCTCCATTCGCTTTGGCCGCCCCGTTTCCGATGTGATCGCCGAGCGCCTGCCTCTGACCATCGAACTGACCTTTGGCGCGATGATTTTTTCCACCGTGTTTGGCATTCTCCTGGGGGTCGTCTCAGCCCTCAAGCGCAACACCATCATCGACACATTCACCATGATCCTGGCCAATGTGGGCGTTTCCATGCCGGTTTTCTGGCTGGGCTTGATGTTGGCCTATGTCTTCGCTCTTACGCTCAAAGGCACGCCTTTTGCCTTGCCCCCTTCGGGACGCTTCACCGCTGGCATCGCCCTCACGCCCATTTCCGAACACCTTGCTCTGGGCGACATCTCCGGCCTGGCTCGCTTCGTCCTGTATTTCCTTTCCAACTCCATGCTCAGCAATGCCCTGGTCACCGGCAATTGGGCCGCGGTTTGGGACGGCATGAAACACCTCATCCTACCTTCCGTGGCGGTGGGCACCATCCCCATGGCTATCATTGCCCGCATGACTCGCTCTAGCTTGCTCGAAGTGCTGGGCCTCGACTACATCCGTACGGCGCGCGCCAAGGGCCTGGTCTTCAAGAAAGTCATCACCCACCATGCCATGCGCAACGCCATGATCCCGATTGTCACCATTATCGGCATCGAAACAGGTTCGCTGCTTTCGGGCGCGGTGCTCACCGAAACGGTCTTCGCGTTGCCTGGGGTTGGCACCATGTTGGTGTCCTCCATCCTGGCTCGCGATTACCCCGTTATCCAGGGATTCACCCTCATCATTGCTATCATTTTCATTCTTGTCAACTTGTTGGTCGATTTTTCCTACGCTTTCCTCGACCCGCGCATTCGCCTCGATTAGGACGGTCCATTCATGAGTACGAACGCTGCTTCTCTTGCAACCCCTGCTCGTTTTGAACGGATGTCGCCCGGGCGCGAGGCGCTGCGCCGTCTGTTCAAACATCGATCCGCCCAGACCGGCATGATTATCCTTGGCATACTGGTGCTCATTGCCATCTTCGCCGAGGTCATTGCCCCCTACGACCCCATCGAAATTCTTCGCAACGTTGATCGTCGTGAATCCCCCTGCATCCACCTGCTGGGCTGCCCCCAGGACCGCCCGGAGCACATCTTTGGAATCGACGGCAACAGCCGCGATCTGTTCTCGCGGGTCATTTTTGGCTCGCGCCTGTCCTTGCAGGTCGGCGTCATCACCATCGGCTTTGCCATCCTCATCGGCGGCTTGATCGGCGCGGTGGCGGCCTATGCGGGTGGCTGGCTGGATAACGTCCTCATGCGCAGTATGGACGTGTTGATGGCCTTTCCCAGCCTGCTCCTGGCCATCGCCATTGTGTCTGTGTTGGGCCCCGGTCTCATCAACGCCCTGTTGGCCATCGGCATTGTTTCCATTCCTCGGTTCGCGCGCCTGGTGCGGGCCACTGTCCTTTCAGTGCGCGAGTTGGAATATGTTCAGGCTTCGCGGGCCTTGGGCGGCTCGGGCATGCACGTGCTCTTCTTCCGCATCCTGCCCAATGCCATCACCCCACTCATCGTCCAGGGTACTCTCGGTATCGCTACGGCCATTTTGGACGCGGCGGCTCTGTCCTTCCTGGGTTTGGGCGCCGAAAAGCCCCGCCCCGAATGGGGCCTCATGTTGGGCGAGGAGCGCAACAGTATCTTCAACGCTCCCCATCTGGTCTTTTTCCCTGGCCTGGCTATTATGCTCACGGTGTTGGGCTTCAACTTGCTGGGCGATGGTTTGCGCGACGCCCTCGACCCGCGCCTGCGCGGTGGAGACGTCAGCTAACAGAATGGACACCATTCGCGCCGCCCGTCTGAGCCCCCAGGCCAAACTGCCCACGCGCAAGCATCCCCAAGACGCTGGCATGGACCTCTACAGCCTGGAGGTGACCGTCATCCCCCCGCACAGCGTTGCCATTATTCCCACCGGCATCACCCTGGAGATCCCCGAAGGGTACGTGGGCTTGCTCAAGCCCAAGGGACGCAGTGACCACCTGTTGGGCTCCGGGGTGGTTGACGCGGGCTATCAGGGCGAAATCCTCATCAAGGTAGTCAACCCCTTCGCCCACCCGTTGGAAATCCCCGCCGGGGAGGCGCTGGGCCAAATGCTGCTCATCCCCATCGTCACGCCCGCCATCCAGGAAGTGTCACCGGAAGAGGTCCACGCCCAGGCCAGTGCGCGCGGCGGCAGCGGCGGTATCGTGGACCAGCACGTCCGCGCATCGAGCGGTTAGCTGGATAGGAGAAGCGTTCTCGGGTTAGGCTTTCTGGGCCTCGCGCTTTTTCCAGTTGGCCTGCAAGACGATTAAAATCCCGGTCATCATCAAAGCCGCTGCCACGAAAAACATCGGGCGCGGCTCTTCTTTGAACAGGAAGTAGGCTGCGATACCGGCAAAAAAGGGCTGCCCCAAATTAGCCACGCTCACCACCTGCCCCCGAAAGAACTTGAGCGAATAGTTCAGGATGGTGTGTCCGAATACCGTGGGAATGATCCCCAACCCCAGGATCAGCAGCACGTTGCGCAGGTCATAGGTCTTGATGGGGTTGACAAAGAATACCGCGCACAGCAGGCACAGCAGCCCGGCTATCCAGTACAGCGGAACCATATACAGCCACAGGCCCAACCGTCCGCCGTTTTTTCGACCCAGGGCCATATAAGCCGCGAAGGTGAGCATGGACACGATGCAAACACCATCACCCAGGGCGGTATCTTTGGACAGGCGGATGTTCGAGCCGGTCAAGGCCAGCAGCCCTGCCAGCGTGAACAACGTGCCCACCACTTCCTGGCGGCCAATCTTCTCGCGGTAGAACAGCATCAAGAAGAACGGCATGGCCACGGGAGTGAGGTTCACGATCATTGAAGCGTTGGCCACCTGGGTCATGCGCGCCCCGATGATCCAGGTGATGAAGTGCACTGCCAGCATAAACGCGGGCAAGGCCACCCAGCCAAGTTGTTTCCAGCCGTATTTTCCAGGATAGGCCGGCAGTTCGCGCAAGAAGAAGGGCGTCAGCACCAGAGCCGCCACAAACAGCCGATAGGCTGCCACCAGCATGGGGTGTTCACTGCCTGCCTTGATCATCAACACGGCTGTGGAGCCACACAGGACCCCAAACATGAGGATGGCAAAGCGCACCGGAGTGCTGTTGAGCCAGTGGTTCATGCCCGTGCCTTCGCGCCTATCCTCACAGCTTTAAGCCCATCTGGTTACCTGCCTTGAAGCCCATCGATTCGTACAACGGGCGGCCAGCCTCGCTGGCATTCAATGTCAGGCGGCGGTAACCCTGCTCGCGGCACCAGGCAATGGATGCTTCCACCAATCGCCTGGCCAGACCGTGGTGGCGGTGCTCCGGCAGCACGTAGACGTTCTGCAGGTTGGGCTGACGCATGTCCAGGCGGCCCGGCGCGGGCAGCGAGCGGAGCACGAAGACCAGCGCGCAGGCAACGGGCTGGCCCTCCGTCTCCACCACCCAGGCCTGCAAATCCTCGCTGCCCAATTGGGCCAACAGGCTCTGCTGGAAAACCGCGTCCATCAAGGCCAGTTCAGCGGGGTCAAAATCCCGCTTTTCCAGGGTGAACATTTCCTCAAACATGGCATGGCGGCCAAACACGAGAAAGGGGATGTCGGTCTGAGCCGCAACGCGCAAGACGTATTCAGATTCAGACATAAAAACTCCGGGAAGAGATGTGCTCCGAATTTTACCAGCTTTGGTTGCGACAGAGGTCAAACCCGTCTATAATGCCTCCATCTGATTCATGGAGGATTGCCATGCACCCCGAAGTCCAGGCTTTGATTGAACACTTCCACCTTCAACCGCTGCCCGTCGAAGGCACCCTGTATGTCAGCACTTACCGCTCGGCTCAGGAATTCGCCGACGGTCCCATCGGCACAGCCATGATCGGTCTGTACTGCGCCGATCCGCTCAGCCTGTCCCGCTTTCATCGCCTGACCACCGACGAAGTTTGGCATTTTTACGGCGGCGACCCGCTGCGGTTGGTGTTGCTTTTCCCTGATGGTTCCAGCCGTGAGGTGATCATGGGCAGCGACCCCCTGGCGGGACAGCAGACGCAGTTTGTCATCCCTGCGGGAGTATGGCAGGCCGGGCATACCATCGCAGGCGGGCGCTACTCTCTGTTTGGCTGCACCCTGGCCCCCGGCTTCACCGGAAGCATGTTCGAGGGCGGTACGCGCGCCCGCTTACTGGCTGCTTATCCCGACCGGCGCGAGGATATTCTCCGCCTGGCCTGCCTGGATGATGAAACCACCTTTCCGGAAGGATTTGCGAATTGATGACTCACCTATACCAGTGGCTGCTCTTTGATGTAGACGATACATTGTTCAATTTCACTCTGGCGGAAAGCCGCTCGTTGGAAATGACCTTTCAAGAGGTGGGCCTGGTCTTCCAGGCGAATGCTCCCGCGGTCTACCATGAGGTCAATCGCGCCACTTGGGAGGAGTTTGAGCAGGGCCTGCTCACCTCGCTGCAGTTGCGCACCCGGCGCTTCGAGCGCCTCTTCGACCGCCTGAGAATTGCCTACGATCCCGAGCAGTTCAGCCGGTGTTACCTGCGCAACCTGGGCAAGTGCTCGGACCTGATTGAAGGGGCCGAGGAGATGATCCGCTCGCTGGCTCCCCATTACCGCTTGGGGCTGGTTACCAACGGGCTGGCGGATGTGCAGCGCCCGCGCCTGGAAGGCTCACCCCTCCAGGGGTTTTTCGAGGTGGTGGTCATCTCGGAAGAGATTGGCGTGGCCAAGCCCGAACGGGGCTTCTTTGACGTGGCTTTTGAACGCATGGGCCGCCCCGAAAAATCTGCCGTGTTGGTCATCGGCGACAGCGTCACATCCGATATTCAAGGCGCGTTTAACTACGGCCTGGATGCCTGCCGCTTCAATCCTCGAGGCCTGCCTGCCGATCCGCGCTTTCCCGTCGTCAAGGAAATCCGCGCCTGGACGGAATTAACCGACTGGTTGAAGTAGACTCTGCTGCGTCTTCCTGGAAGGGAGCAGGCAGGGATGAGGGTGGAATCTCTGCTATCTTTGCCCCTGCCTGATTTTTCTAAAGTGGCGTGTGTGCTTATCCCATCACCCACTGGATCACATACAACGCCACCATCCCGCTGAGGATGGTCAAGAGCGCGCTTTTGGTGCGCCAGGCCACCCATCCCGCCAGCAGGCCTGCCAGCAGGCGCGGGTTCGGCGGCCACACCGCCACCTGCCCATCGCGCATCACCAGTTCGGGGAAAATGATCGCCGTCAGGACCGCCGGGGGCACAAAGCGCAAGGCTCGTTGCAACCACGCAGGCGGCTGCCAGCGTCCAAACAGCACGATGAACGACAACCGAGTTAGGAACGTCAGCAGGCCGATGACAACCAGCGTGATCCACAGGCCGGTCATTTGCGTTCTCCCAACATGCCCGCGATGATGCCTACGAACGCGGCCACGATCAAGCCCAGTTTGAACGGCATTCCATATGCCAGCAGCGCCATCACCCCGCCCGCCAGCGCCGCCAGTAGCGCCGCGCGGTCCTTGAGCGCCGGTACCACCAGGGCCACGAAAGTTAAGGGCAGAGCAAAATCGAGCTGCCAACTTTCTGGAACCTGCGTCCCTAGAAAAATCCCCACCCCCGTGCTGATCTGCCAGGTGGTCCACAAGGCTAATCCTGCTCCCAGGAAGTACCAGTGATCGGTAGGGCCGGGATGTTCTTTGCCTTGATAGCGGGTGATGACCACGGCGTAGGCTTCGTCGGTTAACAGGTAAGCCAACAAGGCTTTCCACCGCCCCGGCAGGTGTCGGAGGTACGGCGCAACCGAAGCGCTATACAGGGCGTGGCGCAAATTGATGACAAAGCCGGTCAGCGCCACCACCAGCAGGGGGGTGTTTTGCGCCAGCAACTGCACGGTCATGAACTGCGCCGACCCGGCAAACACGACCGAGGACATGGCCTGGGCCGTGGCTGCGTTCAACCCGGCGGTCAGCGCCAACACGCCGTAAATCATCCCAAACGGGGCTACGCCCACCAGAATGGGAAGCTCGTCGCGCGCGCCGCGCAGGAATTCGTCCGCAGGCCGAGAAAACATGGGCGGAATTATACCTGTTAAAGCAAAGAATGGCGCAAATCG
>CAYOHX010000235.1:0-6498 GCA_964403875.1 uncultured Anaerolinea sp. | reverse complement strand
GGCCCCGGCACTGCCCGTTTTGAGCGCCAATTGTTAAATCTGCAAAACTACTGATTGGTGGTGGTGGACACGAACTCCTGGAAAAAATAACAAGGTGGCTGTTTATATTCATGGTGATGGGAATATTGGAATTCAAGGGAATGGCATATCAAAAACAACATTCAACACACTCCATCCCATTACAAAAAGCAATGAAGGCGGAGTAAGACCCGCTCTATGGATCAAAACGCAGCCATAGAGACGATCTTTATTTGCCTGGCTGAACGATTCCCCGTCCCCGCCTCAAACGCAAGTAACGCCAGTCGTTAGGCGGTTGAAAACCACTTACTAATTTGAAAAGGGTGCTATGGAAATTAAGCAGAAATTCCCGGTCATTGAAACGGCACGATTGAAACTCAGAAAGCCTTTGCAGAAGGATGTAAGCGCATTACTGGAAGTTACGCAAGATGAAGCCGTAATGAAATATTACGGCATGGCGCCTTATGAGAGCAAAGCGGAAGCCTTGGGGGAAATCAACTGGTTCAACAAGATATTTGCCCAGGCAGAAGGGATTCGGTGGGTCATTACGGAGAAGGGCGGAGGAAGTTATATTGGAGATATCGGCTTTCACAATCACGTTACAGCTCACTCCAGGGCCGAAATTGGTTTCAAACTGGCGAAAGCGTTTTGGCAGAAAGGGATCATGACGGAGGCTTTGGAACGGGTTCTGGCGTATGGTTTTTCAGTCATGCAACTCAACCGCATCGAAGCGGTTGTTGATCCAGAAAACGCCGGATGTTTGGGCCTGCTCAAAAAAGCGGGGTTTGTGCAAGAAGGAATCTTGAGAGAATACGAACGCGAACAGAAAGGGTATGTGGATTTGGTGATGCTCTCTTTGCTCAAGAAAGATTGGAGATAGTCGCTCTTAAACAAGACGCTTTGATGGCCGCGCTTGGCGACTGCAAACGGTTGAGCCGGTGAATTCAGAACTTTGATCCCCGTTTTTCTGATACGCCGTAGAGTTGGGTAATTGAAGAGCAAATTGCTTTCTCTAAAAAGCAAGATGAAGTTACAATTTAAAGAAACCTTGAAATCCTGCTGGGAGGCATACCATGAATAAAGAATTTCACGTAGCAGTAACCGGAAGCGATTTGGCCGAAGGTAGTAAAGTCCACCCATTTCGGACAATCTCCAAAGCCGCCCAGGTGGCGGAGACGGGCGACAAAGTTGTTGTCCACGAAGGCGTGTATCGCGAGTGGGTGAAGCCAGAGCACAGTGGTTACAGCAACATCAGCCGCATCACCTTTGAAGCCGCCGAAGGCGAAAAGGTGGTCATTAAAGGCTCTGAGCACATTCGGGGCTGGGAGCGGCTGGAGGGAACGGTGTGGAAAGTCACCCTGCCCAACAGCTTCTTTGGCGATTACAACCCCTACAAAGAAGTCCTGGGCGGCGATTGGTTTGTGTCCAAGCCCGGCGTTGTCCGCCATCCCGGCGAGGTCTACCTGAACGGCGTTTCGTTCTATGAAGCGAATTCGCTGGACGAGGTGAAGAACCCGGTCATGCGCACCGGGGTGACCAACCTGCCGTGGTTCAAGAGCGACGAGCTGATCCTGCACCCCGAGCAGACCATTTACCAGTGGTTCTGCGAAACCGATCATGACAACACCACCATTTACGCCAACTTTCAGGGCGCGGACCCCAACCACGAGCTGGTCGAGATCAACGTGCGCAAGTGCTGCTTCTACCCGCTGAAATCGGGGATGAACTACATCACCGTGCGCGGGTTTGAGATGGCCCAGGCGGCTTGCCCCTGGACGCCCCCCACCGCCGACCAACCCGGCCTGCTGGGCGCCAACTGGAGCAAGGGCTGGGTCATCGAGAACAACATCATCCACGACGCCAAGTGCAGCGCCATCAGCATTGGCAAAGAGGCCTCCACCGGCCACAACCTCAACTCGCGGCGGCATCAAAAGCCGGGCTACCAATACCAGATGGAAGCGGTTTTCCGCGCGCTGCAGATCGGTTGGAGCAAGGAAAAGATCGGCTCGCACGTCATCCGCAATAACGTCATTTACGACTGCGGACAAAATGGCATTGTGGGCCACATGGGCGGCGTGTTCAGCGAGATCTACAACAATCACATTTACAATATCGCCGTCAAGCACGAATTCTTTGGCTATGAGATCGCCGGTATCAAGATGCACGCCGCCATCGACGTGAAGATCCACCACAACCGCATTCACAACTGCACGCTGGGCACCTGGCTGGACTGGCAGGCCCAGGGCGTGCGCGTGACCAATAACCTGTACTACAACAATGACTGCGACTTGATGGTGGAAGTCACCCACGGACCGCACCTGGTGGACAATAACATCTTCGCGTCCGATTTCAACTTCGAGAATGCCGCCCAGGGCGGGGCGTATGTGAACAATCTGTGCTGCGGGAAGATGCACCTGCTCAAGGTGCTGGACCGCTCCACCCCCTACCACTTCCCCCACACCACGCAGGTGGCTGGGACGGCGGTGGTTTATGGCGGCGACGACCGCTTCTGCAACAACCTGTTTGTCGGCGTGCAAGGCGTTCCCGGCTGCGGCACGGCCCTGTATAACCCGAACACGTCCTCCTATGAGCATTTCATCGAAACGCTGTTGAGCCAGGGCCCCGGCGATTTGGAGGTGTTCAAGAAGGTGGAACAGCCGGCTTATATCCGGGCCAACGCCTACCTGCGCGGCGCGGAGGCATGTGACCACGAAACGGGCGGCTTCAGCGACGGGACCTTTGACCCCGGCGTGAAAATCACCGAAGAAGGCGCGCAGGTCTTCCTGGAGATCGATATTCCCCAGGGATTGTTGGACGTTCCAGCGAAAATCGAATCCACGGCCACGCTCGGCACGGTGCGCATCGTGGACGCGATCTTCGACGACCCCCAGGCCCAGCCCATCACCCTGGACCAGGACTACCTGGGCGCGCGCAGGCCGGAGAAGCCGCTGGTGGGGCCCATCGAAGGCTTGAAGCCGGGGCACAACCGGGTAAAGGTGTGGGGTTAGTTTGCAAGGCGAGGGTGACCTGGAACGAATGTAATTCCAGTTATCTCGTGGAGTGAACTCCTCTTTTGAAGAAAAGGCGCTTAGGGCGACAAGGTTCGACCCTAAGCGCCTTTTTTATGGGGCAGTCTACAAAATCAGCGGAAATAGGGTAGGGATAAATTTGGATAATTTTGATCTTGACAGTAAAGAATTTTTGTTCTACAATGACAGGGTATCCACTTGCCGTATGTCCGTATGGTAAGGTCAATTCATGAATTGCCCTTACCATACAGAATCATCTTTAGCATGAAGTGCCCAACGGAAAGGAGATTTGAATGAGTACAAAACAAAACGCGGGATTCACCGCCGAGGAACGCGCCGCCATGAAGGAGCGCGCGAAAGAGCTGAAAGCGGAAGCGCGCGCCGAAAAAGACCGGGCGGCGGGAGAGAGCGTCTTGCTGGAAAAGATTGCCGAGTTGCCGGAGCCGGAGCGCGGCATGGCCCAGCGGCTGCATGAGATCATCACCAGCGTCGCGCCGGAGCTGATGCCGAAAACCTGGTACGGCATGCCCGCGTATGCCAGGGATGGGAAGATCGTGTGCTTTTTCCAGAGCGCGCATAAGTTTGACTCGCGCTATGCGACGCTGGGCTTTAATGACTCAGCGCACCTGGACGAGGGTTCGTTTTGGCCGACCGCTTTTGCGCTGATCGAGTTGACCCCGGCGGTGGAGGAAAAGATCGCCGCGCTGGTGAAGAAGGCGGTAAGTTAGGGGTTCGAGCGCCCTCCAGAAATGGAGGGCGCTTTTTGATTGGTGATTTCTGTCGGGTATCGGGGCGGGTAGCCGCCCCATCAAATGCCGTACCAATGCCCCTCAACCCGACCTACGAAGAGCTTCCCACCAAACCGAAGTGGATGGGTATAATATCCCTCGAGGGGAAGCCGGGTCTCGTGCGCGCCTCCTGTCCGGCTTCCGGTGAACTATGGACGAAAATATCGAACTGGATGATGCTGCGCCCTGGTTGGTGATCGCGATCACCTTGATGGGCTTTTTCTTGCGTGCCCTGCAACTGAACATCAAAAGCATGTGGCTGGATGAGACCTTCAGCGTGTGGATGGCCAGCCAAAGCGTGGCCGACATGCTCCAATGGGTGGTCAAGATTGACCAGCACCCGCCCCTGTATTACCTGCTGCTCCATTACTGGGTCAGCGCTTTTGGCGATACGCCCTACTATGCCCGTCTGTTGTCGGCGCTTTTCGGCGCGGGGACCATCCCGATCCTTTATCTGATCGGCAAGCGTCTGGGCGGGGTGATGATCGGCCTGGGGGCGGCAATGTTCCTGGCGGTTTCAACACTCAACATCTATGTCTCCCAGGAAACGCGCATGTACACCCTCCTGGCCTTCAACGCCGCCGTGGCCATCTATGCCCTCGTGCGCCTGCTCACCGACCCGCGCTCTGCCCAGCCCTTGGGCAGCCAGTTCCGGCAATACCCGCGTGTCTGGCGGGCCGCCGGTAAGGTTGACCCCGGCGAGGAGGATCATTCCAGGTCTCTCTATCAACTGCGCCCTCAAAGCGGGTGGAGAGCCTGGCTTTCGCGGCACCGCGGGCTGCACCTGGAAGCCATCGAGACCGACCTGACCTGGGTGGCATTCATCGTGTTCAGCGTGGCTACCCTGTTCAGCCATAATACCGCCGTGCTTTTCCCCGTGGCCACCAACGTCACCGTGCTGGGGCTGATCCTTTCTCAACGGCTCAAGAAACCGGTGGGCCAGCCTTCGCTTTTTGCGCCCTCTCTGCGCAACTGGATGGTTGCCCAAATCGCCACCTTCCTCCTGTGGAGCCCCTGGCTGCCCTTCTTCGTCAAACAAGCCGCGGGGGTCGCCCAGCGCTTTTGGATTCCTGCCCCCACCTGGGATTCGGTTCTCTGGTCGCTGCGCTCTTTCGTGAACGCGTCCGCGCCGCTTTCAGAGGGGGTGTCATGGGTCGTTTGGGGGCTATATGGGGTGCTGCTTCTTCTGGGGGCGGTGTTTTTCCGCAAAAAACTCAGCCAGTTTTTCTTCCTGGCTGGTTTATTTGCCATCCCCATCCTTAGCGAGCTGCTGGTGAGCCTGCGCCGCCCGATTTTTTCGGAACGAACGTTGATCTGGGTCACCATCCCCTTATTCATCTTCCTGGCTGCCGGGATCTCCAAATTGAGAAATCGGTTTCTCATCTTCATCGCCATCGGGGTATTTGGATCGATCAACCTCTTTTCGGCGGGCGATTATTTCAGGTGGTTTCAAAAAGAAGATTGGAGCACCCCCGCCGGGTATGTGGCCAAGTTTGCCGAAAAGGGCGATCTGGTGTTGTTCAACTCCAACTTTACGGTCATTCCCTTCAACTATTATTTCCGGCAGTACGAAGACCTGTATTCGATCGAGATTGAACGGCAGGGCGTCCCCAAAGACCTGTTCAAGGATGCCATCTTGGAACCGGAGATGACAGAGGAAGACATCCCCGCGTTGATTTCCCTGGTGAGTGGGGAGGAGCGCGTCTGGCTGGTTTACAGCCATGACTCGTACACCGACCCAAACGGACTCGTCCCGCAAACCCTGGACTCGCGGATGAAAGTGACCCGCACGCGCGAGTTTTATGGGGGCGTGGTGTATTTGTACGAACGCCCGTAAGCGAGGAGGACCTGATGAATCCTGATCATCCGAATCATGCGTTGACCCCCGAACAACGCGAAGCGCTGTTGGAGGTGCTGCGGGCCCGCTTCGAGAAGAACCAGCGTCGCCATGCGGGCCTGGAGTGGGCCGCCGTGCGGGCCCGGCTGGAGGCAAACCCCGCCAGGCTGGCCGCGCTCGGCGAGATGGAGCGCACCGGCGGCGAACCGGACGTGGTGGGCAGCGATGCAACCACCGGCGAATTCCTTTTCTACGATTGCGCCGCGGAAAGCCCGGCGGGGCGCAGGAGTCTGTGCTACGACCCCGAAGCGCTGGAGGCCCGCAAAGAACACAAACCCGCCGGTTCCGCCCTGGGCATGGCCGAAGCAATGGGCATCCAACTCCTCACCGAAGCGGAGTATCGAACCCTGCAAACGTTGGGCGCGTTCGACCTGAAAACCTCGAGCTGGCTGAAGACGCCACCCGAAATCCGTAAGCACGGCGGGGCCATCTTCGGCGACCGGCGTTATGAGCATGTATTTGTGTATCATAACGGCGCGGACTCGTATTACGCGTCCCGTGGATTCCGCGGCTCGCTCAGGGTGTAAAGGGGGGGAGGCGCGGCATCCTTTTGGAACCCGAGAATGTGGAACTACATTCACGGGTTGAACGTCCTTATCCTGAGGTGACACCATTGAAGAACCATTTCCTTCTGATTTTATGCTTACTCGTATTGTCGTCCTGCGCCCCCCAACCCGCGTCCACGTTGGAGCCGACCTTCACCCCGCCGGCGCAGCTCTCGGTCACGCCCGTACCGATCGAAGCCACCCTCCCGTCGACTCCGGCC
>CAYOHX010000234.1:0-6557 GCA_964403875.1 uncultured Anaerolinea sp. | reverse complement strand
AACTACTCAGCCAGAAGTGGAAGAAACCCGAATTTGAGGTATGCGTGAGGCGCAAAGCACCCTACACATACCTCAAACTTGGAAAAGTTCCTCACCCTCTGAGCAGTTACGCCCCTTTTAGAATTGAGGGTGTATCGAGGCTGCCGTATGCTCCAGGCAGTCGGGGGTATCACCCTCTTTTTGTTTAAAACGACTCGGGCAGAGACGAGGATGGTCAGACGTCTCAGGGCCGGATGACAATGGCAAGCAAGAGGATGCTGGCGATGAGCGCTCCGGCGAAAATGATGGCGGGCACGGGATTGTTCTGCTCAACCGATTCCTGGCGCAGTTGATCTACCGACGTGAAGCCCATCAGCCGCAGAATGGCCCAGATGAAGAAGCCGGCAATGAGGGCCATGATGGGGGCCCAGAATGCCACCATGCTGAGGATGGCAGGGATGCGGCCCAGATAGGTCGCGTAAGCGCCGGGAGAGATGAGGTACGCAGCGACCTGGCCAAGAATGACCGAGACCACCAGGACGATGGCGGGAATGAGAAAACCACGGTTGAGCTTTTGCATCATGCCTCCTAACAATTCAACTCGAAATGATTTCTTCTTGGGGCGGTTTGAGTCGCTTCATCGACCCAACGCCCCAGGAAAGGGAAGTTCACGTAGGCTCTATGAAGCCACGGGTTTGATTTCAGATAGGTCGATCAGGTAACCGTTCCAGGCCATGTCCTGGCCGCTGCCGCCTTCGTAATCTTCGACAACCAGGGCCCGTTTGTCGCTGCCGCTGGCATGGATGAAGCGGCCCACGCCGCCCAGACGGGCATTCAAGCCGCTGCCTTCCAGCGTGGCGATGCGGAATTTGCCGATGTCGTCCATTTTCCAACTGGCGGGCGGATAGGCGAACAAGACCTCCGCGGTCTGGTTGGATTGGGCGAACTGCCGGGCATAGGGGGCCAGGTCGCGTTGAATGTCGGCGTCCGAAATGGGCACGCCCTCATCCAGAATATAACAGCGATTTTGCCAGGAGAGGAGGAAGCGATTGGTTTCGAGCCAATATCCGGTGAAGTTGCTGCCGGTGGGGACCCAGGGAGCCTGAGGGCCGCGCTGGGTTTGCCACAGCTCCTGATAGGTGGCTTTGGCCGAGACGAATACGGTCAATGTCCCGGCTACCGGGTGCGGCAAGGAGATGCGATCGCCGACCTTGATCCAGTTCAGGTCCGGGGTCTTAGCCGCCGCTGCCGGAGCGGCTTGTGCCACTGGCTGCGCGGGGCGCGCTGGCTGAACGGGCGCGGCGGGTTGTTGGAAGTCAGGCGGCTGGAAAGTAGCCGCGCTGGTGGGTGTCTTTTTCGGGCTGATCACCGCAATGACACCGATGACCAATAACATCACGCCCAGGCAAAAGAAAACTGCTGCAAATTCCATACTGTCCTCCTACCAGGATCCAGAATCGGATCCACCAGAATCCCAACCACCCGAGTCCCAGCCGCCAGAGTCCCAACTGCCGGAGTCGTCGCTTCCGCCCCAATCCCAGGAGCCAGAATCGGAGCCGGAGTCACTGCCCCAATCCCACGATCCCGAGTCGTCGCCCGAATCGCTGCCCCAATCCCAAGAGTTCGAGTCTGAGCCGGAATCGCTGCCCCAATCCCATGAATCGGGCTGTGAGTCGCTGCCGGAATCCCACCAGGAGCCGGAGTCGTCGCCATCAGAGTCGGTGTCCCAATCGCCCCAATCGGTTTGGTCCGAGCCCGAGTCGCTGGGGTTCCAGTTCCAGGTGTCGGTGTTGTTGTTGGATGAATCGTCGCCACCGTTCCCTCCCCAACCCAGGGAGCAGACGGAGCACATGATGAAAATGATTCCGAGGATGAAGAATGGCAGGCCGCTTTTTAAGCGTATCATTGTTTCTCCATTTGAAACTACCTGAAAGGATGTTGATGGGCCTTTCCTGGGCGAAGCTTCGTTTGATAGAAAAATTATATAACAATCACCGGCGCCGCACTAGGCGGGAAGCATCAAGATGTTATCAAATTTCAATGGTATCTACGGAAATCGCGGAACTTGCTAAGGCAACCGCCAATCAGCCGAAGGGGGAATCTTTCGCCGATCTGACGCTTTTCCACTACAATCGGGATGAATGTCGGGGGGCAGAAAGGTTGCGGGCGGTTTATAATGGCTGTGAGTTACGCATGGTCAATGGACAGCGAGTGCGTAAGAAGACGACGGACAAGACAACAAGAGGAGCGTGGCATGTCTGAACGCAAAATCCGCGTATTGGTGGCAAAACCCGGCCTGGATGGTCACGACCGGGGCGCAAAAATTGTGGCGCAGGCACTGCGTGATGCGGGCATGGAAGTAATTTACACAGGGCTGCGCCAGAGCCCGGAGATGATAGCCGAAGCCGCCCTACAAGAAGATGTGGACGTGGTGGGATTGTCGATCCTTTCGGGCGCGCATTTGACTTTGGCTCCGCGGGTGATCGAACTGCTGCGGGCCAATGGGCAGGAAGATGTGCTGGTGTTCATGGGCGGCATCATCCCCGAAGAGGATGTGCCTGCCTTGAAAGCCGCCGGGGTGAGCGCGGTGTATGGTCCTGGCGCATCGACCGAGCAGATCGGCAAGGATATCCGCGCGGCGGTAATCGGCACGGCGGAAGGGTAACATGGACCTGGTGGAGCGGGTGCTGGCGGGCGAGCGCCTGGCGCTGGCCCGGCTGCTGACCCAGGTGGAAAACAACACGGCGCAGGGCAGAGAAGCGCTGGAGCGCTTGTTTCCTCTGGCGGGCAAGGCCCACCTGGTGGGCATCACTGGCGCGCCGGGTACGGGAAAATCCTCTCTGGCCAACCGGCTGGCATTGGGGTTCCGTAATGAAGGCGCGGTCAAAGTGGGCGTGGTGGCGGTGGATCCTACCAGCCCGTTTAGCGGCGGGGCCTTGTTGGGCGACCGCTTGCGGATGAAAGACGTGGCCGGTGACACGGGGGTGTTTATCCGCTCGATGGCGGCACGGGGCACGTTGGGCGGGCTGGCGCGCGCTACGGCAGCGGTTGTGCAGGTGCTGGATGCTGCCGGGTATGACCCGGTGCTCATTGAGACGGTCGGCGCGGGGCAGTCGGAGGTGGATATCGTCCGGCTGGCGCACACCGTGTTGGTGGTGGACGCGCCGGGGTTGGGGGATGACATCCAGGCCATTAAGGCGGGTATTCTGGAGATCGCGGACGTGCTGGTGGTGAACAAAGCCGACCAGCCCGGTGTGGAAAATACGCTGCGTGCCTTGCAGGCGATGCTAGATATCGGGGAGCAGCGTTACGCCCAAAGCGGGTGGAAGCCGCCCTTGCTGCGGGCTTCAGCGGTGAGCGGAGAGGGGATCGCGCAAATTTTGGGGGCGATTCGGGCGCACGAGGCTTACCTGGGTGAGAGCGGCGGGCGGCGGGAACGCGACGAGGCCCGCTTGCGCCGCGAGTTTGAGACCTTGCTGCAAGAGGAACTGCTGGCGCGCTGGCAGGCGGGGGCACGGCCAGGCCAGTTGGAATCGGCGTTGGCGCGGATGAGCGCTCGGCAGGTTTCTCCGGGCGGAGCTGTGCGGGAACTGCTCAGTAAAGATTGACGAGCATAACGATCAAGGTTAAAATCGAACAGGTTTTCTGGTAATTACGAGGATTTACTCACCGGGATGGGGGAAGGCCGCATCAGGATTGAGAACGTTTCCAGTTCTGGTGAGTTGATGTGAAAGTGAAAGGAGCCTGAGCGATGGAATTCCGACTACAAGCGCCGTTTCAGCCGATGGGCGACCAGCCTGAAGCGATTGAACAATTGGTAGAGGGTGTGCGCCAGGGATTGCGACACCAGGTGCTGTTGGGGGCCACGGGCACCGGCAAGACTTTTACCATGGCGAACCTGATCCAGCGGGCGCAGATGCCGGCGTTGATCATGGCCCACAACAAGACTCTGGCGGCGCAACTGTATGCTGAGTTCAAAGAGTTCTTCCCCGAGAACGCGGTGGAATACTTCGTCTCATATTACGATTACTACCAACCTGAAGCCTACGTTCCGCAGCATGATCTGTATATTGAAAAAGAGACTCAGATCAACGAGGAGATCGAGCGCCTGCGCCTGGCAGCCACCACGGCGCTCATGTCGCGCAAGGATGTGATCATCGTGGCGTCGGTCTCCTGCATCTACGGCCTGGGCAATCCGGAAGAGTACGGCAAGAAGATTATCAACCTGGAGCGAGGGACCATCTACCGGCGGAACGCGCTGCTGAGGTTGTTGGTGGAAAGCCAATATCAGCGCAACGACCTGGAGTTGCGTCCCGGAACCTTCCGTGTGCGCGGTGACACGTTGGAGATCTTCCCGGCTTATGAAGAGCAGCGCATTCACCGCATCAGTTTCTTTGGCGACGAGGTGGAGCGGATTATCGACCTCAACCCGGTTACGGGAGAGGTTTTTGAAGAGCCGAACGCGATCTCGGTGTTCCCGGCCAAGCACTTTGTGACGGCTGACGAGAGTCTGAAGGTGGCTATCGCCGAGATCGAGGCCGAGCTGGCTGATCGGCTGGCTTACTTCAAGCGCGAAGGAAAGCTGCTGGAAGCGCAGCGCATCGAGCAGCGCACCAACTACGATCTGGAAATGCTGCGCGAGGTGGGGTACTGTTCGGGCATCGAGAACTACTCGCGGCACATGGATCACCGCCCCGAGGGTTCGGCCCCCTGGACACTGATCGATTACTTGCCCAGCGAGTACCTGTTGATCATTGACGAGTCGCACATGACCGTGCCGCAAGTGCGAGGCATGTTCAATGGCGACCGCTCGCGTAAACAGGTCCTGGCGGATTATGGCTTCCGGCTGCCCTCGGCGTTAGATAACCGCCCGTTGAAGTTCGAGGAATTCGAGCAGCACATGGGCTACACGGTCTATACTTCCGCGACGCCGGGACCGTATGAGATGCAACATGCCGAGCAGGTGGCGGAGCAGATCATCCGCCCGACGGGCCTGATCGACCCCGAGGTGGAAGTGCGGCCGACCCGCGGGCAGGTGGACGACCTGGTGGGCGAGATTCGCCGCCGGACCGAGCAGGGTGAGCGCGTGTTGGTGACCACGCTGACCAAGCGAATGGCTGAAGACTTAAGCGAATACCTGATGGAGCTGGGCATCAAGGTGCATTACCTGCATTCCGAGGTGGAGACCCTGGAGCGGGTAGCGATCTTGCGCGACCTGCGCCTGGGCGTGTTCGATGTGTTGGTGGGCATCAACCTGCTGCGCGAGGGTTTGGACCTGCCAGAAGTATCGCTGGTGGCGATTCTGGACGCGGATAAGGAGGGCTTTCTACGCTCGGGCACGGCGCTCATCCAGACGATCGGGCGGGCGGCGCGCAATCTGAACGGTCGCGTGATCATGTATGCCGACAAGATGACTGACTCGATGAAGATGGCTATTGATGAGACCAATCGCCGCCGGGCCAAACAACAACGATATAATGAGGAGCACGGCATCCAGCCGGTGAGCATTCACAAGACGATTCGGGACATCACCGAGCGTTTGACGTTGAGCGGCCAACAATCGATTGCCGAAAAGCGCGGCGATTATAAGGCGGATCGGAAGACGGCCATCATGCCACGCGGCGAGATGCAGCGGCTGGTGGCGGAACTGGAGCGGCAGATGAAACAGGCCGCCAAGGAGATGGAGTTCGAGAAAGCTGCCGCGCTGCGCGATCAGATGTTTGAGCTGCGCGCGATGATGGTAGAAGATTCCAACCTGTCGCCGCTGCAAAAAGTCAAGATCCTTTCGGGTGAAGAGTAGAAGGCACCCACGTTTTAAGGTAGGGGAAGTTGATGAACTTCCCCTACCTTAAAAATGCACAAGCCAGCACACATTCCTCGCATTTTCTTCACAACATCTTCATAAGTGGTTGGTATCCTTGGGTTTGTAAGAAAAAACAAACCTGATCACTCTTATGGAGGTTGTGATGAAAAAATGGTTCTTGATGGGTAGTTTGGCTCTCGTGGCTGTAATCGGCGCTGCGCTCGTCATGGGCGTTGGCATTGTCAATGCGCAGGCTCCCACGCCGGAGCCCCCCCAGGGCTTTGGCGGGCGTGGCGGCTGGATGATGGGCGGCGACACGCCTATGTCCGAGTACATGCACGCGGCGTTGGCCGACAAGCTGGGCCTGACCGTGGAAGAATTGGAAGCGAAAGTAGCCGAGGGCGTGACCGCCTGGCAGATCGCTGAAGCGCAAGGTTTAACGGTTGAGGAATTCCAGGCGCTGATGCTGGAAGCGCGCACGGAAGCCCTGACGCAGATGGTTGCCGATGGTGTCATCACCCAGGAGCAGGCTGATTGGATGAGCCAGCGTGGCGCTGGACGGATGGGCGGGCGCGGCGGCTGCCCGAACATGGACGGCGAAACCGGTCCCGGCACGATGATGCGCGGCTTTGGCGCGCGCGGCAACGGAATGCGCGTACGCCCGTAAAGATCATTTACAAAGAAACACCCCGGAGAACAACATCCGGGGTGTTTTTGTTCCCCTGGCAATCTCCGCCGAAACGTCCCCCACCCGACCCTCCCCCAGCCGATTGGG
>CAYOHX010000233.1:0-6624 GCA_964403875.1 uncultured Anaerolinea sp. | reverse complement strand
TCACACCCCAAAATGCGGGTCTCACCACGCCAATTCCCAATGACCCTATATTTTTCACTGGGAGGGATGATATGATTAAATACATGACCACACTGCTTGTTGTAGAAGATATCCAGCGCTCACGGAATTTTTATGAAGGGTTGCTGGGCATGAAGCTGCAACATGATCTGGGTGTCAACGTTAGTTTCGAAGGCGGCCTGGCGATTCACCTTAAAGATCATTTCCAGGGCCTCATGGGTGGGCCGGAGCGCTTTCCAATCGTCTTTGGCGCGCATTACGGCGAGCTGTACTTTGAGACCGACGAGATCGAAGCCTTCTTCCAGCGCCTGAAACAAGAGGATGTGGCTTTTGTCCACGAGATCGTCGAGCAGCCCTGGGGCCAGCGCGTCGTGCGCTTCTACGATCCCGACCGGCATGTAATCGAAATCGGCGAACAGATGGAAGCCGTGTTTGTGCGCATGCACAGCCAGGGGTTCACGGCACAGCAGATTCAGCAGAAAACCGGCATGCCCCTGGCCTTTATTGAAGCGGTTTTGATCAACTGACCCATGGAAGCTCTCATTCGCTATTGTCATTCGGAACAGGATTTGCCAGCACTGGCCGAACTGATCAACGCGATTCGGGGCACAACCTACACGATCGATCAGGCTCGGGCTTTGATGGCCTGGCCCGAGCATGATCTGGATCGTGACCGTTTCGTCGCTCAGGTGGAAGGCCGCCTGGTGGGCATGAGCATGTTGTATCCCTCTACGGGCAAGCGGGTTTATGTGAATGCCAGCGTGCATCCCGACTTTCGCCGCCGGGGCGTTGGCCGGGCCTTGCTGGAGCAGGTGATTGACGAGGCCCGGCAGAGAGGGGCGCAGCAGGCAATGGCTGACTTTGGCGCGGCGGATGAAGCGGCGCGGGGTTTTGCGGTGGCGTGCGGCTTTCTGCCAGCAGGTGAGTCACGCTTCTTCAACGCCCCTGCCGACCTGGCCCTGCCCGAGTGGGAACTGCCAGAAGGCTTCTCGCTGCGCAGCGTGGCCGACTTGGGAGACACCCAAATCTTCGTCGATGCCTGCAACCGCTGCTACCAGGATATGTGGGGCCATTCCGAGAACCTGGAGCCCGTGACCGTCTCCCAAATTGAACAATGGCGGAGTAAGTATCCGGGCATTCTGCGCCCAGCGGGCATGTTTGTGCTCCTGGCTCCCGATGGCAGCCCCGTGGGAGTGACGCGTGCCGACCGGCAGGGCGAGGGGGCGGAGGAACTGCGCGTGATCGACGCGCCAGGGGTGGCCCCCGAGTATAGGGGCCTGGGCTTGCAGCGCGCCCTGGTGCAGGCGGCGGCGGCCTGGCTGAAGGAGAATGGCAGCGGCCCCTATCAAATTCAAACCTGGGGGGACAGCGCGGAAGCGGCGCAAATCTACGGAGAACTGGGTTTCCAGTTGGACGAGGCCAGCCATACCCTTGAGTTTGTCCGGTATCTGTAAATTCGGACGTGTTCCCCTCTGTCTGAGTAATTACGCCGGAACTATTTTATTTGACAAACCGTCTAAGCTGTGCAAAATGGATCTACACAGGAGAGGAGATGCCCATGTCCCGCACAGCCCGGTTTAATTTGATTTTCGCGCTTATCTTAATAGCCGTCCTGGTAGGCGGCATTTTTGCGTTTGTACACTTTGCCCACCTGCCCCAAAATCTCAGCCAGCACGAAACCCTGGTCATTGGCCAAACGCGCTTTGTGCCTGGCAGCCAGGCCGCGGTGCGTCTGTTGGCGCGTGACAGCCGTGATGGCGCGCCCCTCCCGGGCGCGGAGGTCAGTTTGTCCTTGAAACCTACAGAAGGCGGGGAGGCCCGCGCTCTGTATAGCGGAAAATTGGGCCCTGAAGGCATGGCAGAGATTAGTTTCACGGTGCCCACTGACCTGGTCGGGGAGCAAATTCTGGTCATCGAGTCTCGCTCAAGTCTGGGCTCCGACCACCTGGAGCAGTCGGTCACCCTCGAGCGCGATTATCGCGTTCTACTCAGCACCGACAAGCCGCTCTACCAGCCGGGGCAGATCATTCACATCCGCGCCCTGGCCTTGAGCACCTTTGACCTGATTCCCGCTGCCGGGCAGCCCGTGGAAATCATCATCGCCGATGCGAAAGGCAATAAGGTCTTCCGCCAGAGCGTGACCACCTCCGAGCACGGCGCGGCCTGGACAGATTTTCAGTTGGCCGGCGAGGTCAACAGCGGCGCGTACAAGATTAGCGCCGTGATGGGCAACACCACCTCTGAGAGAACCGTCACCGTCGAGCATTACGTCCTGCCAAAATTCGAAGTGGATCTATCCACCAATCGCAGCTATTACCAGCCCGGACAGCATGTGGTGGGTACGCTTCAGGCAGACTACTTTTTTGGCAAGCCGGTGGCCGATAGCGCGGTCGTGATCGAGGGTTATACCTTTGACGTGCAGCGCAACGATTTGATCCGCCTGGAGGTTCAAACCGACGAGCAGGGCTCCGCCAAGTTTGAATTCGATCTGCCCGATTATCTGGCAGGCTCCAGCCTGGAAGGCGGGCTGGCGCGCTTCTACCTGCAAGCTTCCGTGACCGATCAAGCCCAACACACCGAAACCTCCAATCTGTCGCTGCCGGTGGCCCAAAACACGTTGATCATCGACGCCATTCCCGAGACAGGCATGCTGCGCCAGGGTGTGGAAAACATTCTCTATGTCATGTTGAGCTACCCCGACGGCTCGCCTGCCGAAGGTACGCTGACCCTCTCATCTTTATACTATGGGGGCGCGCCGCGGATCATCGAGACGGGCCCCTATGGGCTGGCCGAGTTTCACTTTGTGCCTGCCAGTACGTATGACGGTTTTAGCATCCAGGCTGAAGACCGCCAGGGCAACCAGGTTACCCAGGAATTTTATTTTGAAGGCGAGTATGCCACACAGAGCGTGCTCCTCCGCCCCGATCGGCCCGTCTATACGGTCGGCCAGACCATGAATCTGACCCTCCTGACCTCCGAATCGGCGGGCAACGTCTACCTTGACATTATCCGCGAGGGACAGACGGTGAGCACGCGCAGCGTGAAGCCGGAAAGCAACCAGGCCCAAGTGGCCGTGGACCTGACTCCCGACTTGTTCGGTACGCTGGAATTGAATGCGTACAAAATTCTACCTTCCGGTGAAATCGTGCGCGACAGGCGTCTGGTGGTGGTCGACCGGGCCAGCGATTTGAATGTGGACATCACCCCGGATAAAGAAGTTTACCTGCCTGGAGATTCGGCCATTCTGAACATACTGGTCAGTGGGCAAGACGGCGCGGGGGTCCAATCCGCGCTGGGATTAGCCATTGTCGACGAATCCGTGTTTGCCCTGGCCGAGCAGGACCCCGGCTTCGCCAAGCTGTACTTCATGCTGGAGCAGGAGTTACTGGTTCCCAAGTATGACCTGCACGGGTTCAGTGTGCCGGAACTGGTGGAGGGGACCGTGCCGGTCGAGGACCCGCAGTTGCGGGACGCAGTTGATGGCGCGGCCCAGGCTGCCCTGGCTAATGCCCTGCGGGCTGGTGGTGGGGCGGGGGTGCTGGTAAACTCGCACGAGGTGGCTTATCAACGCGCCTTGCAAATCCAGAGCCAGTTCTTCAAGGGAGCTTCCCTGGTTTCTTACGTTGCTTTCTTGCTGCTGGCGGTAGCGTTCATCGCGCTGGTGGTGGTGGGGTTGTGGCGCGAGAAGCGCTTTGGCCGCAGCCTGCTCACGGCCATTGGCGTGCTGTCCTTTGTCCTGTTGGTCATCCAACTGCTACCGCTGTGGGGGACCACATTCCTGGAAAAACTGGGTTCGTTCTTCGAATGGATGACCTACGGCGCAGGATGGGTGCTTCCGCTGTTGGCGCTGTTCACAGTCGCTGGATTCCTGACTCTGATCGGGGTGGCTGTGGCCCGCAAAGATGCCGGTCTGGGTGCAATCCTCCTGCTGTTGGTCGGCTTGACCACTGCCCTGGCAATGCTGGGCCTTTCGGCGAGCCGCGCCAACACCTCTCCGTCGGATGCCGTTCTCATTGCCGGTTTGGTCGCCTTTTTGGCGGTGATGTTAGCCATGTGGGTGCGCGTGGCCGGGTATGCCTGGGCGAAGCGCCCACTGGTCGCCGTGGCTGGACTGCCGCTGGCCTTCTTCATCCTCTTTGGCCTGCTTCCCGCGGCAGGCATGGCTACTGTTGGAAGCGCGCGAACGTTCAACGCGGGGCCTGAGTTGATGGCGCTGCAAAAAGGCGGCATGATTGTGGAAGAAGCCATGCCCGTGATGGCCCCCCAGGCAGCGGCTGGCGCAATGGATTCGGCCGCAAACCTCGGCGCCCCTTCGGATATGTCGGTCACCGCCGAACCTCCCCGCCTGCGCCAGTATTTCCCTGAGACCATGTTGTGGTTGCCCGACCTGGTCACCAACCCCGATGGCTCCCTGAGCGTGGACGTGCCCGTGGCCGACAGCATCACCACCTGGCGCATCACGGCCCTGGCTTCCAGCCTGGATGGGCGGTTGGGGTCGGTGGACGCGCCCCTGCGTGTCTTCCAGGATTTCTTCATTGACCTGGACCTGCCCCTCTCGCTCACGGTGGGCGACGAGGTAGCCATCCCGGTGGGTGTGTTCAATTATCTCAGCGTGCCGCAGTCGGTGCGGCTCGAGTTGGAGCAATCCGACTGGTTCGAACTGCTTGGCGAGCCCGTGCAAGAGTTGGAAATTGGCGCTAATGAGATCACGGTGGCTTACTTCCGTATCAAAGCTGTTCAGTTTGGCTCGCAGCCCTTCCAGGTCACGGCCTGGGGCAGCCAGATGTCGGATGCCATCCGTAAGCAAGTCCAGGTCTACCCGGACGGCAAGCAAATTCGCGCCACCGTCTCTGATCGCCTGGAACCCGGCCAGAGCGTGCGCCAGACGGTACTGATCCCCACGGAGGCCATTCCGGGTACGCAGACCCTCAACGTCAAGATTTATCCCGGTGTGTTCAGCCAGGTGGTGGAAGGCCTGGATAGCATCCTGCGAATGCCCAACGGCTGCTTCGAGCAAACCTCCTCCAGTACCTATCCCAACGTGCTCGTGCTGGATTACTTGAACAGCACCAATCAGGCCGCGCCGGAAGCGCAAATGAAAGCCGAGGAGTACATCAACCTGGGTTATCAACGGCTGACCACCTTCGAGGTGGCGGGTGGCGGCTTCTCCCTGTTTGGCGATGCCCCCGCCGACCGCATGTTGACCGCCTACGGCTTGCAAGAGTTCAGCGACATGGCTCGCGTGCACCCCGTGGACGAGGCCTTCATCCGCCGCGCCGCCGATTGGTTGATGGCCCAGCAGGCCGCCGACGGCTCGTGGGAAAATGACCGCGGCCTGGTGCACGAGAACACCTGGTCATCGTTGGGCAACGATCGCCTCCCGGTCACGGCTTATATCGTGTGGAGTCTGGTGGATGCCGGATTTGCCGATGAAGCTGCCACGCAAAAAGGCGTGGAGTACGTGCGCGAGTTCCAGGGGCAGGCTGATGACCCCTACGTGGTAGCCCTGGTCGCCAATGCCCTGGTGGCCACGGATTTGGCCGAGGGCCAGCAGATCAGCGCAGGGACCAGCGCAGTACTGGACAAATTGGCCGGCATGGCAGCGCCGCAAGGCAGCGGTGTCACCTGGCCCAGCGGAGTGGCCACTTTTATGGGCAGCGAGGGCCAGACCGGTAGCATCGAGACCACCGCCCTGGCGGCCTACGCCCTGCTGCGCTCGGGCGAGCATGCCGACGTGGCGAATGCGGCTCTGGCTTACCTGGTGGGCCAAAAGGACAGCTTCGGCACCTGGCATTCCACCCAGGCCACCGTGTTGACTCTCAAAGCCCTGCTCCAGTCGGTCATTTCTGGTGGCGAGAAGACCAATGCAGAGGTGACCATCACCCTCAATGGTGGGCAGATGCGCTCCATCCAGGTCACTCCCGAGAACTTCGATGTGGTCCAGCAGGTCAGTTTTGACGATATCAATCCTGGCGGCGAGAATGTGGTAGAGATCACTTCGCAAGGCGAAGGCAATCTCATGTTCCAGGTCAGCAGCGGGTATTACCTGCCCTGGCAAGATTTGGCCCTGTACCCCGACTTAGTTCCCACCGAGGAACTATTGACCATCGATGTGGGGTATGACCGGGCCGAGTTGGCGGTGAACGACACCGTCAACGTGAATGTCAAGATCAGCCTCAACCAACCGGGCGGCAAGGTGGAATCGGCTTTGATTGATCTGGGCCTGCCGCCGGGCTTCACCGTGGAAGCCGAGGATTTACAAGCCCTGGTGACCTATTACAACGATACACCCGCCGATTATGCTTTTGCCAAAGTCGAGCGTTACGAGCTGACCGGGCGGCAGATTATCTTGTACCTGACCAACCTGAGCGAGGGCAAGCCCCTGGAGTTCAACTTCCGCTTGCGGGCGCGTTTCCCACTGCGCGTGCAAACGCCCGCCAGCAGCGCTTATGATTACTATAACCCCGAGGTGCAGGGCGAACTGCCTCCGCAAACGCTAACGGTCAAGCCGTAAAGCGTTTATAGCCTCTTCTTCAAAACCCTAATTACCTGTCCGAAAATTCGGAAGGGAAGCGATTTTGAGGTTGTTGCGCGTGCGAAGCACGC
>CAYOHX010000232.1:0-6632 GCA_964403875.1 uncultured Anaerolinea sp. | reverse complement strand
ACCGGAATGGATCTGCGCAGCACTCGCCTCATCCAGTACCTGCCCGATATCTATCACACAGATTTCATGGCCCGCTTCCTGGGAATCTTTGAGGCTACCTCTACACCCATTGAATGGACCATCGACAACTTCGACCTCTTCCTCTCACCCGACTCAGCCCCGCCCGGATTCCTGCCCTGGTTGGCCAACTGGTTCGAGATTCCACTGGATGCCTCTTGGACCGAGGAAAAACGCCGTCGGCTCCTTCGCGAAGCGCACGCCATCTACGCTCGCCTGGGAACTCGCTGGGCCCTCGCACGCATCCTGGAAATCTACACCGGCGTTGCTCCCGAAATCGACGACACCTCCAAAAACCTGGAACCGCACGCCTTCCTGGTGCGCATACCGCTAAAAGCAGCGCAGGTGAATCGAACCCTGGTGGAACAGTTGATTAACAACCACAAACCAGCATATACTACATACACACTGGAGTTCGCGTGACTCGCCTTCTTCTAGGCTCTCCTCTGGTTGCGCCTCCACGCGCCGCACTTTTCCGAATGGAGCATTCGCATGACAGATATGGTTGGTAGGACACTTGGACGGTATCAGCTCAATAAACTGCTGGGCGAAGGCGGCATGGGCGCGGTCTACAAAGGCCGTGATATCACTCTGCAACGCGATGTTGCCGTCAAGATTATGCACGCCCAATTTGTCCGCCAGCCCGATTTTCGTGAGCGCTTTTTGCAAGAAGCCCGCACCGCCGCCCGTTTCAACCACCCTTCCGTCGTACAGGTATTCGACTTCGGCCAGACGCAAGATGCGCTGTATATCGTTATGGAGTTCATCCCCGGCGACAACCTCGGCAAGCTGCTCACCGACCTGCGTTCCCAAAAGAAATGGATCCGTTTGGATGAGGCCCTGGAACTGCTTCGCCAGGTAGCCCTCGCTCTCGACTATGCGCATAAACACGGCGTCTTGCATCGCGACATCAAGCCCGCCAACATCATGTTGCGCCCCGAGCCCAGCGATTCCCTCCCCTACCGCCCGGTCATCACCGACCTGGGCCTGGCCAAACTCGTCGGTCAGGCCGGAATCACGCAGGACGGCACCAGCATGGGCACCCCCGCCTATATGTCCCCCGAACAGGCTATGGGCGAAAACCTCGATGCACGCTCCGACGTGTATTCATTAGGCGTCTTGCTGTATGAATTAGCCACCGCCCATCTGCCCTTTCCTGCTCGTACCCTCTCGGAAGCCATTCGTTACCACACCAAGGAAACTCCCCCCGCACCATCATCAATCCGCCCCGACCTTCCTCCTGCGCTCGAAAAGTTCATTCTCAGCGCGTTATCCAAAGACCCCACCCAACGCCCTGCCAGCGCCGCCGAATTGGCCAAAGGTCTCGAGACACTCATCCCCGCCGCGGCTCCAGTAGGCAGCGCCCCGACCGCCATCGGTCCTACCGAATCATTGGCCACTCAATACCAACAATCCATGATCGACCGCGGCCCGTCTCTGATGGCCGATTTGGGCGCGCCCGAAACAACCAACGTCGATCGCGTCCAGGTCATCCTCAAAGACCAAACCTCCCACCATGTTCCCCTCCAACCGGGCCAGTCCGTGGTTGGTCGCGACCGCTCCGCCACCATCCCTCTGGAGGATAATAAGGCCTCGCGCCAGCATGTGCGCATTGAGGGAAGCAACGGTCAGTACCGCGTCACCGATCTGAATTCCACCAACGGCACATTCCTCGGCACGGCCCGCTTACTACCCGGTGTGCCGGAAGTGTGGACTCCCGAAAACCTTTTGCTCATCGGCGACACTTATCTGCGCCTCATCCCCGCCGCCGCAGCCCCCCTACAACGTTCCTCCATCCTCCGCCGAGATGGCACCCAGGTCGAGACCAACGATATCCACGCCTCAACCGGCGAAGGCCGCGTGGCGGTTTTCGTCGAAAACCCCGCCCTTTCGGTCGAGCCAGGCGGTTCTGGCACGCTCACCTTCACTCTCCTCAATCAGGGTCCCCTCGTAGACCACTTCACCATCCAACTCACCGGCCTGCCCCCCACATGGGTACAACTACCCGCTCCCATTCAATTGCTACCGGGTGAGCAACGCGCCGCCCAGGTCACCGTTCGCCCGCCGCGTTCCACCCAGAGTCCCAGCGGCTCCTATGTTCCCAAGCTGCGGGTCACCTCGCAGGAAAACCCTGGTCAGCTTGTCGAAGTGACCATTAACCTCACCGTCGGCAGTTACCAGCAGTTCCGCTGCGAGTTACGCCCCCAACGGGTCAAATCGAAATCCATTGCTCGACTCAGAATTGAAAACGCGGGCAACCGACCCGAAACCTTTGCGCTCATCTTCGCGGATCGCGCCGATGAGGTAACCTTTGCCCCAGCCACCCGACAGGCCAAAGTAGCTTCTGGGCAAGCGGTAGAAGTCGGCTTCACCATGCGCCCGCGTCACCGCAAGCTGCTTGGCGGCGAACAAGTTCACCCCTTCACCGTCCAGGTGTCTCCATCCGCGGGCGAGCCACAAACCCTATCCGGTGAAATGGTCAGCAGAGCCATTTTCCCATTGTGGCTGCTGCCCATCTTGATGACCCTGTGCGTTCTGGCGATCACCGCGGTTGTACTCTTGTTCACCGCCCAGAATCAAATCAAAGCCCAACAAACCGCTACGGCCCTATCTATGGTTCAAACGGTAGAAGCGCAGGTTCGCGAGCAAGCCGCGCTGGCTACCGTGGCCGCCGCCACCTTGTCTGCCCTGAATGACGATGATAATGACGGCCTGACCAACAGCCAGGAAGCGTCCCTTGGAACAAACCCCGCCAACCCCGACACCGACTCGGATGGTCTTGCCGATGGAGAAGAAGTCAACGTTTTTGGCACCAATCCCAAAAACATGGATAGCGATGGCGATACGCTGCCTGATGGGCACGAGGTGCACACCCTCGGCACCAGCCCATCGAATAAAGACACCGACGGCGATGGATTGAACGACAATGTCGACGCGGACCCCGGCCAACCTCCCACCGTCACACCATCTCCCACGCCCACGCCCGGCATTCCCGGTGATGGCGTGGTTATGAACTGCACCTATCCCACCATCTACCACCGCTTCCGCCTGGAAGATCGCGGCTCGCAAGGTCGATCGGTATACCTCGACCTTTGGAAAGCTGGCGAGTGGATCACAGTCTGGTCGCTGGAGGGCGGCGATCCCATGATCCGTCAAATTGAGCTCGACGGCCTGGGTCTGCAAAAATTCGGCGATTGTCATCAACTCGTCGTCGTGCCGCTGCGCAGTACTGGCTCGGGCGCATATCTCGACCTTCAGTTGTACATGTGGAATGGCACCACCGCCCAGCAAGTTCTGGCTGTAGGTTTAACCCAGGGAACCTGGGAAAAGACCGGCAACTCGATCAAGACTGACCAGGCTGTGTACCTTTATGGCGAACCCAACTGCTGCCCTTGCAACCGCGAGGTGAAATACTACGATTGGAATGGTTCCATGTTCGTCGAAGGAGCCGTATCGCTCAACCCGACCTATATCGGGGATCCACCGGATGAATGTAAGCCAAAATTCTTCCCGCTGCTCCCCACGATGATCTACATCATCCCAGCGCCATAAAAAAGAGCGCTCTACGGCAAATACAAAGAGGATGCGCGGAAAGTCGCATCCTCTTTGGGAGTAGGGCGAGTGGGACTTGAACCCACAAGGCCTCACGGCCGGCGGATTTTAAGTCCGCTGCGTCTGCCAATTCCGCCATCGCCCCATACGTACCTGTATTGTAACTCAAGCCTCGTATGCGTCAAGGATTGGAATTCGCTTTTTTGGAAGATGCTCAGAGCGCGCTAAAGGCCCCTCCTGTTTTGTGTTTGCGGAAAACTTACCCTTGCGATTAAAATAAAGGACAAGATACTCGATGACTCGCTTCATAATCAATCTCTCTCGTCGTTTCTTTTTACGAGCGCTCTATGACTAACCCTCCTATTCCCCTCATCCGCATCTATGGCTCGCACCGCCAGATGGGCCAGCAAATTGGCGAAGCCTGCCGCGACCAGATCCATCACAGCATCGCCAATGCCAACCAGCTTCTCGCCGATGCCTACGAGCGTCTCAACCTGACCTGGGAAGGCGCCCAGACTCAATCTCGCAAGTACATCCCCTTCGCCGAAGAACGCTTCCCTGATTTTGTAGATGAGCTGCAAGGCATAGCCGAGGGAGCCAACGCCTCCTTTGACGACATTGCCGTTGTAAACGCCATGGAAGCTGTGACGATGGATGCCCTCCATCTGACCAAATGTACCAGCATGGCCGTGGCCCCCGAGCGCAGCGCCAATGGTCACGTCCTCCTGGCGCATAACGAAGATTGGCTGCCCGAAGACGAGCCCGACCTGGTCATTCTGCATGCCACGCCTGAAAACGACCCTCCTTTCCTGGCAATGACGTATGGCGCGCTCTTGCCAAACATTGGCTTCAACGCCGAAGGCATCGCGCAGGCCTGCGACTCTGTCTACCCCACTGACTCACGCATCGGCACCCCGCGCGTCATCGTCTCGCGCGCCGCCCTGGCCGCCCGCAGCCCCGACGACGCCATCCGCTCCGCGCTCTCCCCACAACGCGCTGCCGGGTACAACCACCTCATCGCCCACGAGAGCGGTGAATTATACAATGTTGAAGTTTCCGCTCGGCGCTTCGCCGTGATTGGCTCCGAGGATGGCGCTTTGGCGCACACCAACCATTACCTTTCGGCCAACATGATGGAAATTGAAAGCGAACCCGACGAGTTGATCGCCACCCGAGTGCGCTACTTCCGCGCCAAACGTCTCCTCGGACTCACCCGCCTGCATACCATCGAATCCCTCCAGACCATCCAACGCGATCACATCAACTTCCAGGATTCGATCTGCAACCATGCCGTGGATACGGAACAGCCTTTTGATCGGGAAAAAACCATCACCGCCTTGATCATGGATTTAACCGAGCGGGTGATCTACGCGACCTGGGGCAGCCCCTGCCAAAACAAGTATCACGTCTACCGGCTCTAACGCTGACCACGCAGCAGGCGGACCATTCCTCCTTGCCCCTGGCGATCTTCCCCCATTAGCCCTAAATTCTCATCCGCCAGCACCGCTTCTACCCCTCGGTTCACCACCTCGCCGAATAAGCGCAGGTAGCTCCCGCACAGCGGGTCGCGCAGCATTCCCGCGGACAACGCGTCGTAAGGACAGCCCCCTAGGCAGATATCCAGAAAGTCACAGTCCGCGCAATCTTCTCGAATTCGCTCTTGCCGTTCCGCCAGCCTCCGCCAGCCCGCCGAACGATGAATCGAATCAACTTCAAGAACGCTGCCCAACCTAAAATTATCCACACCCACAAAACGCTGGCAGGGATAAATTCCCCCATCTGGCCCCACCGCCAGATAATGGCCCAGGCAATCGCCAAAAGCGCAGACGCCCCCCATGCCCGCCGTGACGCTCCGACACATTGCATCTAGCGTTGTAATGCGCATATCATCCAGGTAGCCCAAGTACATCTGGAGCAACTCCACCAGAAATTCCCCATACTCGGCGGAAGACACCGCCCATTGGAAAGACTGACCTGGACTGGCGCTAAGACCGGGAAGCGCCGCGTGGATCGAAAAAACCAGCCCTTCATGCTTGAAAAATTCCACCACCTCTCGCCAGCGCGGCAAAGATAGCGCCGTGAAAGTGACGATACATCCCAATTTCAACCCAGCCTTCCGCGCCAGATCAATCCCCGCCATCGTCCGCCGGAAATACCCCTTTCCGCGTTGAGCATCGTTGATCTCCTCCGGCCCATCCAGGCTGGTGCCCAGGCTTACGTCGAATTCTTTGAAGAGACCACAAAAATCCTCATCCAACGCCCACAAGTTCGACTGCGCCGAAAGACTCACCCCCTGCTCCCGACTATGTCGTAGCCGGGGCAAATTTTCACGATACCATCTCATCCCCGCCAGCAATGGTTCGCCCCCATGAAAAATTACCCGCGAGGCTTCTTCTCTCGGCCAGGCCTCCAGCCACCGCGCCACTCCATCCACGACGTTACCGCCCATCACCGGTTGCCCAAAACGCGGCCCAAAGCAGTACGAGCAGCTCGCCTGGCAAGACGTGGTCGGAATGAGCAGCAAATACCGGGTCATGATATGATTATAGATGATTAGTCGCCACGGGGTAGACAAAGCTCGGTGGGAATCGGCGGAATCAAACCTGCCAACCTGTCATACCCATTCCGAAAGAGCCACAGAGCACCGATCGCGCTAATCCTGGGAACTAATCGAAGAATTGTTCGTTATATAGAATGAAAGTGGCTGCTCACCCGTTGTGGAGAGATGGCTCAATCCGCCCTCTGAGCAGTCGCGAGGGATAATTTTGTGAGGAGAACGAACGTATGAAGCGCTCTACAAGCTCGATAATCGCATCCATTCTGGCAGTCTTGACGCTGGTAGCCTGCAACCTGCCAACCAATTCCACCCCTTCCGCACCTGCAAACGTCCCAGGCACGCAAGCCGCCCAAACCCTGCAGGTATTGATGACTCAGGTGGCAGGCGCAGCCACCGCCACGCCTGGCGCTGGCATTCCCACCACCACCCCGCCCCCGCCCGCCCCGCCGGCCCCGGGGTCCCCCCC